>JAPNUP010000112.1 GCA_026627345.1 Bacillota bacterium | reverse complement strand
CATGCCCTTGTCGAAACCAGTAAGTTGTAGAATCATAGGGATTCTGTGATACTTATTTTCAAATTCTGTTGCTTTTTTCTTGATTATTTCTGGCGCAGTCGCTATATAGTTTCTGTATTCTGTTTCTGAATTAAATTTGATTATTTTCACTTCATTTGTCATTTTTCCCACCTCTACAGACACGTTGTTTTGCTTAGAAACTCTATTATTTTCTCTACTGGCATTGCATTTGTAGGTATTCTGATTCCGGAGATGACGGTGCTGTTACCGTCCCAGCAATACTGCCAACAAATCTCTGCGATGTATGCATTTCCCTTTTCGTCTGCTATTTCGTATATGTCATCCATTATCTGTTTTTTTATGGAATACCATTCCCCGCTTATTAAGTATTTCAATCCTATTGTCAACGACATCATGACTCACCCGTATATAACCGTTAAAGTTGTAAATAGTTTTTCGCATTCCTCTACGCTTTCGTCTGTCTCTTTGTTTAATAGTTCGAGTATTGTATCCTGGCTATAGCCTTGAAGGCTATAGCCACTGTTTTTTAGCATGTTGTAACAATTTATCATCCTCATATCACCTCATCATATTCTTCTCTCTCCTGTTATATAAATCTTTCACTACTTTAATCCTCTCGAATCTCAGTTTCTATTTATTTGAATATTTATGTATATATTGAAAAATGTAAAGGGACATATGGAGAGGAAATAATATAAAAGTGAGTGGATAAGAAGATTTTTTTTATATAAAAAAATAATATTATCTTTATGGATTTATGCATTATTTTTCTTCAATTTTTCGAATAGTTCATGTCGTTCTTTGATGATATAGCCCCTAGATAGGGCTTCGTTAACAAGCAAATTAGCACATTTTATCAACGGCAGTTCCTCACTTTCGCACAATTCTTCGAATTTCTTTTTTAACTCTTTTTTAACTCTTAATGTCGTAGTGTCGTCTCTCATTTTATCATCAATAATATATTTGTGTATATCTTTATAAATCTGTCTCCTCTCTCTCTAATAACGTTTCCACTAAGAGCGAAAAGTATATATATTAGGAGAGGGGAATAGATATTGAGGTGAATCCACGTGAACAATAATATTCATGTATTTATACCAGAAAATGTTTATTATTTTGTAGGAGTTTCTGCAGGGTTATTAAAGGCTATATATGTTTACAATAACGTTTCTGTCAATTATAAATTTTTTGATAGTTTCATGAAAAAAGAAGTAAGGATATGCACAGCTATTACAGACGATAGAAAAAGATGTGTCATTCGTGAATATATAGCACATCGTCCGGGATCTTTTTTGCGTACATTTATTTCCTCTACCAAAAAATTTTTGGAAGATTCTTTAAATAACACTAACGAACGTGAAGTATATTACCTGGCATACTATCGGGTGCACCGCTATTTCTCATTCACCCGCCCCATCGAAAAGGTGCGGGATGAATGCTTTGAATAATAACTAGCGTAATTACTTAAAAATTTTCGTATAATTCTGAAGCGACCCACAATGTATCTACGCATTCATCCCGCACCTTTCTGGAATAAAAAGGGGAATTAGAATAGAATAGAAATAATAATTAAAATATGAGAAAAATAGTGCATAAAAAAAAATGATGACTTAATCCACCTTCTTTTTAGCGGGTGGTGTATGAACCAAAAGATAATCCCCTTGTTGCAATTCGATTGTATCCGGATGATCTTCGCTGGTTATAACAATATTATCTTCAACTTTCACTATAGTTCCTTGCCTGGCTGTAATATATTTTATTTTACCATGTAACTGATGGTTGTAAATGTTTATTTCGCCTTCTTCAAATTCTAAGTTCAATTTCGAGAGTGAACCTACAGGAAGCATATAAATGTCCAAATGCCCCTGTGATGCAAACAAGGGCAGTATCAAAGTATCGCATTTTCTGAATTTATCGTATACCTCGATCCCGTAATTGTCAACGTATAGCAGATAATTGCCATTTGTCAACGGCATATTTTTTATTATATTTCCATACGCCTTCAGAACTAAGTCGTTGAACGTCATGTCCAATTTTGTAATTTTCTTTCTTTGCACAAATCTAATTAAGCTATTGCCAATCATCCACATGCCACTAACATATTTTAGCGTTGTTTCGTTGTCTGTCTTTACCATGATATACCATGCCTTAGATGTAAGTCTTGATTGTGAAGAATATGAAATCGCATCAATAACGTTAGTAGTGCCTGGTAACACTACTTTAAACACATAGTTTAATCTAGAAGAAAAAAGCTGAAACGCCGGAGGCAAATTAAATTTTAATTGACCATGTATTATCTGATATCTCATTTTTTCACCATTATATATTTGTTTCTTCCCCTATATATACTTTTCTCTCATAAAATTTCGTCATCTCTACTTTTGTTAATTGTAATTAACAAGCAATAGAAATGTTATTAGAGAAAAGAGAAAAATTATGCATAAAAAATATATGATGTAGAAATGTAATTATAAATAGAAAAATAGAAAATGAAAAATAGAAATGAGAAAATAAAAAATTATTTAATGTAGAATTTTACACACTTCTGTACTCCTACGTTAACTTCTGGATTGTCTAAACAGTTATTACAATAAAAACTTTTCTTTACGATTGTAGCTAATTTCTTATCACCGTCGTAAATTTCAAAGTATATTTTTCCAATTTCTTGCTTTTGATTAAAATTCTTTGTGTTCATTTTTATTTTGAATCCTAATTCGTCAGCTTTTTGTAATAGTACAGAGAATATTGAATTTTGTTTTGTACAATCAGTAGTCTTATATAAAATGTATTTAGTTGCAATTTTTTCTGTGTCAATTCTAAAAATTTTTTTGTCGACAAAATCAACAAAATCAATTTCTTGCTCTGATAACATTGATTTTATAAACGGTAAAGTAACTAAATTTTCTGTCATAAAATATTCGCTCGGAAGTGATAAATTGCTAATATCATTTATATGTATAATTAGTTTTTTTTGAACTAGAATTTGCTTTAAAATCTCTCTTTGTATATCTATTTCTTTTTTAATTTCTTCTTGACTCATTTTTTTCATCTCTACAATATACTTAACGTCTATGGTTATAAACTTTTCTCTCATCTAATATCTTCTACTTCTCTCGTATATCAAAGTCAACTACTCTTCTTTTCCATAGGTAATACTTACTATTTTTATTACAATATTTTAAGAGCTCCAGAAGGTGTACTCGACTTTCTGGCTCTTTGAGGTCGAATATTGTAGGTAGGCATTTAGAAGAAGAAAGAGGCGGGATTTATAGGCATTCT
>JAPNUP010000183.1 GCA_026627345.1 Bacillota bacterium | reverse complement strand
TCCGCCACTGACACCCGAAGGTGTCCGTGCGACTTGCATGTATTAGGCACGCCGCCAGCGTTCGTCCTGAGCCAGGATCAAACTCTCGAATCATGACAGTGACCGAAGTCACTCTCTTATTCGGCGGTGTCCACCAAAGTGAACACTTGCCTTACTCGCGTGGTTGATTGCGCTATGATCGCTCATAGCGACTTGGATACGTGTTTAGTTTTCAAGGATCCACACTGCTTTTTCCGACTCCCCACTTCAACTTCGAAGGGCTTGTCGTGCCGCTCTGTGCTTGGGTTTTCTCGGCCCGTGCTCGCGGCGACAAGTAGTAATATAGCACGCCTGCCTACCCTGTGTCAACAAGATCGAAACAGGGATTTTTCGACAAACAAAAGCATCATCCGAACCCCACGAAAATCACTTGTGAGAGAACCGCGGGCGATTTTCGCGACAGTGTTTTCGCCTACCGGTAAAGTCAGCACATATCCCCGGCTCGGACGAGCTGGTCGGCAAGTGCTTCTGTAGGGGTGAAATGGCACAGCAACGCGCGAGGATGCATACTTTGATTTGAGCCCGCAGACGAATGCAAAAGGGATACAGGGATCGCATTCGTCTGCGGGCTCACTTTACCTTCTATAGATAGAGATCGCGCCGGGATCCGCACATCCGGGCGGCTTTGCCACTGTTAGCGATTGTCCGACTCGCGTTTAGCGTCGTCCAGCAGTTTCTGATCCTCACGCGTGAGCACCACTGTGTCAAGCAACTCTGGGCGTCGCTGTAAGGTACGCAGTAAAGACTGCTGACGGCGCCACTTAGCAATCTGCGCATGGTGCCCCGACAATAACACCGGTGGAATCCCCATCCCGCGAAAAACCTCAGGTCGGGTATACTGCGGAAACTCCAGCAGTCCGTCTGCAAAAGAATCAGTTTGTGCGCTCTCGTCATTGCCAAGTACGCCCGGCAATAGTCGAACCACCGCGTCGATCATCACCAACGCAGGAAGTTCACCGCCTGTTAGCACGTAATCGCCAATCGATATTTCATCCGTCACGAGGCCCGTCCGAATACGCTCGTCGAAGCCCTCATAATGCCCACAGATGAACAGCAATCGCGACTCTCGAGCCAACTCTACGGCTAACTTCTGCGAGAAAGGGACGCCTTGCGGTGACATCAAAAGAACGCGACCGCGCGCGTGCGGATCCACACCGCCGATATCTTCAACTGCACGGTACAAAGGCTCAGCCTTCAAGACCATACCTGCACCGCCACCGTACGGATAGTCATCCACGGTACGATGCTTGTCCGTGGCATAGTCTCGAAAGTTGGTGAGGTTAATCTTCACATGGCCTTGAGTCTGCGCGCGACCGAGGATACTCTCGCGCAGCGCTCCCTCCATAATGCCAGGAAACAGGGTCAGGACGTCAATGTTCAGCACGGCGCTACCATCCCCTACTCAATCCAGTAGCCCTGGCAACAGACGCACATCCATCCGTCTCGTCGAAATGTCCACATGCAAAATGCACTGCGGTATAGCCGGCAGCAAAACTGATCCGTGTAGAGAAGTTTGCACAACGTAGACATCATTTGCGCCGGGCGTCAGGACATCGACCAGTTCACCGAATAGATTCCCATCCTCTGTATAGACGGCGCATCCAATCAAGTCGCGAATAAAGTATTCGCCTTGCGGCAAAGGTGGAAGGTCCTGACGGCGCACCCGAAGTAAAGAACCTCTCCATGCCTGCACGTCATCGATCGAAAGATAACCTTCGAAAGAAACGATGTACACCCGGTTATGCGACTGAGCTGTGCGGACCACCACCTCCCGTGGCGCCGTCCTGCTACCTTCGGCGGGTACCAGCCAAAGGTGAGCGCCTTGCACGAAACGTAGTTCGGGGAAGTCAGTGCGCGAAAGCACCTTCACATCGCCACGCAACCCGTGTGTTCCCGTGATGACGCCAACTGTGAACATCTCTTCTTCCAATGCGCGGACCACCATCCGTGTTGTAAACTGTCAATCTGGAGAAAAGGGTTTAAAGAGAGGAACCATTCTGGCGAATCTCTACAATCACGCCATCTTTGACAATAATCTCGCTACCTTGAAGTACCTGGTCCCAAGCGTCGCCGACCTTGACCTCTACTGTCGTCTCTACAGTGCCGTTCGGAACTTCCGAATCCAGGTCAAGTTGCTGGATCTGAGACAGTTGGGCGATCAATTGCTCGCGACGTTCCACACGCTGTGCCCGCTCCATCTCAATGCGTTGATTGGCAGCTTCCACAGCGGCTTCCCCTTGCTTCTCAGCATCACGAACCCACTGTTTGCCACGGAACTCAAGCTCTTCTAATTCGGCGATCGTCGTGTTGATCAGGCGACGAAGTTCCGCCAACCAGTTTTGCTTGGTTTCTTCCGTCAAAACAAACTTGACAGCCACCGGTTGTCGAATTGTTAACATAGACTGGAACACTCCCCAAAAGTAAAATCCCATAAGCATAGCGTCGTTCCACAAAGACAATCAGGGTCAGGCCATAGGCCTGTCCCCTAATCAATCGAGCACCGTTAGACGATCTCGATGTTTATGCGCTTTTGATCCTGAATGGCGGCAGCGGATACTACTGATCGCATCGCCTTGACGATGCGACCCCCCTTGCCGATGACCTTCCCCACATCCGACGGAGCGACAGATAGTTCGTAGGTGACGCCCCGTTCTCCGGGAATCTCGCGTACGTGAACTTCGTCCGGCAAATCCACTAAACTACGCGCGATCAATTCGACCAGAACCTTCACAGTGCAACCTCCATCCACTCCGCGGAAGTTTTGGAGACCTTACTTGCTCGCCAAGCGAAGCTCATGAACCTTCTTCATAATCCCAACTTGACTCAACAAATGTCTAGCGGTATCAGAAGGTTGCGCGCCAGTTTGTAACCAGTAGATAGCGCGATCTTCGCGAATATTGATTTGCGCAGGATCAGTCAACGGATTGTACGTGCCGATCTCCTCGACAAAACGACCGTCGCGCGGCGAATGCGAATCCGCCACTACCACACGGTAGTAAGGGGATTTCTTTGCGCCAATACGCTTCAAGCGAATCTTTACTGCCATATCCTTTCACCTCCTTATCAGAGTCTCTCAAAGTCAACGCCGGCGCTTGTTGCGACCGCCCGCGCTCGGAAAGGCTGCACCTCCGCCACCTGACCGCAACGAGTTGGCCAAACCGCTCATCGCTTTGCGCGAACCTTTGCCCATCCCAGAAAACTGCTTAAACAGCTTACGCATATCGTCAAACTGCTTCAAAAGCTGGTTCACATCGCGAACTTGCGTGCCACTGCCACTTGCGATCCGAACGCGCCGACTGGAGCTTTTCATCACAAGTTCGGGTTGCAGACGCTCTTGCCTGGTCATCGAAAGAATAATCGCTTCAACTTTCTTCAGTTGCCGATCATCAACTGCGTCCCCCTGCAGTTGCTTGAGTTTCCCCATACCAGGCAACATGCCGAGAATCTGATCAAGCGGCCCCAACTTCTTCACTTGACGGAGCTGAGTAAGAAAGTCTTCCAACGTAAACTCATTTCGCCGCAACTTGGCTTCAAGATTCCGCGCTTCATCTTCATCGATCGTCGCCTGCGCGCGCTCGATGAGCGTCAGCACGTCCCCCATGCCAAGTATTCGCGAAGCAAGGCGATCTGGATAAAAAGGCTCCAGAGCGTCCATCTTCTCGCCGGTCCCGATGAACTTCACCGGACACCCAGTGATGTGACGCACAGTCAGCGCCGCCCCGCCCCGGGTATCACTGTCCATCTTGGTTAAGATAACGCCCGTGAGCGGAAAACGCTTGTGAAAGCTCTCGGCAACGTTAACCGCGTCTTGCCCCGTCATCGCATCGACGACAAGAAGAATCTCCTCCGGTGTACTCACTGCTTGAATCTGCTCGAGTTCAACCATGAGGGCTTCATCTACGTGCAACCGCCCAGCCGTATCCACAATCACCGTATCGTAGCCGCCGCGACGCGCCTCGTCGAGTGCATGTCCGACAATCTCCGGCGGCGCCACATCGGTTCCTTGCGAAAACACGGAAACGCCGATCTGCGCACCTAGGATCTCCAACTGCTGGATCGCAGCCGGCCGATAGACGTCTGCCGCCACGAGAAGCACCCGCCGGTGCTCCGTCTCAGTCAGATAGCGCGCTAACTTAGCACTTGCGGTCGTCTTGCCTGCACCTTGTGTCCCTGCCATGAGAATGACGGTGGGTGGCTTGGCGGAACGACCGAGCTTCGCCTGCTCCCCTCCCATGACAGCAACTAATTCGTCGTTGACGATCTTCACTACTTGCTGCGCAGCTGTTAGACTCTGAAGAATTTCTTGGCCAACCGCCTGCTCACGAATGCGTTCCGTAAGCTCCTTGGCCACGGTATGGTGAACGTCGGCGTCGAGGAGCGCGCGTCGAATCTCGCGCAAGGCTTCCTTGACATCGTCTTCGGACAATCGTCCTTTGCTGCGCAGCTTGGCGAAGGCGTCTTGCAGTCGAGTGGATAGCCGATCGAACACCGAATCACCTCTTCCAAAAGTCCGCCGCCTGCACTTGCGTGTCAGATCAATTCTTCTAGCAAAACAAACGCTTCCGGCGGTACATCCATCAGAGAACCAAGCATTTCCGAGATGACGGCGACCTGTGTCGCCCGCAGCCTCTGTGCTCGCAATAACCCCAATAAAGCCTCATACTCATGAAGCTGCGCCACTGTGCGCTGCAAAGTATCATAAACCGCCTGGCGCGTGATATGCAGTTCCTCTGCAACCTCGGCTAGCGAAAGGTCCTCGACCATCCGCATACTCAAGACATCGCGTTGCCTCGGTGTTAGTAAGGCCTGGTATAGGTCAAACAACAAGCCAGTTTCGACAATCCGTTCAAGCACTTCATCCAACATGATCACGCCTGTATCCATCTATTGTCTGTACTATAGCAAATAGGCCTTTAGCTGTCAAGCAAAAGTACTTGTCACCAGTGATGTCATACCGCATACCTAGACATCGGCAAAAAGGGCTTGCGCGTATTCTTGCGCCGAGAACGGTTGTAGGTCCTCGATCGTTTCTCCCGTGGCCACCCATTTGACCGGGATGCCCAGTTCGTGGCGAATCGCGATGACAAAGCCACCCTTGGCGGTGCTGTCGAGTTTGGTCAACGCAATGCCTGTGACCTCTGCCGAGTCCCGAAATAGTTGTGCCTGCGATAGAGCATTTTGTCCTGTCGTGGCATCGAGTACCAACAACACCTCGTGTGGAGCGCCAGGCACCTCACGCGCGATCACTCGCTTGAGCTTCTCGAGTTCAGCCATTAAATGCGCTTTGTTTTGCAATCGCCCCGCGGTGTCACACAGCAGGACCTGTACGCCCCGCGCCTTTGCCGCCTGCAGTGCGTCGTAGATGACGGCGGCGGGATCTGAGCCTTGGCTTTGCCGCACGACGTCGACGCCAGCGCGATCGGCCCACACTTGCAGTTGTTCAATGGCGGCCGCGCGAAACGTGTCGCCTGCAGCGACGAGCACCTTCTTGCCCTGCCCGCGAAAGCGGTGCGCCAACTTGCCGATCGTCGTCGTCTTGCCAGCGCCATTGACACCTACAACCAGGATCACAGTCAATCCATCGTCCAGGGCAAACGCACAGGCATCTTCCCCCAACTCGCTCACGACCGCTTCACGCAACAGAGGGGTCAATTGATCAGCTGTTTCGAGTCGCTGGCGGCGCGCCTCCTTTTGTACAGCTTCGAGAAGCCGGGTAGTCGTTTCGAGTCCGACATCGGCGCTTAACAACGCGTCTTCGAGCTCTTCATAGACATCTTCATCGATCTTGCGACGGCGCAGGGCCGCCCCCAGACGTGAGGTAAACGTCTGTCTAGTTTTGCTCAGCGTCTCTTTGAAACGGTCGAAAAGCCCCATACGGCACCCCTTGCCAAATGACTTTCTTAAGCAGACTCAGCATCCTCTTGAAGCACTCGAACAGATACGAGCTTGGATACGCCAGACTCTTGCATCGTGACCCCGTATAAGACGTCGGCCGCTTCCATCGTCCCACGTCTGTGCGTGATGACAATGAATTGCGTACTGTGCGAGAATTCACGCAAGTAATCGGCAAAGCGACTGACATTGGCTTCGTCTAGAGCGGCCTCGACTTCGTCTAGCACGCAAAATGGGACTGGTTTTACACAAAGAATGGCGAACAGTAGTGACAATGCCGTCAATGCCCGCTCACCACCAGACAACAGCGAGAGCGTCTGCAGCTTTTTGCCCGGTGGCTCGGCGACAATCTCAATGCCACACGTCAGTGGACTGGCCTCGTCAAGCAGATAGACATCGGCATTTCCACCTCCGAACAGCGAACGAAACACATCCTGAAACTGCGAGCGAATGGCGCCAAAGGCCTCTTTAAAACGCTTCGCCATCTCTTCGTCAATCTCCGCGATGAGACCTTCTAGTTGGCTCTGCGCCTGTGCCAGGTCGTCGGCTTGCCCACGTAAAAAGTGGTAACGCTCACCGACGCGCTCAAATTCCTCGATCGCACCCAAGCTGACCTCGCCGAACGCCTCCAGTTGGCGTTTTAGATCGGCCAAATGCGCACGCGCCGCTGGTAGCGGCTGATCCATTTTATACCGATCGCGCGCCAACTCCAATCCGAGTTGGTGCTCATCTGCGAGAATTTGCACTTTCGTGTCGAGTTCGCCTTCTGTCTTGCTGCGCGATAACTCGAGCTGGTGCAACTCATGTTCCGCCGCTTGACTCACCGCACGCAACGCTGTGGCTGCATGTTCAGCTTCTTCCAAGGCGCGACTGCGTTGCCCGCGCAATTCCCGTAATGTAGCCGCGCGCTCTTGCTGTGAATCGCGCTGCGCAAGCGCCTGTTGTCCACTCATTTCGCATTGTGACAACACCGCACGCAGTTCCGCTACCCGCGCAATCGCTTGATGCTGTTCCGACTGCAGACGCTCGTCTTCCTGCCTAAGGCTCATCTCGCGCGAAGCGAGTCTCGCCACCGCTTCGGTGGCACCTTGCAGCGCCTCTTCTTGCTTGGCCAGTGCGATGCGCAACTCCGTGAGTTGATCCGAGCGACCAACCGCCTCCTCTTCCTCGACGCGGATGCGCTCTTCCCACATCTTCATATCCACTTCAGCTTGCTGGGTATCATTTTCTGCCGCTTGGACCTTAGCGCGCAGCCGACCCATGCTTGCTTCGACCTCTTGTGCCTCCTGGCGATAGAGGGCTTCTTCCTCGTATAGCGCGTTTACCCGTTCGTTTTCCCTTGCGATCTGTGCAAGCAACAGTTCTAGGCGTGCCTCTTCGTGCTTCATCTGTGCGGTGTCCCGCGCCTGCTGTTGCGTAAGCTCTTGGACTGCTGCGCTGGCTTGCGAAAACACAGTTTCCGCCTCCTGCAGGTCCTTCGTCCTGGCCTCCACCTCGCGCTCCATCGTCGTTGCCTTGTGCTCGAGTTCTTCGAGTTCCTTCGCGCGCCCAAGAATACCGCTGCCCCGCCGTTGCACGCTGCCGCCTGTCATGGATCCACCTTGGCTGACGACATCGCCGTCGAGCGTCACTATGCGAAAGCGGTGCTGCAGCACGCGCGCGATCGCGTTGGCATCAGACAACGTGCGCGCAATCAGCACATTACCAAGCATCGAGTCGATTATGGCGGCATATTGCTTGTCGTACGTAACCAAGTCGGCCGCCACTCCGAGATAGCCTCCAGCGCTCTTCACCATCTGCAGGTCATGCAGTGGAACCCGCCGACCACGAATCGTCGACAAGGGCAAAAAAGTGGCGCGACCGAGTTGCCGCTTCTTTAAGTACTCAATAGCAGCGCGCGCGTCCGCCTCCGTCTCCACGACCACATGCTGCAGACTCCCGCCTAGCGCGATCTCCATAGCGGTCGTGTAAGTGAAGTCTACAGACATGAGCTCTGCCACAGCGCCGCGGATCCCCTTTAGACGCTGCTCTCGACCTGCAGTGATGGCAGCTTTAGGACCGTTAGCAAACCCCTCCATATCGCGGTCGAGTTCGCGCAGCGTCGCCGTCCGGCTCTGCACTTGCACCAGTTCCCGCTCACTAGTCAGCCGTTTGGCGGCCCGTTCGTCCACCGTACGGCGCTTATTGTGGACCTCCGCCTGCGCTGTTTGCAGCTTAGCCGCACCGTCTTGCAGTCGTGCGGCTGCGGCGCTAGACGCGGCCTCGCAAGCGTCCGCTTCCTCTTTGGCCCGCTGCCAATTGGCCTGCGCGACTGCGGCTTCTTCACTGGCTTTGTGTAAACGCCGCTGGTGACCTTCGAGCTGTTGCTCTAAATTTTTCATTTCATTGCGATCCGTAGCCAGTTCGCGCAAGCGCTCGATGAGCGCCGCCCGGGCCTCGTCGACATGCGCCCTGAGTGTCTGTAAAGCGCCTCCGTCTTGCGCGGCAAGTTCCTCTTCGAGCTGTCTTCGCAAATCATCCACGTGTGTTGCAAGCCGCTCTTGACGTATTGCGAGTTCGGCACGTTCGCGCAACACCGCCTCGATCTCCGTTTGCAATCGTTCGCGGGAAAGGCGCAGATCCTCGAGTAGTGCGATCACGTGTTCCTGTCGTTCGAAAGCCACGCGCCGATCAGCTTCACATTGCTCAAGCCTTGCGGTCGCTTCCACTAACAGCCCTTGCGCCACTTGCCATTCACGATCTAGTTCATCGGCTTGACCACGCAATGTGGCAAGAGTTGCGAGTGCATCTGACTCATTATCCGCGCTCACCTGAGCTGACTGCTTCGCCTGCTCATGCGCGGCCTGAAGCTGCATCCGCCGCTCCAACAAGGCGTCGATCTCACCGACTAACACGGCAACCTGAAGCAGATCGGCCTCTTGTGCCACCGACTGATAGGCCCGCGCCACCCGGGAGCGTTCTTCGAGCGGAGCGAGTTGCGTTTCGAGTTCATGCAGGATGTCATGCACGCGTAACGCGTTTTGGCTAGCCTCGGCCAGTTTTTTCTCTGCTTCCTTGCGCCGTGACTTAAACTTGACGATCCCTGCAGCCTCTTCAAAGACGCCACGGCGTTCCTCAGACTTGGTCGAGAGAATCTCTTCGATGCGCCCTTGCCCGATAATCGAGTAAGCTTCGCGGCCTACGCCTGTGTCCATGAACAACTCGGATACATCGCGCAATCGACAAGCCTGACGATTGATCAGATATTCGCTATCTCCTGAACGATAAACCCGACGGGCCACGGTTACCTCAGCGTACTCCAAAGGCAACGTGCCATCCGTGTTATCGAGCGTCAAAGCGACTTCGCAGAAATTCACTGCCTTGCGGTCTTGACTTCCCGCGAAGATGATATCCTCCATCTTGGCGCCACGAAGCGACTTAGCGCTTTGCTCTCCGAGAACCCAACGAATGGCATCGGCGATGTTGCTTTTACCGCTACCGTTTGGTCCGACTACTGCAGTCACACCCGGAACGGTATCCAGTTCCGTACGATCGGCGAATGACTTGAACCCCGTCAGTTCCAGGCGTTTTAGGCGCATATCGCAATAACCTCCTTTGGCCCCCAGAACGAAGGCAGGCGCAGAAACGATCAGGTGCCGCTATCCACGTCTGCCATGCCTTGCAGTGCTTGACGAGCGGCCTCTTGCTCCGCTTCTTTTTTCGAACGTCCGATACCAAGTCCGACGCTCCTCGTACCGATCAACACGCGCACCACAAACTCCCGCGCGTGTGCCGGCCCGCGTTCTTCTAGCGTCTCGTATTGCAGTTCCAAGAGACTCTCACGCTGTACGCGCTCTTGGAGCATCGTCTTATAATCTTTGCGAAAACGGGCCGCATCACTGCCAAGTAGCATGCTGGTCTCAAGGCGTGCAAAAAAATGCCGGTGCAAGAATGCCTCAACTGCGGCCAGACCTTGATCCAGATACAAGGCGCCGAGAAGGGCTTCGCAGGCATCGGCCATCACACTCGATCGTTCCCGTCCACCAGATTGTTCTTCTCCGCGCCCTAGCAAGAGGTACTTCCCCAGCGCCACGCTTTGCGCCAGATCGACAAGCGAACCCTCGCAAACTAGTGCCGCGCGCATCCGCGTCAATTCTCCTTCAAGGGAATCTGGGTAACGTAGATATAAATAGCGACTTACACATAACTCGAGTACTGCGTCACCGAGAAACTCCAATCGCTCATTATCCGGACCATGGGCCTTGTGTTCGTTGCGGTACGAGGTGTGCGTCAAGGCAGCTACCAAGAGATCCTTCGATGCAAACACCAGACCCAGATCCGCACAAAGTTGCGAGGCAGCATCTATACCTGATTTGTCCAGCACTGTGCTTCACCACACTTTAGCAAGAAACGTCTATGCCTATTTACTCAGCCCTTTTAAAAATAAGCGTTGCATTATGCCCGCCAAATCCAAAAGAGTTGGACATCGCGTACTCGATCTCACACGGCCGCGCCTTGTTTGGGACATAGTCTAAGTCGCATTGAGGATCGGGTGTCTCATAGTTGATCGTCGGAGGTAAGATCCCTTCTCGCAGCGCCATGATACAGGCTACGGCTTCAATACCTCCAGCAGCTCCCAGCAAATGACCAGTCATGGACTTCGTGGAGCTCACCGGCAACTTCATCGCATATTCGCCAAACACGTCTTTAATCGCCTTCGTCTCCGAGATGTCGCCAACCGGAGTAGACGTACCATGCGCATTGATGTACCCGATTGCATCAGGCGTGAGCTCTGCGCGCCGCAAGGCAGATGTCATGGCGCGAACGGCTCCTTGTGAATTAGGTTGAACGAGGTGGAAGGCATCGCCACTCATCCCGTAACCTACGACTTCAGCGAGAATGTGTGCACCACGACTGAGTGCAAACTCGCGCTCCTCCAAGATCAAAACCCCGGCGCCTTCACCCATAATAAAGCCGTCACGACCGGCATCAAACGGTCGGCTAGCGCGCGACGGCTCATCGTTTCGCTCAGACATCGCTTTGGCTGAACAAAAGCCAGCGAGTGCAAGCGGCGTAATCGTCGCTTCCGCACCGCCGCAAATCATTGCGTCCGCATCGCCTCGTTGAATGATAGAAAAGGCGTCGCCGATGGCATTAGATCCCGTAGCGCAGGCCGAAACGGGCGCGCTGTTCGGTCCTTGCGCCCCAAAGAGAATAGAAACCTGCCCCGATGCCATGTTGCCGATCATCATCGGGATAAAAAACGGGCTCACCCGTTTTGGTCCGCGCTCCATCAGTGTTTTGTGCTGCTCTTCAAGTGTCATGAGCCCGCCGATCCCGGATCCGATGTAGACGCCTACGCGCGGCGCAACCTCAGGGGTGATCTGAAGTCCACTTTGTTGCATGGCCATCGACGATGCAGCCACCGCAAACTGTGCGAATCGATCCATCTTGCGCGCTTCCTTACGATCCACGTAGTCTTCGGCGTTAAAATCCTCCACTGTTGCCGCGATCTTAGTAGAAAAATCCGAGGTGTCAAAGCGATCCAACAAACGAACACCCGAGCGTCCTTCGACAATTCCGTCCCAAAACGCTTGTGTCCCCACGCCAATCGGAGATACTGCGCCCATGCCTGTCACCACTACACGCCTCACGTTACAACCCCCCAGTCTTTCCACGCACGCAGACCGTTCATTACATACGAGAAAACCCCGCGCAGTGCGCGGGGCATACGTAAAATGCCCACTTACTCGTGCGATTCAATGTACTTCACTACATCGCCAACACTTGTGATCTTCTCAGCATCTTCGTCGGAAATTTCCAAATCGAACTCGTCTTCCAGTTCCATCACAAGTTCGACCACGTCAAGGGAGTCTGCACCGAGATCCTCTTTAAAGGAAGCCTCCAAAGTGACCTGTGACTCCTCAACACCGAGGCGATCAACGACAATGCGCTTCACGCGCTCATAAACATCAGACATACTCTCACCTCCTTCCAAGATCATACTACATGACAAGCCCGCCGTCGACTTGAATGATTTGACCAGTTATGTAGGACGCTGCATCACCAGCCAGAAAAAGGCAGAGATCTGCCACGTCGCGCGGTTGCCCCAAGCGTGCTAAAGGAACCTGCTCGAGTAGTCGGGCCTTGATCTCAGCTCCTAGAGAAGCCGTCATCTCCGTTTCGATAAACCCTGGCGCTACGGCATTGACCGTCACTTTGCGACTGGCAAACTCTCTGGCAAGCGTCTTCGTCAATCCCATCATCCCGGCTTTCGCCGCAGAGTAGTTGGCTTGTCCAATATTGCCCATCAGTCCAGCGACGGAGGCAATGTTGATCACCCGACCGTACCGCGAGCGAAGTAACTGTCTGGATGCAGCCTGTACCAAGTAATAGACAGACTTCAGATTGGTGTCCATGACGGCATCCCAATCCGCTTCTTTCATCCGCATAAACAGGCCATCACGCGTAATGCCCGCGTTATTGATAACGATATCGAGCCCGCCATACGCATCGACTGCGGCTTTCACCAAGGCTGCCGCGCCGGCCGCCGTGCTCACGTCCGCCTGAACGGCGACCGCCTGGCCTCCGCGCTCAGTGATCGACGTACGCAAAGCCTCTGCTTTTTCTGTGCTGCGACCGTACCCCAGCACGACTGAGCTGCCCGCATCGGCGAGGGACTCGGCAATCGCTTGTCCAATTCCGCCAGATGCGCCAGTCACAATGGACACTCGACCCGTGAGTGCTGTCAATGCACGAGCTCCCCTTTCGCTTCTAGCGCCTGTACGGTCTGCATTAGACTATCCGGATCCTCCACATGCAAAACAGTCGCACTGCGATCCGTTTTCTTAATCAAACCAGACAGTACAGTGCCGGGCCCGATCTCAACAAAAGTATCCACACCCGCAGCAACCAAGAAATTGATCGTCGCTTCCCATAGTACCGGAGAAGCGACTTGCTGCGCAAGAGCCTCTTTGACATCTTGGGGATTCGTGAGTGGTTTAGCCGATACATTGGCGATCACTGGGCACTGTAAAGCCCCGAAGACGGTGCTCTCTAGGCGTTCAGCAAGTTTTGCCTGTGCTGGCTGCATAAGCGAGCAGTGAAACGGCCCACTGACATCAAGAGCGATCGCGCGGCGCGCTTTGGCCTCGGCCACGCGCGCGATGAGTTGTGCGACAGCGGCTGCTGTTCCGGAGACGACAATCTGACCAGGACAGTTCACATTTGCGAGTTCTACGGGCTCGCCGAGCTCTGCTGTGATGACCTGGCATAGCCGTGCCAAGTCGGATGCGTCAGCCCCGAGCACCGCTGCCATTGCCCCTGTTCCGGCAGGTACTGCAGCATCCATCAGTTGCCCGCGCAAGTGCACCAGAGAAACCGCTTCAGCAAGAGGTAACGCTCCTGCTGCGACCAGTGCGGTATACTCGCCGAGGCTGTGTCCCGCCACGTAAGCGGGTCGCGTGGCCACTTGCGTCTCTAATGCCGCCAAGCACGCAATGCTGGCAGCCAAAATAGCCGGCTGTGTGTAGTACGTCAGGCGAAGTCGGTCTTCGGGCCCCGCCGCCATGATGTCAGTGAGTGAAAAGCCGAGGGCTTCATCTGCTTGATCCAAAACAGCGCGCGCCTCGGCAAACTGCTCCGACATGCGCATCGCCATCCCGACATACTGTGCCCCTTGCCCCGGAAACACAAAAGCTACTGTCACGCCCACTCACCTCTCCTTCACTGTTCATCTACAGTTCTCTTTCGAGCGCTGCGATCAATCCGGCGACACCCATGGTGCGCGCCTGACGCAGAGCCATATGAAAAGCATGTGCGTTAGAGGCACCGTGGGCCTTTACTAAAATACCCTTTACCCCTAAAAAAGGGCTACCTCCATGCTCTGCATAGTCAAACCGTTTTTTGAACGTTCGCAGGCCTGGACGAACGCTCAAGGCCGCTAACTTGCCTAGCCACGAACTTGTAAAAACACTTCGTAATGATTCCATCAGCCCAGAACCCGCGCCTTCGTAAAACTTGAGCAGAGTGTTACCGACGAAGCCATCGCAAACGAGCACATCACAGACGCCCGTGAGTACTTCGCGCGCCTCTACGTTCCCTTGAAAATGCGGAACACCGGCTTCAAGCAACGGAAAGGCAGACTTCACCAACTCATTGCCCTTTGACTCTTCCGTGCCGATATTCAGAAGCCCGACGCGTGCCGGCTCGACGCCGAGCGTCAAACGCAAATAAGCTTGCCCCATTTTAGCAAACTGCAAGAGGTTGTCCGGCGTGCAATCCGTGTTGGCCCCAGCGTCGATGAGTAACAAGCCTTTCCCAGTAAAGGTTGGCAACATGGCAGCTAAGGCGGGGCGATCGATGCCTTCCATTCGCCCCACCACAAGTAGTCCTGCGACCATAAAAGCACCTGTATTTCCTGCTGAGACCATGGCATCCGCCTCACCACTACGCACCAAATTGGTGCAGACCACGAGCGAGGAATCTTTTTGACGCCGCACAGATTTGACCGGCTCTGCGCCAGGCGCAATCACCTCACTAGCGTGCACGACCAACACATTGCCCGGCAGTGTGCTCGCTTGTGCACGGATCTGCTGTTCATCACCTACCAAGACAAACTCAGTGTCAGGAAATTCCCTAGCCGCCAGCAGCACTCCTGCGACGGTGGCATGAGGAGCATGATCTCCCCCCATGGCATCGATTGCAATCTTCATGACAGCCCGCCTCTCCCAGCGAAACTTTTAGACTCGAGGTCGTGTATGTCCTGCTCGCAAGATCAAAAATTCCCCGACAAAGACATCGTCTCCACCAGCTTTTGTGTGCACATCCACACGTATGTAGCCGTGCCTTTCGCCGTGCACAACAGCCTTGGCCACCAAACTCACACCAACGGATACCGGGCGCACGAAACGTACAGTCGCCTTGGCCGTGAGTGCTTCTTGCGCGTCGACGATTGCCATCGCCAGTGAGTTCGCTTGCGCAAATAGATGATGACCGCGGACAATCGCTGAACGGGCTAACCCATGCTCGGCGTCTGCTCGCCAAACAGATATCCCACTACTCCCTAATTCGAGGTCCACGATATCTCCAATCACCTCGCCTGGAGCTAGGGTTCGTACACCGCTGAACTTTTCTGTCGCGACAGTGCGCAGGCGTTCACGCAACTCAGGGATGCCAAGCGCCAGACGATCCAGTCGAATCGTCTGAACGCTGACCGAAAATCGCTCAGCCAACTCTTCGTCCGTTAAAAAAGGCTCTACTTCTATCCGCTCACGCAGTTCTTCCTGCCGGGACTGCCGCGCTCCTTGGGCCACCTTCGCCACCTCCCGCGGGGTCTGACTCCTCGTGCATGAAAAAAGAGTCATGGAACCAATAACGGCACCAAGACCCTCTCTCATCACCCCAATACGCAGACATCAGAAGGCCCGTAGGACTCACTGCCGAATCAGGCTTGCTCTACGATCTGACGCTTCTTGTACGTTCCGCAATTCGGGCATACGCGATGCGACAATTTCATCTCGTGACACTGCGGACATTCCACCATGCCAGGGATAGTCAATTTAAAATGCGTACGACGCATCCGTTTTCTCGTCTTCGACGCTCTATGCTGTGGTACTGCCATCTATAACACCTCCTTTATGTACTGCTCGATGCACTAATCGTCTTGATCCTCAAAAAAAGCAGCCAATGCATCAAGGCGCGGATCTGTCACCTGTTGGTCGCAGGAGCAGATCGTGTCATTGCGATTGACGCCACAGTGCGGACAGAGGCCTTTACAATTGGCGTCACAGAGAGGTTGTGGATGGATAGACAAATAGATTGCCTGTTCGACCAAAGGCGTCAGCGAGAACTCCTCGCCTTGCACTTGTACCACATCAGACTCTTCTTGTTCACGCGTCAATGACGTACGAGAAAAGACTTCCCTAAATGGAATATGGGAGGTCTCAAACACATCTGTCAAACAGCGAATGCAAGGTTGCGTGACCCGTGTTATCAGCTCCCCCTGCACGATACACTGCTCACCTTCGACCTGCGCATGCACGCGAACTTGCACGGGATCGATCAGCGGATCAGTCGGTCGGGAGGGTTGCCCGTGGGCGATAACGACTTCCTGCGCGAGATCGTAGCCACCCTGTGACTGCGCTCGCGTCCACGATATGATCACAGCTTCTTCACTCCGATCAACACATGATAGTATAGCGAGAACTCTAGGGTTGTGTCAAACGCCTGCTTTTGGAGGCAGCGATCGCAGATACGCGACTACTTGCGCCAGTGTACGGACCGGCACGATTTTCATGTGCGTACCGAGCTGCTTGCCTTCCTGTATCGCGTGCAAAGCATTGGTATCACCTGGCGCCACATCAGCTGGCACAAAGAAGATCTCCGCGCCTGCGGCATTGGCGTCCGCAACTTTATGCGCGGCCCCGCCGATCTGCCCCACCTGACCAGTCGGATCAATCGTTCCTGTGCCGGCAATCTTGTACCCGCGCGTCAAGTCCTCTCCCGGATACAGTTGGTTAATGATTTCCAGTGTAAACATCAATCCCGCAGACGGGCCTTCAATATTCCCTGTGTGAAACACAACGTGATCAGGCGTAGACACTGTCTGCGCGACTGCCGGTAAAAACCCGATGCCCGCTCGTGTCCCTTTTTGCCCTGGCAGCGGCGGCAATCCGATCAACGGGACTGTCGCTGTGCGCGTCTTTTTACCGTGAACGATAGTCAGCGTCACCGTCTGCCCTGGTTTGTAATGGGTCAACTCTGTGTACATCGCGGCTGGATTCTTCACGAGTGACACATGACCGATCGCGGTAATAATGTCACCTGGCTGCAAGACGCCCTTGGCTAGTGAATTGCTATCTACGGAAATCACTTGCACCCCTTGCACAGTCACCACCACCGGTTTGTGTAAGAAACGCATCGCTGCGATCACGGCGTCCTGATGGGCAGACTGCATCATATACTGCTCGATGTCGTTGTACTGTCGATCCGAGAAGCCGCCGCTCAACTCCTGAGCCGTATACAGCTGATGATCAGGTTGGAGCAATCCGTACAGATAGCTGTACACATTGTTCGCGTAAAGCACGTCGACAGTGGTCAACATCAGGGTTCCCTTGGCGGTCTTGTGTCCACCTTGCACACTGATCAGCGGTTGTAGATTCATCGCTTCACCTGGCAAGAAAAAGTAGTAAGGCAGTGGAATGAAGTAAAGGACCACTAAGATCACCACAGTTGCGGCTAACGATACCACGCCTACGTGTTCACGCACAAACCCGCGTTTACGCATGTTCGGTCTGCTCACCTGTCCATACATCCTTTCGCTGCGAGAGCGCTTCGCGCAAGGCCGGCATCGCCTCACGCATAGCAGCACGGCCTATCGCAATCGCTTTATCGATTCCCGAAAACGCCGTCGAACTCATGAGATCCAAGTGCGGGCGCACCACGAAATCAGCATCGAGCACACGATAGCGAAACACCTCGCGCTCCATAATGTCGATCGCCTGCACGATCACATCGACCACATGACGCACTGGGGGCAACCGGTCAAACAATCCGACGTCTACGGCAATCACGAAGTCCGCTCCGAGTTCCCGCGCGGCGCGAATAGGCACGCGATCGATTACACCACCGTCGATGAGCATGCGTCCATTGATCTTATGCGGAACAAAGATGCCTGGAATGGCGATACTGGCGCGCACCGCTTCGTGAATCGGACCATCCGTAAAGACCACGCGTTCCCCAAGTTCGAGATCAGTCGCCACAACCGCGAGCGGCAAGACAGTCTCTGCAAACGACTTACCTTTTGTCAACAGCTCGATCAGACGATGAAATCGCTCTCCGGATACGAGTCCGAGACGCGGCACCGTTACATCAACCCACCTACTCAGCGGAAGGTGAATAGCCAATTTCTCCATGAGCGTGAGTGGTGACCCTGTCGCATAAATACTCGCAATAAGGGCACCCATGCTCGATCCGGCGATATAATCGATGGCGATGCCTTCTTCCTCGAGTACCTGCAATACGCCCACATGGGCAAACCCGCGGGTGCCACCGCTGCCAAGCGCAACGCCAATACGCGCTGGACGATCCATAAAGCACCTCCCGGAAATCCCTGTTTCGGGTCGCAACTCGCTCTTACCCACTTTACGAAGACAAAAAGCCTTGTAGCACAACAGGCGGTACAAAAGGCGTGATGTCGCCACCGTGACTGGCAATGTCTTTAATGAGGCTGGAGCTGATCTGCAAATGCTCACCCCAGGAAGGTAGCAACACCGTTTCCACGTCGGCATGAAGGGCGTGATTCATGGCGGCCAACTGCCACTCGCTCTCGAAGTCTGTACTGGTGCGCAGGCCTCTGACTAGCACTGTACACTGCCGTTGCTTCAAGTAGTCGACCACCAAGCCGCTAAACTGATCGACTTCCACTTGCGGCAAATGGCGAACGCTTTCCCGGATAAAATCGACGCGCTGTGCGACTGAAAATCGCGGTTGCTTCTGCGCATTGACGAAGACGGCAACGAACAAGCGATCAAATAACTTGGATGCGCGCTCGATCATATTCAAATGACCATTGGTAATGGGATCAAAACTCCCGGGAAATACGGCTACTCGCATCCTCACCCTCCCATCTGAACACGGCAATTTTAGTATCTCCATAGCGACTTTCACGCACGCACCGAAACCCTTCTACACTCGGCGTGACCGCGTCGCGGCCTAACTCTGTCACGATGGTCGCCCGGCTTTGCAGTAGTCCACCCTCGGCTAAGTCACGCATACACTGCGCACACACCTCCATACGATACGGAGGGTCTAGAAATACCCACTGATAACGCCAACCACCACTGACCAATCGTTTCCACACGGCAGGGTAGGCCGCGCGCAACACCGTACTGCGGCTTTGCAATCCGAAGTTGCGCAAGTTCGTTTCGATAACGTCCGCAGTGTGCTTATCCACAAAGACACTGTGCTCGGCGCCACGGCTCAAAGATTCGATGCCCAGAGCGCCAGTTCCCGCGAACAGATCAAGGACGACCCCACCATCTAAATAAGGTCCGATCATCGAAAAAACGGCTTCTTTGACTCGGTCTGCAGTCGGTCTTGTGAAATCGCCTTTAGGAGCCGTGAGCACGCGGCCCTTATGCGTACCCGCGATGATTCTCAAGGGATCGCTCGCCCCTTTCCACAATGTCCACTGTATCACAAAGCTCGGTACTCATAAAATCTGCCGCGTCAGGTATATCGCCACTACCGGCTGACCACACTGCAGATAGCGGCGGAGACGCCGCAAGGCAACCAAAGAGAGCGCGCAAGCACTCTCTTCCGGTTTCTCCTCTCCCAGTAACTGAGTTTTGCGCCTCTACATAAGCGGATGGCCGCAAGCATCTGCCGACTGCATGTGTGAAGCTCAGGTTTTCCCCCTCGCGTACCCGGGCGAGGGGGATTTTTTGTATGCCCGGGCGGATGCCCTTACAGAAAGCATGCGACTCGCATCTGTTGGAGTGTAGCAAACGAAACAACAACGAGGAGGTCATTGCAAATGGAAGGAACGTTCGGTGGATACACGCGGTGGGCTGTCGTATTTCTGATCATCTTTGTACTGTTCTTCCTGCTGGTCCCAGCTTACACGCAACAGTGCACGACTGTGCCTGTCTACTAAGCGAGCCCAGTGCATCTTGTCTGCAGTAGATACTAGTAGCACACACTAAGGAGGCCATTTAAAATGGGTACATTTGGCGGTTACACACGTTGGGCAGTCGTCTTTCTGATCATCTTCGTTCTGTTCTTCCTTCTCGTTCCTGCATTCGGCGGAGCAGGGTACGGCGCAGGCGCTGGCGCTGGCGCAGCGTACTAATCCCCGCAAGGCAAAAAAGCGGAGTCGGCCCCAAGCGGGTCGGCTCCGCTTTTTACATACCTGTACAAAACTAGGTCCGCCAGAAGCCGATCCCTGACAGCGCCTTAACGCGCTCACCGGATTGTACAGTAAGTTGCGCCTGGTCAGGGCCAAATAAGAGGACCACTGTGCTACCAAACTCGAACCACCCAAATTCTTCTCCACGATCGATCGGGACAGGTTTCATGAGAAGTGTGGCAGGGGGGCCGCTGTTGCGCCTTGCCCGGGCAACCGTGGCCGTGGGCAAGCTTAACTGTACACTTCCTACGACAAATGATCCGATCGCCGCCATTGCCAGGTCGCGCTCTTCTGCTTTGAGCCATGCCACGACGCGCTCATTGCGCGTAAACAGACTTTGAATCGATTGGCTGCCTAGGCTGTTAACCGGAAAAAGGGTGCCTGGGATGCGTATCGCTTTGTCCACGGTTGCAGAAAAAGGCGCATGAATCCGGTGGTAATCACTTGGGCTTAAGTAAATAGTCAGATATTGACCACCCTCAAAAGCGTGTGCACGATCGGCAAGAAGGGACGAGACCGCGTATGCGTACCCTTTAGCCTGTATCGCTGTCCCGCGCTCGATCCGACCGAGTTCGGATACAGTACCGTCTACCGGCGACGCAATCACGCGGTCATCTCCGTCTAATGCCCGTAAGCCTGGTCGCAGTCGGCGGGCAAAGAACTCGGCCAGCGAGCGGTACGATTGCCATGGCTGTTCGCAGTCCGTCAGTGAGATTCTATAGACAGCTGCGAACCCGCGCACCAAGATGCGACTGCTGCGACTGCGCAACACATGACCCGCCAAAGTCGTCAGCAACCGCTTCGGAAGAACCTGCAGGCACGCTGCGCACACGCGATGGCGCCAACGTCTGTGCGCTGTGTTCACCTCTTTGTCCCCTCTCACAGGCCCTGAATCCCTTTTTGCATGGCTAGATCACACTCACGAGTCCGCATGTTCATCCACTTGCTCGATCGCGATTTGGCGCAGTGAAGAAAAGCTGGGCAAAATCCAGAAATCCACGCCTTGCAACAGTTCCCGTGCGACATCACGTGCAACTTCCATCACCCGCCGATCTGCGATCACATCCCCGATCGCAAAGACCGGCAGTCCGCTTTGACGATCTCCGAACGCTTCGCCCGGCCCGCGTAAGATGAGGTCCTGTTCCGCCAGACTGAAACCGTCTTGCGACTCGCGCAACGCGTGAATCCTACTTTTGGCCGCGATAGTAGGTAGGTCAGAGACGAGCACACAATAAGACGGGAATTCAGAACGTCCTACGCGACCGCGCAACTGATGCAACGTGGCAACGCCGAAACGATCTGCCTCAAAGATCACGATCGCCGTGGCATTAGCCACGCTGACGCCAACTTCCACGATGGTGGTGGCCACCAGCACTTGTACCTCACCGCGAACAAAAGCGTCCATCACCCGCTCGCGTTCGGCTTCTGGCATTTGGCCATGCAAGATCCCGACTTGCCAATTAGCCAATTCATCCTGACACAGGTCATAGAGTTCGACGGCACTAAACCCAGGTCCATCATCGGACGGGTCGATCCGTGCCGCTACGACAAATACTTGATGCCCTTTTGTCAATTCCCGACGCAGTAAGCGAAATGCTTGCTCCTGGGCCTTTGGACGGACCCACAACGTTTCAATCGGTTGTCGGCCAGCCGGTCTTTCCCGCATCGACGTGATCGCCACATCGCCGTACAACGTGAGCGCAAGCGTTCGTGGAATAGGCGTGGCCGACAGTTGAAGTACATCCACGTCACGGCCTTTTTCCCGCAACAATCGACGCACACCGACACCAAAACGATGCTGTTCATCAGTAATCACCAGCCGCAGACGTTGAAAAGTCACCTGTTCGGACACCAAAGCGTGTGTTCCGATGACCACGTCCACATCCCCGTGCGCAATCGCATCGATCGTCTCTCTGCGCGTCTTGGCGGGCATACGCGACGTCAGATCGGCCACACGTACCCCGTGCGGGGTCAACCAGCGAGCCGCATCTTGGCGATGCTGCAGCGCAAGGATTCCGGTTGGTGCCATCAGTGCGGTTTGCCAGCCAAGACCTGCCAACCCAGCCGCCAGCGCAAAAGCCACCGCCGTCTTTCCGGAGCCTACGTCCCCTTGCAGTAGTCGGTGCATCGGATGCACGTCGCACACATCGGACGAAATCTCTTCAATCGCCTGCGCCTGCGCCCCTGTCAGCGTAAACGGCAACCGCGCAGTGAACGCGGCGACACCGCCTGCCAGCGCACCCAAATCGAGCCTTGGGCGGACCTCTTTCGCGCGTATATGGCGAAATCCTTGGACCGCTAGTTGGAAACGCAAGAACTCTTCAAAGACAAGGCGTCTACGCGCTTGACGAAGGGCTTGTGCATCTTTTGGAAAATGGATAGACAGGATCGCATTCGCGTAGCTGACGAGGCGAAACCGCTCACGCAAGACAAGCGGTAATTCATCCTCCAGACGATGACCGAACAGCTCGATTGCTTTGCCTATGTACGTGCGCAGTGTATGAACGGAGATCTGCGAGTTGACGCGATAAACGGGTTGTTCAGAAGCTGTTCGCTCGACTTTGAGCGAATAGGACGACACCGTCAAGGAACTGCGATGGGCATCGTATTTGCCCGTCAGTTGAAGGATTTTGCCATCTTGTAGCTGATGACGCAAATAGGGTTGGTTAAAGAATACGGCTTGCAGACTTTGCTCACGCTCGCCTTCTAACACGACAGTCACGGTCAATACTGATCGGCCCGACCGATAGCGCACCGACACCGGACCTCGCACGACACCGACCACGGTGACAGCCGACCCGTGAAGCGCTGACAAGTCATCACTTTGCGACAAGGAATCATAGCGGTAGGGAAAGTAAAGAAGTAAGTCACGCACGCTGCGAATGCCCAGTCTCTCCAGACGCAGCGCGCGCTCCGGACCAATTCCGGGCACCATCAGCACGCTCATCTCGCGAAGAGAACCGATCGAGTTAGCATCCGTCGCCACTGTAGACACACCTTTCACTCAGCGGCGAGGATGAAATCGTATACGGGTTGCCCGCCGTACTGAATCTCAAACTCAACTGCAGGATACTTCGACTGCGCCATGCGCGCAGCAAGATCAGCCTCGTGCGCATCCTCGTGACGAGCACAAAAAACCGTGCAAATCTCCGCGCCACTACTACAGAGACGATCTATAACGGCTTGTAAAGCGCCTTGACGCGTCGGATCGACAACGCCGATCACTGAATCGATCACACCGATATAAGCACCTTTGACGATCGTTTTCCCGTCCATTTCCGCATCTCGCGAGGCGACTGTAACAGCACCAGAGCGAATACGCTCGCCCGCCTCGCGCATCGCCTGTTCATTTTCCTTCACCGAACGGGAGGCCGAGAACGCAAGCGCAGCTCCTAGCCCTGCACCGATTGACTTCGTAGGTACGACGGTCAGACGATCGCCACTAAGGCGCGCTGCCTGCTGCGCTGCCATAATCACGTTGGGGTGATTCGGCAATACGATGACATGCTCCGCAGACACCGCCTTATAGGCTTGCACGATCTCCTCTGTAGAGGGATTCATGGAGCCTTGGCAGGCAATCACGACATCGACAGACAATCCGCGAAACACCTCTGCCAAGCCGTCACCAGCCACTACCGCAATCAACCCGCAACGAGCGTCTTTGTCCCCCGCGCTTTCTTCCTTTCGAGCATCTGGCGCAGTTGACCCCGTGCGTAGCCCCTGCCACTGTTCCGTCATGTTGTCAATTTTGATGCGGGTCAATTCGCCGAAAGACAGCCCTGCTTCGAGTGCTTGGCCCGGATGCTCCGTGTGAACGTGGACTTTGACCAAGGTACCTGTGCTTGCCGGATCCTCGACTGCAACGACCAAAAGCGAATCTCCTAGCACCTCCATGGTGCCGCGCACGCGTTGCTCGATCCCGTCGACATCGGTCGTTTTCACACGAATGATCATCTCTGTACAAAAGCCAAACTCGCCTTGACCATGACTCTCTTCCGCCACAAAAAGAGCGCTTGGTGTGACAGGAGCAACTGGGGAGGCAGTGACGGACCCTGAAGCCACGGCGTCTTGCCCGAGCTCAAACGCTTGCAAGAACCCATTTAGCAAATGAACATACCCTTGGCCGCCAGAATCGACAACCCCCGCTTGACGCAAGACCGGAAGCTGATCCGGCGTGCGCGAAAGCGCGACTTGTGCTTGGCGATACGCTGCCAGCAAAACGTCGCCAAGCGTAGCGTCAGCGCGCTTAGCTGCACTCTCTGCCGCTTGGGCTGCTTCCCTCGCTACTGTGAGAATAGTGCCCTCCACAGGTCGTGACACCGCCTTGTAGGCCGTGTGAACGCCGACTGAAAGCGCCTTGGCGAAAAGTTTGGCATCAACTAGATCTTCATGACCGAAAGCGGCCTGAAAGCCTCGACAAAGTTGTGACAAGATCACGCCGGAATTCCCGCGCGCCCCCATCAGCAAACCTGCAGAGAGGGCGGCCGTCAGTTGATCCAGTCGCGCATCCGGGCTCAACTGTGACATCTGCTCAAGTCCAGCCGTAAAAGAAAGGGTCATGTTCGTCCCTGTGTCGCCGTCCGGTACCGGAAAGACGTTCAGAGCATTGATCTCCTCTTTGTGCGCCGCCAACTCGCGCTGTCCCAGTTGCATCATCCAGGCAAACTGCCTGTTGTCGAGACTCTCGTGTTGCACCACCTTAGAGCGCCCTCCTTATTTCTCGTCGGCCACGCGCACGCCTTGCACGCTGATATTGATTCGCTCCGGAAAGATGCCCAGCGTCTCTTGAAGGGTGTAGCCAACTTTTTCCCGCAAATTGGCTGCGACCTCAGGAATCCGCGTCCCATAGCTGACGATAATGGACAACTCGATCACAAGACCATCCGGCATATTCTTTACATCGACACCGCGACCTGGATTATCGCGACCGAGAATACCCGACAGCCTGTCTTGCACGCCTTTTTTCGGGGCCATATCCGCCAATCCATAACAGTCCAGTGCGGCGATACCTGCCGCTGTCGCAATGACTTCATCCGCAATCACTGTTCGCCCTTGTGGACTCTCGATGACCGTAGGCATCGCGCCACCTCCCAGCCTGAGTGTGACTCAGTCTATTTTCTCTAGTGTACTACAGGTGCATAGGGCAAATACAGTGCTCACGGGTAAGTTGTCAAAGGACTGTCCGCGTGGAGTCATCGCCGTGCACGTAAAAAATAGGTAGAATACCCGATGCGCCAGTCAGGTAATTATTGCAAAATACTATGTGCGTCTGAGGGCGTTGATTACTATTTAACAAGGGGGCACTAAAGTATGTGGAAGTCAAAGACACGAGGCCTAGTGGGCGTCACAGCCATGTCTCTGGCCATGGGGGCCTGTCTGGCAGCTCCAGCCTATGCACAGACCACGTCTGCCGTTTCGTTTGCACTCTATGTAAGCACTACTGGCAGCAACACAACCGGACAAGGGACTATAACGGCGCCATATCAAACGATCTCTTATGCGATCAGTGAAGCCACTCCTGGCAGCACGATCATCGTCGAACCCGGCGTCTATAAGGAATCATTGTCTATCGACAAGCAACTCACCATCGAGTCGGATCCCTCCGAGCCATCCGCTACCCAGTCAACGATCCTAGACGCTACCGGGCAAAATGACGGTATCGATGTATCAGGTAGCGCCAGCGCAGGGACGGTAATCACGGGACTGACCATCGAACATGCAAATAACAAGGCGATATGGGCGCAAGACTCAGCGCATCTCTTGATTGCCAACAACTTCATCACAGACAACGGACTGGCCCCAAACACAGCCATACCCGAGAATAAGCCCATTCAATTGGATGGCGTCTCCTACTCGGTGATCTCCAACAACACCATTACAAACAATCAAGCAGACGGAGCCATTTCAGTGACTGACAACGGAGCTATGAACCCCGGCAGTCCGATGCAGGCGCCGCCTAGCGGGAACTCGGGCAGCGCAGCGCCCGCGATTGTACCGATCCCTGCGATCGGAAATGTCATATCGGACAATACCATCACCGGCAATCTGAACGGCTGCGCGATCGTAACCGGCGCCTTTAATCCTGGCGGTGGCCTTTTTGATACCCAAGTGATCGGCAATACCGTGTCCGGCTCTCCCCTCGGTATTGATATCGGAACGGGATTTATTCCTGGTACGCAGGCGATCGACAACAGTATCGTCGACAACACCGTGACAAACAATCTTGGCACCGGCATTCTCGTCCACAGCACCAACAAAGGGGACACCCTCTCTGGCTCGATTGTCAGTGGTAACACCGTTAGCGGCAATGGCCCCTTCATCGATCGAGGCGTAACGGTCATAGGCAAACCCACCGGCATCGCTCTGATTGGGGACAATGCCCCGGTGACGGAAACCACTGTGACGAACAATACGATTTCCAACGAGTACTACGGTATCTGGGGAGCTAACGCGATCGGCACCACCCTCGCCGGCAATGCCCACGAAGCAGGTGTGACAACAACTGTATATGGTGTCAATACCGGCGTTCCTGTCTTGCTTAACAATACACTAGCCGCCCAACTGCCGATGATTAATAACAACGGAACCACGTACGTGGCTATCTGGTACGTCATGCAAATGATGAATACATTCGGCGTGCAAAGTTCATGGAATGGACATACATGGGCCATCACTTCCCCTGTCACGCCGTCATCCATTCTCTCAGCCTATGTTGGCGCAGGTCCGATCAAAATCACACTGAATCAGATGCCGATTGGTCAAGCGTCGCCATTATACGCACCAAACTCGAGCGGCCACGTGACCACCTATCTACCGATGAAGGACATCGCTGACATCGTAACGTCGCTTGGCGTCCAAAATGTATGGAATGGCGTGACTTGGACCCTTACCGATACAGCCATTTCGTAAGTGTCTGCAGAAGATAGTCAGGTCTGCAAAGCAGGAGGGTCGCACTCATGACCCTCCTGCTTTTTGATATGCTCATGGCGAAGCATATCGCAACACGCGACGTGCCAAGCGCTCTCTATCTGGGATATATAGACTGGAAAGTTTGATGATGATAGTATCAAGAGAGAAGCCAGCATTTTGCTGGGGGATGTTGGTTCTGTTGGTGCGTACAATGCCACCGCAAAAATGGTGCTATTAATCAGTGCGCGTCTAACAGGGTGTCTTCCGCCATTTACCTAATATCCACTACCCCTACATATTTCGCGATCCACTGACTCTAGTCACATCCGTACATCCATTCGTAACGAATGGCGAGAGGCTCAGAGACGATCAGGAGGAAATATGAATTGAGTGATGGCATCGAACGGTTGAACACCGTGAAAAGGCAGCTTTGGGTGGCACGCCAGCCCGAATTGGCACGCCTTGAGAAATGGCTTCTCGACTCACAGGCGCCTACAAAGATCTGGTCGATCAGTGGGATCGGCGGGATAGGCAAGACAACCTTCTTGGATCAAATATCCAACCTTGTTTGCGAGCACGGAATTCGGGTGCTGCATTGTGACGGCATGATGGGATATACTGGGCCCCTTGACTTGATCGAACATTTGTCTGCACAGCTCGGTATGTTCTCGAATGTGACCACTAGGACAGCAAGACAACAGATCGACGACCTGTCTCGCGAGGTTACGGGAAAGAAGAGTGTCTGGCTGTTTGATCATTTGGAAGCGATGGCGTATTTGGAACTTTTCTTGCGGACGCAGTTCATTCCTTCATTGCCTGAGAGAGGCGTCCTCTTGGCCTTCGCGTCGCGTTCGGGTCTCTCACTAAGCTGGCGCACCGATCCGACAATCCTGATGCGCAACGAGGGTTTTTCACTTGATTATTTCAGTTGGAGTCAGTCACTTGAATATACGCGCCGCGCAGGGGTTGAGAGTGAAGCGTTAGCACAGCGTATCGCGAGAGATACGGCGGGATATCCTTTGTCCCTCGCCGTCGCCGTTCAGTATGCGTTGCAAAGTGAGCAGGAGATCGATTCCGTACGCAATATCTCCGCCAACCTGATCCGTGAGGTGACACCTCGCTTATACCCGCTAGTCGAAGCACTGGCACTGATGAGAACCGGTACGCAGAACGTACTTGGTGCGGTTGTGGGAACGGATATCTCGGACGAGGATTTTCGAGAGCTATCAGAACTTTCGTTCGTGCGCCCCACCGTGCGCGGGCTTGTCGTTCACGATGTGGCTCGCAGTTATTTGCTGCACGACCTGAAACAGCGAAATCCCCAGCGTTTTTCCGATCTCTTTCGCAATACGGTTGTTACTCTCGGACGCTTGCTAGAGGAGACCTCAGGTCGGCACACTTATGAGGTGTCACACAACTTGGCCACGTTATGCATCTACGGTGCTTCACCCCTGATGTTTCCCGCGGTCGACGTCCCATGGAAACTATCGCTTCGCCCGCTACCAACTTGTGAGCCCGTTCTCGAGACCGACATCCCCACGCTTCATAACTTGCTCGATCACGAAATGGCCACTGGACTGATTGGGATCTCTAAAAAGGATGATCATCGTCTCCTGGATATCATGTTGAAATTTTTCCCGGAGAGCTTTCGCATCATTCGCCTGACAACCGGTACGCCAGTAGCTTTCGCGACGCTTTTGCCTTTATGTAAAGAGGCACTTGTGCGCCTCCCAGCCTATGCTAAGGAAGTGCTGGACGGCTGTCTTGGAAGCGAGTTGCGCCTATACGCAGACCTGCCACTTTTAGAAACGGATACGCTGTTGAGTTTTCTTAGCTGCGTGACGCAAGCCCCTACCGAATACACATTTCTCGATCTATTGCTGGCATTAAAAATCACGGGCTGGTCAGAACTATCACAGGGACAGCGTTGCCTGTTAGTAAGTTCGATGACAGCGGTGCAGACCTTTTACGATCAATTAGGATACGTACATATGTCTTCTGTACGCAAAGGTAACACTATCCTTGACGTCTACAGCCTAGACTTTCGTCACCGCTCTCTCGGGTCTTGGCTTGTACATCTCTTGCTAGACGATAATATGCATATCGTCGACCAGGGAGAAGAGATCCCCTTGGTAAGCGCAGGTCCCAGTCCTCTATCCCAGCAAGGGGATTCAAATAAGACAGCAGGCAACCACGAAGCACAACTGACCCGAAGAGAACGGCAGGTCATTTACCTTGTCATGCATGGCTACACGAACAAAGAAATCGCTGCGCAACTCATCATCAGCTCGCGTACTGTGGATGCCCACCTGCGACGAATTTTCTCCGAAGTCGGTGTCAAGACTCGTGCAGGCCTTGCGCACTGGGCTACTCGCTCGGGTGAATTTAACATCTGATGAGTGATGAGTGCGAGACAAACGCGAGTGCCCCCTCTTGTCGGGCAAATAAAGCCATCTTGCGAGTCAGCAGAAGCCTGTGCTACAATACTTAAGTTATTGTCGGCAAAGGAGGTGCTCGGTCATGGCGAGACGTTGTGAAGTATGTGGAAAAGGTCCGCAAGTAGGGAACGCTGTGAGCCACTCGCACGTCCTGACAAAGCGGCGCTGGTTGCCTAATCTACAGTCTGTTCGCGCCAACGTGAACGGAACGGTAAAACGCATTCGCGTTTGCACCCGTTGTTTGAAAAGCGGTAAAGTGCAGCGCGCTGTCTGATTGCCAGGTGCAATTGACAACCGGGAGACATGAAAAAAGCACCTTTTGGGTGCTTTTTGTCTTATCATAATAGGCTTACCTGAAGCTGCATCGCCCGGCCGCTCGGAATCGAAGCACAGTTGTGGCGATGAGAGAAGGAAAAGTGCGCTCTTTCACTGATGATCCGGCCTGGGCGAGACGGCCGCCCATACGACGTGAAATGTGGGATCAAAGACCTGCCGCACCGCAGCAGACTAGGATTTGCGTGACCCCAGAAGCGCCCTGACGAGCCCGCCGAGAAACCGCGGCAGTTTTATCGTATAAAATCGCATATTCGCTTCCCCCCCACAGGTTGGATACTTTCATGACCGCTATAGCGTGAGGCTAGAAGTCACATACTCTACTCTATGCAAATGATCCAATAAATGTGCCCAATGTGCCTCTGATATGAAGCGCAACCTCGCTCACACACGCAAACTGGTGATCCCGTGGGCCAATGACGGGGCGGAAAAGACGTGGGATCCTGCCACCAACACCGTTGCGCCAGCTTCTGTGCATAGGCGTGCGGTCTGTTCATTGACACCGCCATCCACTTCAATTTCCACGCTTTCACGCCCGAGTTCCCTGAGCTTTTCATGCACACTTTTGATCTTATGCAGCGTCGCTGGAATAAATGACTGCCCGCCAAAACCAGGATTGACGGTCATCACGAGGACTAAATCGATCACGTCAGCTATATACGGCAAGATTTCCACCGACGTAGAAGGATTAAACGCCACGCCAACCTTTGCACCCGCCTCGCGAATCGCAGTCAGTGTGCGCTGCAAATGGACAGTGGCCTCCGCATGCACGGTGATACGATCAGCGCCTGCTCGCACGTAGTGGTCAATAGAGCGCTCCGGCTGTGCAATCATCAGATGTACGTCAAACGGAATCTTGGCATACGGACGAAGAGCCGCGACCACCTGCGGTCCGATCGTCAGATTCGGCACGAAACAACCGTCCATCACATCAACGTGAATCCAGTCTGCACCAGACGCTTGCAGATCCTCTACCGTCTGACCAAGATTCGCAAAGTCCCCCGACAGTATAGAAGGGGCAATGAGCACACTCACGAATACCGCCTCGCCTTCGCCTCTTTGAGTTCTTGCAGTAGCTGCAAATAGTGCGTGTACCGCGAGCGCACAATGCGCTGTTGCTCCACTGCCACTCGCACCTCACAGCCTTGTTCTACTTCGTGAAGACAGCCGCGAAATTCGCACTGCGGTGCCTGCTGAACAAAATCGCGAAACAGTGGACCCAGATCATCGAGTTCCAGATCCGTCAAGTCAATTTGCGAAAAGCCCGGAGTATCTGCCAGAAATCCGCTGTCTACAGGAAACAGTTCCACATGAGTCGTCGTGTGCCGCCCGCGATGACTACGCTCGCCGACGGCCCCTGTTATGGCGCCTGACTCTGGAGACAGATGGCTTAAAATAGTGGACTTCCCGACACCGGATTGCCCGGCCATCACGGTGACTTTGTCAGCTAAGAGATGGCTGAGTTCTGTCCGCCCCAGCCCCAGCCCCTGCTTAACAGACAGGCGCGTGACAGGGTAGCCGATCGCTGAGTAGATCGCATTCGCGGCAGCAAAGACAGCATCAGCCCCAGGCAAGTCCCCCTTCGTAAAGGCGATAGCGATCGCCACACGCTCGCGCTCGATCGCCGCGATCATCTTGTCGAGCTGAAAGAAGGACAGCGGTGGATCTACCAAAGCAAAGACCAACAGAGCTTGATCGACATTGGAAATCACTGGGCGAACCAGCTGGTTGGTGCGCTGTGCGACAGAGACGACAATGCCCTCGTTCGCGCCGATCGGTTCAACCTCTACCTGATCGCCTACAACTGGACTAATCCCACGTTTCTTAAACACACCACGCGCGCGGCAACAGCGCACCCGTTGCTCTGCAGTAAACACATAGTAAAATCCCGATATGGCTTTGACGATTCTACCGGTCAACAGTTCCACGAAGTGCGCCTGCACCACCTGTCAATGATTTGGTAATCACGCTGTCGTTCGATCGACCGCCATCTTCATCCGGCAGCAGACCCGTTCCCATTGCCACTGCCCGGCGGATTTCCCGCCGTCTGCCCTGGGCCGCCAGGTCCGCCGCCCGTCGCAGGCGCACCACCGCCTGCAGCGGTACCTGTACCAGGAGCCGCGCCCGTGGCACCAGTCCCACTACCCGAGCTTGTGCCAGTACCCGTCGTTCCACTTGGCGTCGTGCCGGTGCCACTGCTACCCGTGCCACTCCCCGAGCCTGTGCCAGTACCAGTGCCTCCAGGAGGAGTGGTGCCCGTTCCACTCTGCGTTGTTCCCGTGCCAGTCGTTTGGTACGGAGTGGTGGTAATCGTGCCGTTGTTGTTGACCGTATCAGTCTGCAGCAGCTGACCATTTTCATAGACGCTGATTTGGCCTGATTGCGCCGGTGTCGTCGTCACTTTCACCGGATAGGTCGCCTGTGGGGCACTCTGCTGCACGTTGATCGGCGTCGACTTGCCCAGCGCGTCAGTCACTTCAATCTTGACGGTTGCAGGAAGCAAAGTGCCTGCCGACAGGCTGACCTGCACATTGACAGGTGTCACCGTCGTACCGGCAGGCTGTCCTGAACTGACAACCAGATCCACCGATGTACCAGCATTGACTTGTTGGCCAGGCGCCGGTGTCTGCTTGATCACAGTGCCTGCAGGAATCGTGAAGGAGGACTCCTGTGTAACCGCCCCAACCACGAACCCGTCAGCGGTCAGCATAGACTTGGCTTGCGACAGAGGCTTAGTCTGGACATCGGGAACGGCTGCAGATTGCACACCGGAACTGATCACCAGCGTGATCGGCGTGGTCGATGTGTTGAACTCGGTCCCTGCCGCAGGGGTAGTCGAGATCACCTGATTCACCGGGTAGGTAGCGCTTTGTTGAGAGGTCACACTGATGTTACCTCCGGGCACGCCATCACTGACGAGTTCACTTTGGGCAGCGCCCTCCAGCATTCCGGCCAAGTCCGGCATCTGTAACTGTGCTGTACCGTCCTTCACGACAAGCGTGATCTGAGAATCGATCGGCACGACCCCAGCTGCCGGATCCTGGCTCTCCACTTGCCCCATCTTGACCGATGAGGTCGAGTTTTGATCTAGTTGTTCATGTATCTGGCTCGCTGGGATGTTGCTGTGTATCAGCGTGTTGCGCGCTTCTGCGTACGATTTCCCGACCACCCTTGGCAAGTCCACCGTGCGCGGTTTATTGAAAGCCGCAAATAGGTAGATGGCAGCCACTGCCGCAACCCCTGCGAGTACTAACATGCCAATGATCCAAGCGAGAACGATCAGTATTCTTTTCCATAGTGGGCGAGGTAATTCCTCATCTTCAAATTCTTCGTCTACAACATCATGGCGAACTGTCTCGTCAAAAGCGAGCAGCGGTGAAATGACAATGGTCGGACTATCTTCCAAGCTGCGATCCTCTTCTTTTTGAGGGGGTGCCATAAACTTCGGAACATCCGGCAAAAGAAGAGCGCGATCGAGGTCAGCCGCAAGCTGTTGAACCGTCTGATAACGTGCAGCCGGGTCTTTCATCAAGGCCCGCAATACGATGTTTTCCACGCTTTGCGGGATGCGCGGCGCAATCTGACGCGGCTCTACAAATGTTTCTTGCAGGTGTTTGAGTGCCACGCTGATCGCCGTTTCTCCAGAGAATGGTAACTGTCCAGTCAGCATCTCATACATCACAATACCGAGCGAGTAGACGTCTGATTTTGCGTCTGCCACACTGCCGCGCGCCTGCTCAGGAGAAAAGTAGTGCACAGACCCCAAGACGGATGAGTTATGATGCGTAATGGTATTGGCGGTAATGGCGCGAGCGATGCCAAAGTCAGTCACTTTGACACGTCCCGCTTTGCTGATCAAGATATTATGCGGTTTGACATCCCTATGTATGATGTTGTGATCATGTGCATGCGCCAACGCATCGCAAATCTGGCGAGCAATCCCCACAGCCTCATCGACTGGCAGCGGCGCCCGCTCTTCGATGACTTGTTTGAGCGTTTGTCCATCGACAAATTCCATCACAATATAATGCACTTCAGCGTCTTGACCCACATCGTAGATATTGACGATGCTGGGGTTGGACAGGCTGGCTGCCGCCTGCGCCTCGCGTTTGAACAGTCGCACAAATTCCGCATCGCTGACAAACTCAGGCCGCAGCGTCTTGACGGAAACAGGGCGATGCAAAAGCACATCGAGTCCGCGATAAACGATGGCCATACCGCCGCCGCCGATTCTTTCGAGGATCTGGTAGCGTCCTCCGAGTATCCTGCCTATCATTGCATATCCCTCCGCTGTGACGCCTCGTGATTGACGAGAAGCGCCGCCGTGATGTCATCGCGACCGCCTGCGAGAACGGCCGCCTGCACGAGTTCGCTTGCCCGTACTGAGAGGTCCTTGTCGGACGAGACAATGGCAGCAATCTGTGCATCAGTCAACGGGTTGGTAAGCCCATCTGAACAAAGGAGCAACAAATCGCCGCGCTGCCATTCAAAAGTCTGATACTCAACGAGCACCTCAGGAAGCGTTCCTAGCGATCGCAGCAACAGATTGCGCTGCGGATGCACATGGGCTGCTTCAGGCGTCAACTGTCCACGCCGAACCAGTTCATTGACATAACTATGATCACTGGTCAGGGCCGTAAGTTCACCGTCATGAAACAGATACGCGCGGCTATCGCCGACGTGGGCGACATGCAGGTGCGATTCATCGGCGATGATGGCCACGACCGTCGTTCCCATCCCCGCGTACGCAACATCTTCCTGCGCGCGGAGATAGATGGCTGTATTGGCCACTTGTACGGCGCGCAGTAACCGCTCGTCAGGCGCCTGATCCTTCTGTGCGACAAGCGTCTCCCAAACAGTGGCCACGGCGAGTGCGCTCGCAACTTCGCCTGCCACATGACCGCCCATGCCATCAGCCACGATCGCCACGTACCCGTCTGTATCCACTCGTTCTAGACGATAACCGTCCTGATTGATGCTATGTGCTTTTCCCATTTGGGACGCGGCAGCATATTCCATTATGCGCTCACTCCTCAAGATTCCACAGAGACTTTAGCGAGTCACTTCCTGGGGGCTGTGCAATGCCCGTAGTTGCCCACAGGCAGCTGCGATATCGCCGCCCATCTCTCTGCGTACGGTAGCTGGAATACCCAAACTATTCAATTCCTCGGCAAACGTTCGAATCTGTGCTGGCGCGGTGCGCTGCAAATCACGTTCCGGCACATAATTGACTGGAATCAAATTGACGTGGCACGGCAACTCCTGCAAAAGTGCAGCCAACTTGCGCGCATCATCCACACTGTCGTTGTGATCCGCGATCAGCGCATATTCAAACGTAATGCGCCTGCCCGTTTGCTCATAGTAATAGTGACATGCTTCTAGCAATCTCGCAATATCATAAGCCTTATTTATCGGCATCATCCGTGAACGTGTTTCGTCATCTGCCGCATGCAAGGATACAGCGAGTGTAATGCCTCGCCGTTCCTCGGCCAGTTTGTAGATGGCGGGCACCAGTCCGACGGTAGAGACCGTGATATGCCGTTGGCCGATCTTCAGCCCTTCCGGATGCGTGACAATATCGACAAAAGCCATCGAGGCGTCATAGTTTTCCAAAGGTTCACCAGAGCCCATCAACACGACGCTCGACACACGCAGCCCTTCTTCATCCAGCAGGCGCTGGGCAAAAATGAGTTGCTCCACGATCTCGCCGGGACGCAGATGGCGAATCAGACCACCGAGAGTGGATGCACAAAATTTACATCCCATTTTGCAGCCTACCTGTGTAGAGACGCAGACGCTGATCCCGTAGTCGTGACGCATGATCACAGTCTCGATCGTCACTCCATCTGACAAGGCGAACAGGAATTTCGTTGTCTTGTCGATACGCGATACTTGGCGCGTCACCTCTCGAATCGTCATCACTTGCCCACGCGCAGACATTGTGTCCCGCAAGGCTTTCGGCAGGTCGGTCATGTCCGCGATATCGACGACGCGTCGCTGATACAGCCAGTGATACAGCTGTAGTGCCCGATACTTGGGCTGTCCGAGCGTCTGCACCACCCAGTCTTGCATCTGCGGGAACGTCATGTCATAGAGCGCCACACTTTGGTCATTCATACACTTTCCTCCTTAGCCTGATTCGTCCAGTCCGGGATGCGTCTAAACAGCGCGAGATAAAACCCGTCCCCACCGAAATCTTGCGGCCAAATCCGCGCTTGTCCATCCGCACCTGCACTTCGCGACGCATCGATTTGTCGTAAACCAGGCAGATCAAACGGTTCCGCGACAAAGTCGGGGTGATCACGCAAAAACTGTTCGCGTTGCTGTTCATTTTCTTCGGGCAAAAGTGTACAAGTGCTGTACAAGAGTTTGCCGCCTGGCTTGACGCGCTTGGCTAAGGCGGACAACAGTTCCCTTTGTAGTTGTACAATCGCAGCGGTTTTAAGAGGCGCGGCCGTCCACTTCAGATCAGATTTGCGCGCGATCGTCCCGATTCCAGAGCACGGGGCATCGAGCAAAATCGCATCAAAGTCTTCTTGTACCTCGCGGGCGTCACCGGTCACCGCCCGCACACTGTGAAGCCCAAGATGGCGCGCCGTCCTGGCGATGGCACGTGCGCGATGCTCATGCAGGTCCATCGCTGTAATATCCGCCTGATCGAGACTGAGTTCGGCCAAGTGCGTCGCTTTGCCACCTGGTGCCGCGCAGGCGTCAAGCACCTTTTGCCCTGGTTTTGGCGCAAGTACCGGGGCTACCAACATCGAACTCTCTCCTTGCAGCGTACAACGTCCGGCCATCACGTCAGGAATGGTCTCCGGTTGCGTTCGTGAGAGCAACCGGATGCCTTCCGGCGAAAGCGCGCAGGCCTCGGCCTGCACACCAGACTCTGCCAGGCTGGCCAACACTTCCTCGCGTGTAGCGACCAGGCGATTGACTCGCACGGTCCGCACAGGACTCTCATTCATGGCTACCATCGCGCTGATGGCAACTGTTCGTCCGTATGTTGCAATCAGTGACTGCGCCAACCAATCTGGATAAGAGAGGCGCAGCGCCAGTTGCTCTACAGCGCAGTCAGCGAGATCGTCCACAGTACGCGCAGGCTGCAGATAGGCTGTCTGACGCAGTGCTGCGCGAAGCACACCATTGACAAAACCAGCTGCCCTTTGCGCATAGATTTTCGTCTGTTCGACGGCGTCATTCACTACCGCATATGGCGGTACGCGCTCCAAAAAGCGCATCTGATACAAAGCCATGCGCAAAAGGGTGCGCACTGTATGCTGCATGTGTCCAGAATGGTCTTTGGTCAATGTTTCGATCCAGTGATCGAGCAAGCGTCGCCAGACAGTGACGCCATGCACGATTTCACTGGCGAGCGCCGCATCACTAGGTTGCGGTGTGGTCTCTTCCAGGGCGGCACGCAAAGCTAGGTGTGTGTAGGCGCCTTTTTGTTCGATCGCACTGAGTGCGCGAAAAGCAATTTGGCGGGCAATCGAAACCGTCACAGCGGATCACCTTCTCCGAGGATCACGCCTGTGAGCTTAGGGCGCCCGCGCACGAACTCGCGTCCGGATTGCACAGAGCGACCGGAAGGCTGTAACTCATGGACGAGCACGGATAATCCGTCACCGCAGTACACAATCGGGCCGTCTGCGTGGATGCTCATCACCTGTCCGGGCACTGCCTGTTGCGTGTCGCGAGAGATATCTATTACAGAGGCCCTATACAGCTTTAATACTTGGCCCTCCATGGTTGTAAACGCACCTGGTTGCGGCGCCAGTGAACGAATCTGATCGACGATCTGCCGAGCGCTTTGCTGCCAGTCGAGTCGTTCATCGGCGCGCGTGATCGGAGGCGCAAAAGTGACGCGGGCGGGATCTTGCTCCTGTGGCTGTAAGTCGCCTGACAGCACGCGCGGCAGACCCTCGAGTGTCAGTCGTGCGCCAGCTGTCGCGAGCAAGTCGTGCACCTCTTTGTATGTCGCCTCTGGCGCGATCGGTACCGTCGCCGTATCCCACACGGGGCCTGCGTCCATCGCCTTGACCATCGTCATCAGCGATACGCCAGTCACAGTCTCTCCGCGGCGAATGGCCCACTGGATTGGCGCCGCACCGCGATAGGCAGGCAAGAGTGAAGCATGCACATTGTAGGCCCCAAGCCCAGGCAGCGCAAGAGCCGCCTCAGAGAGGATCTGGCCATAAGCGGCGGTCACAATGACATCAGGCGTGCAGGCTGCGAGTTCTGCAAGCGCATCCGCATGCCGTAGCCTTGACGGCTGAAGGACCTTGATCCCATGCGCCAAGGCGAGTTCTTTCACCGGACTGCTCGTCAAAACGCGCTTGCGCCCGACTGGTCGGTCAGGCTGTGTAACAACTGCAACAATCTGCCAATGTGCAGCGAGCAACGCTTGCAGAATCGTCGCGGCAAAATCGGGTGTGCCCATGAAAACCACCCGGCACTCACGCATGTTGACAATCGCCATAAGACATCTCCGCCTCCTCTCCTAGTGCGTATTGCCGATCGGTGATCAACACACCGTCCAAATGATCGATTTCATGTTGCAAACAGCGAGCCAACAAACCGTTTGCAGACAATTCGACCACTTGCAAAAATGAGTCGTACCCGCGCACCACCACCCGCTGGCTGCGTCGCACCCAAAGGCGCACGCCTGGAACACTCAAGCAACCTTCCGCCGCTAACTGTTCACCCTCTGACGCGATGATCACAGGATTGATCACTGACACGAGACCAGAGCCTACGTCCGCGACGATGACGCGTTTTAAAATACCGATCTGATTGGCTGCCAGGCCAATGCCTTGCGACTTGTACATCGTATCTGCCATATCCCTGATCAAAGTTGGCAGGTACGAGTCAAACGCAGTGACGGACCTCGCACGCTGACGTAACACTCGGTCTCCTAATGAGCGAATGGTGCGCACGCTCACGCAGCCTCTCTCCCTTGTTGCCCATTCACATCAGCGAATGGGCATTGATATCGATGTGGATCAACACGTCACTTCCGGCTGCTTGCAAGGCTTCTTGATACGCCGATTGCAAATAGGGGCGCACCTGATGAAAGGATGGATATATAAGGATGATTTGGTATCTAAACTGGTCGCGCAGACGAGCGAATGTCGCTGGAACGGCCGCGAGAATCTTGACGTCGCTCAAGCTATGCAGTGCTTCGCAAAGCCTATCGTGCAATCTCTGCGCATGCAGGCGCGCCTCTGTCTCTGCGTGACTGGCCACTAAAAACTTGCAGATCTCTGTGTAAGGAGGATACCTCATCGCAGCCCGTGTTGCCAATTCCAACTCAAAGAAGTGGTCATAGTCTTGCGCTGCCGCCGTTTGAATGGCGTAGTGTTCAGGCGCAAATGTCTGTACAACCACCTTCCCTGGCAACTCGTGGCGTCCTGCGCGCCCGCTAACCTGGACAAGCAACTGAAAAGTCCGTTCGGCGGCCCGAAAATCTGGCACCCGCAAGGCGGTGTCTGCGGCGATCACGCCGACTAGCGTGACACTCGGAAAATCGAGCCCTTTAGCGATCATCTGCGTCCCGAGTAGCACATCCGCTTCTTTACGCGCGAACTCACTGAGCATTCGCTCATGCGCACCTTTAGCGCTGGTTGTATCCACGTCCATGCGGATCACGCGAATACCTGGGTAGCGTTCGAGCAACTCGCTTTCCACTCGCTGCGTACCCGCTCCAAACGCACGAATGCGGTCACTGCCACAGCTCGCACACTGCGTGCGCTGATTTTCTCGATAGCCACAGAAATGACAACGCAGTTGTGCCCCATGGGCCCGGTGGAGTGTCAAAGAGATGTCACACGAAGGGCAAGTGGCGACTTCTCCGCAGTCCCGGCAAAGTAAAATTGTGGAGTAGCCGCGCCGATTGAGAAACAAGATGCTCTGTTCCTTGCGTTCGAGGCGCAGTGCAATTTCTCGTTGCAACGAGCGACTGAACAAAGACTGCTGACCGCCACTGTCACTCCGGCGCATGTCGACCACTTCAACTTCCGGGAGCGGCCGCGCTCCTACCCTTTGACCGAGCGTCAACAGCCGATAATGGCCCATCGTCGCGCGATACATCGATTCCATAGAGGGTGTCGCGCTACCGAGAACAGTGACCGCGCCGGTCTGCCGACTGCGCCATATCGCTACTTCGCGGGTGACATAGCGCGGGTCGCGGTCTTGTTTGTAACTCGTCTCATGCTCCTCATCCATGACGATCAGCCCGATATCTGCGAGCGGCGCAAAAACCGCTGAGCGCGCGCCAAGAACGACCGGCGCTTCACCCCGGCGGATGCGCTGCCACTGTGCGTATTTCTTGGCATCGGACAACCCGCTATGCAAGACAGCTACACGGTCGCCAAAGCGACGCCGAAAACGCTCAGTCATCTGCGTAGTCAAGGCGATCTCAGGCAGCAAGACAACTGCGGTACGGCCGTGAGCGAGCGTATGCGCAATCGCCTGCAGGTAGACCTCGGTCTTGCCGCTTCCTGTGACGCCTTTCAACACGATCGGCGTCAGGTCTCGTGTCACCAAAGCCTGTGCGATCTCTGACACAGCCGCTGCCTGCTCGCCAGTGAGCGTAAAGCCTTCTTCACGATCTTCCTCACCGACCGCTTGCTCTTCAGGCACTTCCGTGATCACGAGCACTCCGCGCCGTTCGAGTGCCCGCGCCACGGCCATCTCGACGCCCGTGGCGCGGGCAAGGTCGCGCCATAACGCTTGTCCCTTGCGCTCTGAAAGAGCGGCTATCAGGGCCTGTTGTTTGACGCTGCGAATGCCTGCCGCGCCGTGCAAAGCGTCTGGGACAAGTGTCAAGCAAGGCAGAACCCGCGGCTTTCTGCGCGGGTTCGTGGTTCGCGAGCGTACAAGCCAGCCCTGTGCAACAAGACGTGTAATCTGTTCATCAGACAGACCAAAACGCTCGCCAAACCGCTTTTGCGTCACACTGCGACCGCCCTCGAGCATCTGCACCATCGGTGACGTCAGTGAGTGACGCGCTCCGAGGTCCCCGAGCGTCAGGTAGCGTTCTTCCGCGACCCTTGTGACAGCAGGCATGACCGTTTGCAGTGCAGCCACCCACGAACAAAAGTACCGCGTCCGCAAGAAGGTGATCATCGGCACCCACTCCACCGGCAGCGGCTTTTCTTCGGAATCGTGCGAGCGCACGAGTTCGCGCAGCGCAGGCCCTTCACCCTCGTCTCCGAGATGGCCTGTCGCGACTTGCATGTCCGTCGCCATCCGGAGACTCATCACGTAGCCTTCGACCCGGCGCGCACCAAAAGGCGCCTCGACACAATCCCCGAGACGCAGACCTAACGCTTCTGACGCAAAATAGTCATACAGCTTGTCGAGCGGTTTCGCGCGCATTGTCAAGGCGACCGATGCAATCAGCAATAAAGACCCGCCACCTGTTCAATCAAATTCGTTGCCACGTCAAGCTTTTCTGCCAAATCGAGTGGAATCACACGCCCATCGCGAAAATACAGCGTCAGCCGATTCGTTCCCTCACCAAATCCTGCGCCCGGCTCCAATACGTTGTTTAAGGCAAGGACATCGAGTGACTTCTTGCGCAACTTTTCGCGCGCATAAAAATCACCGTCGTGCGTCTCGGCCGCAAATCCGACGACGATCGCCCCCGGCTTGCGCATCGCTTGCACCTGCATCAACACGTCCGCGTTTCTCGTCAACGACAAGGTGAGGTCAGACTCATTTTTCTTGATTTTTCGCGGTTCTTGCGCAACTGGCCGATAATCCGCCACCGCTGCTGTCATCACAAGCATGTCGCTATCCGCCATTCGCTCGGACACTTGTGACAGCATATCGCGCGCGCTTTCGACTGCGACGACCTGTACGCCAAGCGGTGCTTTGCGATCAGGCGCGCCCGATACAAGTGTCACCTCAGCGCCTGCACGCCAAGCGGCTTGTGCAACTGCGTAGCCCATGGCGCCGGTAGAGTCATTGCTCAAAAAACGAACAGGGTCCAGACGCTCGCGCGTTGGACCAGCCGTAACGAGAACACGCTTACCGGCAAGCACTTTCGGTGTCAACTGCATCTCGAGCGATTCCGCAATCTCCTCCGGCTCAAGGAGGCGACCACGGCCTGTGTAGCCGCAAGCGAGCGCACCTACGCCAGACTGAAGCACCGTATAGCCAATTCCTTCGAGCACAGCGAGATTGCGCACCACCAGTGGGTGCTCAAGCATGTGTACATTCATAGCAGGAGCGAGTACAACAGGGGCGCGAGTGGCCAGTAGCACAGCGGTCAGCATGTCACCTGCGCTACCTTGCGCAGCACGGGCAATCAGGTCCGCTGTTGCGGGTGCCACGACGACGAGATCGGCTGCATCGGCTAGCGCGATGTGCGTGATCTGACCCGGATCGCGCTCATCGTACACATCCACATACACGGGTTGACGAGTCAGGCTTTGCAGCGTCAAGGGGGTAATAAACTCCGTGGCCCCGCGCGTCATCACCGTACGCACGATCGCGCCACGCTTGGTCAATAGACTGGCCAGCGCCGCCGCCTTGTAGGCCGCGATCCCGCCGCAGATACCGAGTACAATCGTCTTGCCAAATAGCCTACTTGACGCCATCTTTCGTATGCACATACGTGATTTTTGCGGTGTCGAGTTCTTTCAAAGCGACACTGACAAGCTTTCCTGACTTGACTTCGAGATGCGGCTTGGCCCCTTCTTGCAAAGCCCGAGCTCGTTTTGAAGCTGCAATGACCAGCGTGTATTTGCTGTCAACCAGTCTCATCAAAGAGTCGATGGAAGGATAGAGTATCATCAGTATATACCTCCTGAATACTTGCGGATATTACTCTACGTTTTGCACCTGTTCGCGCATCTGTTCGAGAATATGCTTACCCAAAAGCACCGCTTGCGTCATGTCGAGATCTCCGACTTTGGCGCCGATCGTACTGAGTTCACGCGCCATCTCCTGCAACAAAAAATCGAGCTGCTTGCCGACCGTACCGCCGCCCGCAATCACCTGCCGCCACTGCATCACATGGCTGTCCAAGCGTTCTAGTTCTTCTTCTACCGACGTCTTTTCGGCAAACAAAGCGACCTCAAAAGCCATCCGCTGCGCGTCAGGCGTCAGCTGTGACAACAGTTCGCTCAGTCGCTGCGCCAGTTTCTCGCGGTAAGCAAGTACCGACTGCGGCGCTCGCGCCTTCAGTCGGTCGCATACCTCTTGTAAATCGTCCGCGCGCCGGAGCAAGTGATCCGTCAATCGAACGCCTTCTCGCTGCTTCATCTGCAACAGTTCAGCGAGCGCTCGCTCGGCCGCTTCCACCACCGCCTGTACCATCACCTGCGGATCACGCAGATCCGTTTGTTCAACAAACAAACCAGGTAACGCCAACAGATGCCCCACGCCTGGACCATCCATATCGATCGGCGCGTCTGCCGTCACCTGACAGGCGAACCTAAGCGCCGCCTGCAGGAGAGGTTGGTTGACCACGTACTGACGCCCACTCTGGCCTTGCGCGTTCGCGATCGTCGCATACACGTCGATGCGACCACGGCCACAAGCAGAAGCGACCATCGCACGCACACGCTCTTCCGCTGCAAACAATTCACGGCCAAAGCGCAGCGAGACATCCGTAAAGCGGTGATTGACAGCTTTCATCTCCACGACGGCCACGAAATCTGCGCGAATACATTCCGCGCGTCCGTAGCCTGTCATACTCGTTAACAGCGCACATCCCTCCGCACACTCTGGCTACGATATTGTACCATACGATCTCACAAAACCAAACTGCACGCTCATCGCGCAAGTGCCCGCCGCCATACACCTTTACGCGGACGACGCGCCTGCGCGATAAAGGTCGGCACGGCTGCAGCCGGTAGGATCACCAGCCACTCAACAAAGCTCAGGGGACGCGTGTGAAAAGCGGGCTGCAGTGAGGGAATGTAGATGACGATCAACAGCAGTAGCAAAGAACTTGCGACTGCGCCAACCAGCCAGAGATTCCCTAGAATACCTCTGCTCAGCACGCCATACTGCACAGAGCGGCAGTCGAATACATGAATGAGCTGTGCCATGACAAGGGTAGCAAACGCCATCGTCTGCGCCTCTGGCAACGCCACGTGCCCGAATGTTAAGGCGCCTGCGAAAACAGCGAGTGTCATGAGCCCAATCAAAAACCCGCGAATGATAATTTTACGGCCAAGTCCGCGTGCAAAGATGCCTTCACGTACACTTCGTGGCGGGCGTTCCATCGTATCTTCTTCGGCTGAGTCGACGCCCAGTGCGATAGCGGGAAGTCCGTCCGTCACGAGATTCACCCATAAGATTTGAATCGGGATCAGGGGCAATGGCAACCCCATGACCATCGCGGCAAACATCGTGATGATCTCGCCGACGTTTGAAGTAAGCAAGTAACGAATGAACTTGCGGATATTGTCATAGATACTGCGGCCTTCTTCAATGGCCGCTACGATCGTGGCGAAGTTATCGTCAGCGAGGATTAAGGATGATGCGTCCTTGGCCACATCCGTTCCGGTTCTCCCCATCGCGATGCCGATATCCGACGCTTTGATGGCTGGCGCATCATTGACGCCGTCACCTGTCATCGCCACCACATGGCCATTGGCTTGAAGTGCACGCACGATCCGCATTTTATGAAAGGGCGAAACCCGGGCGAAGACGTAGATATCATCTACGCGATCCGCCAATTCACGATCGCTGAGCCGGTCCAATTCCTGCCCTGTCAGCACCTGCCCATGCTTCGGCAAAATACCGAGTTCACGCGCGATCGCTTCGGCTGTCATCCGGTGGTCGCCTGTGATCATCACCGTGCGTATGCCTGCCCCTTTGCAAGTCGCGATCGCTTGCGCCACTTCCTTACGTGGCGGATCCATAATGCCGACCATGCCCACGAACGTCAGATTCTGCTCTAGTGTTTGCGGGTCTGCCACCGCAGTCTGAACACTGCGTACTGCAAACGCGAGTGTGCGCAAAGCCCGCCCTGCCATCTCATCTAACCGCGCGCGTAGCTGCTGGCGCAAGGTTTCTGTCAGCGCCACCTCGCGTCCTCCCTGCAAAATCTGCGTGCACTGGGCAAGCAGTAGATCGGGCGCACCTTTCACCAGCATTTCATAGCGGCCATCGATCTCTTGAATGACCGACATTCTTTTTCTTTCCGCGTCAAAAGGAGCTTCGCCAACCCGCTTGCCTTGTGGGGCGAGCTCAAGCTTTTGCGCCAGCGCAAGCAAAGCGGCTTCCGTCGGATCTCCTAGCGCAACCACACGGCCAGAGTCCGTGACTAGACTCGCGTTGTTGCACAACAGGCCAATTTGCGCTAACCGCTTCAAACTGGTGTCCGCGCTTGTCAGTGGACGCTTGCCATCGAGTACGCGGCCGACTCCGTCGTAACCGTCCCCTTCGACTAACAACCGGCGACCGTCCACAAAGATCTCCTTGACGGTCATTTGATTCTGCGTCAGAGTACCTGTCTTGTCAGAGCAGATGACAGTGGCACAACCCAGTGTTTCAACAGATGGCAATCTGCGCACAATGGCCTTGCGTTTGATCATTCGCTGTACGCCTAGCGCAAGAGCGATGGTGACAATAGCCGGAAGTCCTTCAGGGATGGCCGCTACGGCAAGGGACACACCTGCGAGAAACATCTCGTACACATCGTGCCCGTGCAAGATGCCTGCGATCGCAACCACTACGGTGATCGCAATCGAGACGTAGACCAGAACCTGCCCTAGTTGATCGAGTTTTCGCTCGAGCGGAGTGGCCGTCTCTTCGCTGGTCATAATCAGGTCAGCAATCTTGCCCATTTCCGTATGCATACCAGTCGCAACCACGATGCCGCGAGCCGTGCCGCGCGACACCATGGTCCCGAGGTAGACCATCGACCGACGATCCCCTAGTGAGGCGTCCACTTGGGCAACAGGCGCCGCATTTTTCTCAACTGGCACAGATTCACCCGTGAGCGAAGATTCCTCCACTTCCAGAGACTGCGCCTGCAGCAAGCGGATATCCGCCGGAACCCGATCGCCGGCTTCGAGCAGCACGAGATCGCCTGGCGTCAGATCGCGGGCTTTAATCTCCGCCACCTTTTTGTCACGCACGACTCGCGCTAAAGGTGCAGTCAGTTCACGCAACGACGCGAGCGACTTTTCTGCACGCAGTTGTTGAAAAAAGCCGAGAACCGCATTAGCGATAATGATGATGATAATCGTGATCGCATCCGTGAACTCCCCTAGCAAACCTGAAATCAAGGTCGCGATGAGCAGCACAATAACCATGAAATTTCTAAACTGGTCAAAAAATACGGTAATCGTAGACACGCGACGCTTCTCTTTGAGTTGATTCGGCCCGTAGACCTGGAGACGCTCTGTCGCCGTCACCGTATCGAGCCCTTCGGGCCCCGCTTCAAGGATTGCAAAAACCTCGTTACTTGTCAGTGCATGCCAGTTCTCTTGATCAGCCAAACCTGAACACCGTCCTTGCGCCCTGAAGTAGCAGTGTGTGTAGGGACATCTTGTACAGCGTATGCGGACATGCCGCCCGATACGACTACCACCGTTTTGGCGAGTGCTCTGGTATACTGGCAGTACATATGCGAGGCTTCGCGCACTAAAGACGTGGCGATCCGTGACCTCTATGAAGTGGGGCGTGTCGGAGGCTTTGTGAGGGAGGACATACGTGGAAAAGATCGCACTTATTACAGGCAGCGCCACCGGGCTGGCGGTGACGTTCGCAAACGAATTGGCGCGCGCCGGATATTCCCTTGTGCTGAACTACCGACACTCCAAGGAGGCGTGTCAGCGTCTGTGCGACGTCCTCACGCAACAGTATGGCGTTCGCACCAGTGCCATAGGTGCGGATATGACAAGCGCTGCCGATATAGAGCACATGATGTCGCAGATCACCGCTACATACGGTCGGCTCGATGTCCTCGTACACAGCGCAGGCCCCTATCTTTTCGAGCGCAAGCGTCTAACCGAGTACAGCGATGAAAATTGGAATGAAATGATCGCCGGAAATTTGACTTCAGCGTTCTTGCTTTTGCGTCGAGCGATTCCACTCATGCGCCCCCAAGGCTTCGGTCGCATTATCACGGTCGGCTTTGAACACGTGGAAGATGCACCTGGCTGGGTCTATCGCTCCGCCTACGCTGCTGCTAAGACCGGACTGGCTTCACTGACACGCACGGTGGCGCAAGAAGAACGCGAAAACGGCATCACCGCCAACATGATTTGTCCAGGTGACATCCGCGGGGGAAACAAGGAAAAGGACCTACCACATGACGGACCGTGGATGCCACTTCGGGCTCTGGTGGGTGGCGACCTGGCAGCGCTGGTCGGTTTTTTGGTGTCGCCTGCTGCACAATACGTCAGTGGCAACATGCTCGCTGTCAGCGGGTTTGTCGATGTCGTTCATCACTTCGATCACGGCAAACAAGAGGTGATCGACAAGATCACCCTAAACGAAGGTGCGCGCGTTCATATTTTGCCCTGGGGAACGGTTGGGCACGTGATCAAACGCGTCGATCGCCACAATCAGCGGTCCTTGTACACTGTACAGGCTGGTCACACCCAAGCTGAATTTACCATTGATCATTTGAAGGAGGCGACAGAAGATGGCGTATGACGGGCTCTTACTCAGTGGATTGACAAACGAACTGGACAAGGAACTGGCGGGCGGCCGCATCGATAAGATTCAGCAGTATAGCAACGACGATGTCGTACTGATCATCCGCGCCGACCGCGCCAACAAGCGCCTCCTATTGTCTTCCAACAAGTCCTATCCACGCATGCATTTGACCACGCAGTTTGTCGCGCAGTCGCCAGCTAATCCGCCGATGTTTTGCATGCTACTTCGCAAGCATCTGGAAGGGGGCCGCGTGCAACGCGTTTCACAGTTCAAGCGCGAACGCATCGTCTTTATCGATATAGAGACATATGACGAACTCGGTGAGCGCGCCGTTCGCCGTCTGGTCATTGAAGTGATGGGGCGGCACAGCAACATCCTATTGCTCGATCGCCCGGATGGCACGATCATCGACGCGACCACACATATGTCGAAAGCGGCGAACCGCCACCGTGAAGTGCTCCCGGGGCGTCCTTATGAATACCCGCCGCATATTTCAAAAGCAGACCCGCTGTACGAAACCGAAAAAGGGTTTCTGGAAAAGCGGACAGTCGATCCACACACGCCGATTCACAAGTTTCTGGCTGAACATTACATGGGTATTAGCCCTTTTTTCGGCAAGGAAGTCCTTTATCACCGTGATTTGCTCACACACGTCGACGCGCTTGGCGAGTGGCGCATCTTCGCGGACCTCCTACAAGCCGCACTCGATCATCAACAACCTGTCATCTTGCGCGACAAGCTCGGCCATATGTTCGCCTTTTACGTATTTGTTCCTCGCCATGTCACAGGCGAACTTCTCTTGTGCGAATCGGTCAATGAATGCGTCGACCAGTTTTACTCCGCGCGCGCCATGAGTGACATTGCGCGCGCCAAAACGGCGAACTACTTGCGATTGGTCCGCCAGGAACGCGACAAGGCGGTTGCCCGCGCGCAAAAATTTAGCGATCTGCTCGCGGCAGGCAATGATGCAGAAGCATGGCGGGTAGCAGGTGAACTGCTCACAGCCTACCTGCATGAAGTGCCTCGCGGCGCGTCAACTGTCACCTTGGCAAATTTTTATGATGGTGAACAGCCGCTAACCATTGAATTAGACCCGGCCAAAACGCCGCTAGACAATGCCAATGCCTATTTCAAACGGTACGCAAAATATAAAAAAGGTCTGGCGATCACCGCCGAGCAGTTGAGTCTTGCATCCGAAGATGCCCGGTATCTAGAGTCTGTCTTGCACGAACTTGAGCACTGCAGAGTCGATGAGATCCCGGCGATCGAGGCAGAGTTGCGGGAAGCGGGCTTTTTGCCCACAGAAAAAGTAAAGCCGCGCAAAGAATCGGGGCCTGGCAAGCCGGGGAAACGCGGTGGGAGCAAAGCCCCCGACAAAACCGGCCCGACTCGTGAGAAGCCTACCTTTCCCGTCTACTGCGCGACAGACGATACCCCGATTTGGGTTGGCCGCAATAACCGCGAGAACGATCTGATCACTTTCAAAACAGCCAAAAAGAGCGATCTGTGGCTGCACGTCAAAAACGCGCCAGGCTCTCATGTCATCCTGCCGGTCGCCAATCCGACAGCGGCGGCGATTTACGACGCGGCACTCTTGGCAGCACACTTCAGCCAACTGCGAGATTCTTCCAAAGTAGAGGTGGATGTCGTCCCTGTCCGCCAGCTTTGGCGGCCCAATCGCGCGCGACCCGGCTTCACGCTATTTGAAGGACAAGAGACAATCGTCGTCACGATGGATAAGACGCGTATCGAAGCCCTGTTGACGACACTCGGAAAATCACCAAGACGGCTTATGGACACGGCACAGGAGGAAGCGCGATGAAAAATGGACAGATGGAAACCGTGCTGTACCCAGTGGCAGGGCGTGAAGAAGAGGCGCTCGTGTTTATTCCAAACGATTATTCTGCACTATACAAATACGGTTTGCTCCTGCTTTTTGATGGACTCGACTACTGGCGACAAGGGCGACTCTCGCGCGTGATCTCCGACCACTTCGGGGGTCGTCTGCCTTTTCTCATCGCGTTGCTTCCGGTTGACGCGGCACAGCGAACGCAAACGTACGGTTTATCATCAGACACGGGCGCGAGGACTCGCCACACAGCGCTCCTTCACGCTGTTGCAGGGCCCTTGTTACGCACGATGGAGCAGCGTTTCACGCTGATGCCGATACGCGGTGCGCGAGCGATCGGAGGGTCTTCTCTCGGCGCTGCGATGGCGTTGTCTATGATCGTCCACTATCCGCGGCGCTTCGGACACTTCTACGGGCAATCACCTGCGTTTCGTGGCGAACTATGCACCCGCCTGTCGGACGCTCCCCCAGATTTTTTGACAGGGCTTGATGCGCATGTGATCGTAGGTGAAAACGAAGGACCATCAACAGACGCTCGTGACTTTATCAGTGAAGCCCAGGCGTGTACAGACGCACTCAGTCGAGCAGGCGCACAGGTAGAACAGATCATCCGACCAGGGGGGCACGGATGGGATGCCTGGCAAGGAGACCTGCCAGCGCTTCTCACAGCATTTTCTAAATCGTTGTCATTTAGAGAAGACCGGTCGTGAGCACGTCTCTCGCTGCCTGCGGTAGGAATCCCATTCTTCTTTTGCCGTAGCGACAAAGGGCGCCGGGTCTCGATAGTCAAATAGCACGCGGATCAAGACGCGCCGCTGTTCGATCCCGGAAAAAAGCTCAAGCGGCCACGAACGACGGCCTGCCACTGCGTGCACAATCAGTTGCATAGCGTCTTTCCGTTGCACAAAAGTCGCGATTGCGGCCAGCAAACATGGCGTGTACAAGACTGCCGTGGGTGAAGTTGGAGCATCGTTACCGGCACTGGGGTCATCTGCCGGAGGCAGTTCCTCACGCAGCCACGAGGTAATCGCTGTCAAATCCCGCAATTCAGCCTTGACGAGCAGCGTTCGCGCCAGACTCAGATACCCGCATAACAGCCGCCAGCAAGCTTCTGTGATGGCGGCCTCTTGTGCCGCCAGACTCGCTATCTGTGATAGGAGGCGTCCAAAATTGACGGCAAGAAGGGTACGGGCCACATAGGACGCTCCCTCACTTTCGCGCGCCAGCACCTCTTCGCCAATTTTCCTCACGGAGCCAAAGGCGTCCTCTGCAAATGATTCAGCGCGTACCCGCTCTTTCACACCTTCTCCAGACAAGGCGATCGCCTTGCCTGCCAAGTCGTAGATGGCGGAAACCGCTTCTTCGATGAAGTGAAACAGTTGCTGACCGATGAGTCCCGATCGCACGATGCGTTCAAAAGCGCGGATCACGTCTCTTGCGTCATCGAGGCGCCGCTCCGCGAGAGCGGCTTGCCCGATCGCCGTCAGACTATGCAGCACAGCGCTTAGCATCCCCGCTTCTCGTTCCTTGGCGGCAATGCCGCCGATCTCTATGTATTGCCGTGTCACACTTGCACGGGTTTCGCGGGTGCCTGTAGACGCCATCTTTTGCAAGGCCGATACCGCAATCATCCCTGTAGTAGAATCCATGTCGCCGGCCGCCCGTTTCGCGATATCACAGATTTGCTCAACGCGCAACAAGGCGTCTCGCTCTTTATGCCGGATAATGCCAATGCGAAATTCCCGTTCAATTGCAGCGACGATTTGCTCTGGTTTGAGCATACGCATAACCGCGTACATATACGCCACCAGAATCACGAAGCACATGACGACCAGCACCATGTCGGCATTCATTTGCGGTTGTAGATACGAAGGCAAGGTGACATGAATAGGCTCGGTGATGCGCGAGAGTAAAAATAGGCTTTGAATGATCGTCACGAAATAAAACAGCGTCAGCGAAACATTGAACGGCAGTTTGATAAACAAATCGAGTACGCGATGTGTATAGCGACTCGCTGTCAATTGGATCGCCACCAGGGTGATGGAGATGCATAGGGCGAATATAGTGGACAAACAAGAGACGATGGTACTGAGGTAATTGCGCGCCGTATCCGTATCACCGGCAAAAACACGCGGAGAAAGTGTGAACACGAGTCCGATGATCAGGAGTGATCCGACCGCGTGTGCTGTCCATTTGCCAAACACCCGACACACACCTCCCTCCTGCGTAGCGTGCCCGCAGGAGGGAGGAATTATCGAAGCCTACTCGTCGCCGTCCAGTGCTGCAAAGCGCCTTTGCGCTTTTATTGAACGCAGGGCAAACCACAGGAAATACAGAGTACCCAGAAGCCGCACAAACGTCGATGCGATCATGGCCGCATTCATATGCAGGAGATGTAGGAGTAGCACGCCGACTTCTGGCGATACAAATCCTACTGCGCCGAGCATAATGTTGAAATGTGCAATGTAAGTGGTACGTTCACGACCCGGCACGACCTCAAGCAGGTGGTTGAACTGCAGCAACGAAATCCCCGCGACAAACGTCCCAGTCGCAAGATTCATCACCACAAGGTAGACTAAATCTTTGGAGACGATCATGAGAACCGGCGTGAGCGCCATGCCAAAACAGGCCACCGACAGCATGAATGTGTTGCCGAAGCGCTCAGACAAGCGTCCCCAATAACTGTAAGTCAGAATCTGCGACACCTGATTGGCGACCGTAAAGGCGCTCACCCAGATGGCCGTGGCTCCGGCGTAGTCGATTTGATAAATGTTAAATAGCGGCCACGCCATCTGCCAACCTAGGTTAAACACGAAGATGCCAACGAGGTACACCAAGTACGAGCGACGGCGAAGACATTGTACGAATCGCCGCGGCGTAAGAATGGTCATCGACGCGAGGTCCGGCGTCTGCTCCGCGTGTTCATTGTGGTGATAGAGATAGTACACCTCAAGTAGGGACATGAAAAACGACAACACGAAAAAGACTTGATAAGGATGTACATCAGTGACTGGATAAGCCTGCAAGATAAGGCCTGGAATTAGTGTTGCCAGCATGCCCACGATCGTCGTCATGCGATTGCGGCGGGCGAAAAACTGTGCACGCCGATTCTCTGGAATAAGGTCCCCGATGAGCGACTGCCAAGACAGCGCGCTAAAGGAGGCGGGGAAGTTCATCAGTGCAATAGCCAAGACCACCACGAGCGCCAGCGCCGGCCCGTGTACCACGAATGGCAGGAATGCGACAATGAGATAGAACACTCGACCGATGAAAGTCGAGCGTACACAAAACCACCGCTTGCTCGGCGTTTTTGCCATTAACACAGCGCCAAACCACGTGGCGATGATCGCCATCAATGCTGGCAGCGCGTTCAGCAACCCTACTTCAGTGGCCGTCGCATGGAGTGCGTCGATGACAAAAAGCGGCGCAAAGTTGCTGACGATACTGATGCCGATGATCGCAAAGTTCCCATTGAGGATACTCAGGCGCTCATTAGACTGCACTTCTTCCAGTGTATACGGATGAGCCAATGAATCAGGCATAGGCTTTGGGGTCCTGCACAAAAGAAAGGAGCCGTGCCACGTCAGTCTCGCTAATCAACCCTTGCCGGACGCCTGCATCGACGAGTGCGGGAAAGTCGGTGAGTGTGCGCAACAAGACACCAGCATCTACAAAAGCCCGCTTGCTTTCGGCAAACCCATAATCGAAAATGGCAAGCGTCAGGGGTACCTCCACTTGTTGCGCACGCAGTGCTGCCACTGCCGCCAAAGCACTGCCCCCGGTTGAAATCGTGTCTTCCACCACAACGGTACGTTGTCCGCGTAGCAAGCGACCCTCGATCAGATTCTGCTTACCGTGGCCTTTGGCGCTTGTGCGTACGTACACCATGGGCAACCCTAGACGATCGGCGATGAGTGCCGCATGCGAGATACCGGCGGTAGCGGTGCCCGCGATGCATTCCACGGCAGGATAGGTAGACTGCAAAATGTCACAAAAGGCATCGGCGATGTGACTGCGAATGAGTGGGTACGACAACGTCAAGCGGTTGTCGCAGTACATCGGCGAACGAATCCCGGACGTCCACGTATAGGGGTCTTCAGGCCGCAGAGTCACGGCGCCGATGGCCAACAGTTCAGTGGCAATGGTTTCTTTGATCGTCATGTCTCATCCCTCCACACCTCTCATAATACCCGGCATCTGCAAGTTCACGCAAAATATCGAGATAAGCGGCTCGTCGATCCGTTGCCGTCGTCACAGCTCGGCCGACTACGAGGTAATCTGCTCCCCATCGCGCCGCATCAGAAGGTGTCGCCACGCGCGCTTGGTCATGTCGATCGGCTCCGGCCGGGCGAATGCCTGGCACCAGCGCCCGCAACTGCGGACATGCACGCTTGATCTCTTGCAATTCTGCGGCAGAACAAACGACGCCATGAGCGCCTGCCGCTTGTGCCAAGAGCGCCAAGCTTCGCACGTGCTCGGCGATCGACTTTTTTGCAAGACCGATCTCTTGGGCAGTCTTGTCCTCGATACTAGTCAGCAACGTGACAGCGAGAATCCCCATCTGATCATCTTTGGTAGCTGACGCAGCTCCGTACTCCTGTGCGGCCCCCACAGCGCGCACGAGCGCCTCGCGTCCCGCCAACGAGTGGACCGTACAGAGCTGCACGCCGAGCATCGCGGCTTGTCGCACCGCCTTTTCGACCGTTTGCGGAATATCGTGAAATTTGAGGTCGAGAAATACGCTTTTTCCTTTTGCGCGCAGCCACTCTACGATAGAACGGCCGGCCGCGCTAAACAGCTGTAAGCCCACTTTGTAGTACATGGCATCGTCGCCAAGTGCGTTTACCACAGCTACGGCCTCTTCATACGTATCCACGTCCAGAGCAATATACACGGGCAACGGTCGTATCTTACTGTCAAGCGCCATCTCGCAAGCCCCCTTCCTTGGCGGCACCGATCAACTCGCGCACCGATGTAACCCGATGCTGCACACACCAGTCACGCAGTTCGTCGATGATGCGTGGGCAGGCGAGCGGATCGACAAAATTGGCAGTGCCCACTTCGACGGCGGTTGCGCCCGCCATCAAAAACTCTACCACATCCCGTCCAGTCATGATGCCACCGATGCCGATCACCGGGATACGTACACGCTCCGTGACATCGTATACCATGCGTACGGCGATCGGGCGAATCGCCGGTCCCGACAAACCGCCACTGCGATTCGCAAGCAGCGGGCGCCTGCGGTCGACATCGATCTGCATGCCAACTAACGTATTGATCAGCGACAAGGCGTCCGCACCGGCTTCCTCGCAGGCCACCGCCATCGCGACGATGTCCGTCACATTAGGCGATAATTTGACAATCACAGGAACGTGTGCGACTGCCTTAATCGCGCGAACCATGTCGGCTGCCATCTGCGGGTCAGTACCAAACTGAATGCCTCCGCACTTGACGTTCGGACACGAGATATTCAGTTCGATGGCAAATACGTCTGGGGACAAGGTAAGTTGTTTGACAACCTCCACATAATCGTCGACCGCAGTGCCTGCGACGTTTACAATAACCGGTAAGTCTTCAAATATGCGCAAAAAAGGCAATTCATCAGCCATGACCTTTTGCACGCCTGGGTTTTGCAGCCCGATGGCGTTGAGCATCCCCGCTGGTGTCTCCGCCAGCCGCGGCGTCGGATTCCCCTGCCTTTCCTCCAGAGTGGTCGCTTTGACTACGATCGCGCCGAGTAGGCCAAGGTCATAGTAGGCGGCCACTTCCCGTCCGAAGGAGAAACATCCGGATGCTGGCATGACCGGATTTTTGAGCGTACGTCCCAGCAAATCGACAGAGAGATCCACAGGTGTTGTCTCACTCACGTGAATACCACCTCCTCGCTCGAAAATACTGGACCTTCTTTGCACGTTTTCACCTGTTTGACGTCACCCCCGCGCCGAATAGGATGCACGCAGCCTACGCAGATGCCGATTCCACAACCCATCCGCTCTTCGAGCGACAAGTAACCGGGAACTGAGCACCCTTGCATAGCCGCCTGCACCGCGCGCAGCATCGGGGTCGGCCCGCAAGCGTAGTAGCGGTTCACTCCCGTGCACAGCGCGTCAGTGAGTAGATCCGTCACGAGACCTTTGGTACCGACTGTTCCGTCGTCACTGGCGATGTGTACCGTGCCATACGCCATCAGTTCCTCTTGCAGAATCACGTGTCTCGCATTCTGAAAGCCAAGCACAGCTGTCACCTGCTGTCCACGCGCCTTGAGCGCATGCGCCAGCTCAAGCATCGGTGGCACGCCAATGCCGCCTGCGACCAATAACGCGTGACGATCGCCGTCATGAATGGGGAAGCCCCGACCCAGTGGCCCTAACACGTCTAACTGATCCCCTGCGCGTACACGTGAAAGTCGTTTGGTGCCTTCCCCTTGCGCGCGGTAGATGACCGTCAACTCATTGCGACTGACGTCAGCTTTGCACAATGACAAAGGCCGGCGCAAAAGAAAGTCGAACGAGTCTGATACGCGAATGTGTAAAAACTGACCTGGATGATACGCCCCTGCTAGACGCAGATCGACCGGTGATCGAAAGCGCAGAGAGAAGAGTCCGTCGCCGACCGCCATTTGTTCTACGACTTCGACGGTAGCCATCCGGCTTCACCCGCCTTCCGACTGCCCCGCAGCGGTTGCGTCGAAACACGTAGCGACGCCAGAACATCGTACACGGCCCGGGCAGTATCGAGCGACGTCAGACACGGCACTGCGTGTTCGACTGCCTCGCGGCGTATGCGAAAGCCATCGCGCTGTGGGGTTTTGCCGCGCGTCAGCGTATTGATGACCATCGTGGCTTCTTGGCTGCGGATGAGATCTAGTAGGCTACTTTCGCCAGAAGAAATCTTCTCAACGGTCGTTGCGCGAATCCCGTAACGCTCGAGAAATTGCGCCGTACCTTCGGTAGCAAACAAGTGATAGCCGAATTCCGCTAAGCCGCGCAGGATCGGCAGTGCTTCTTGCTTATCTTTGTCTGCGATCGTAGCCAAGATGGCGCCATGACCGGGAAAGCGAAAGCCTGCGGCCAGCATACCTTTGTATAGTGCTTTGGCAAACGTTTCACCTGTGCCCATCACTTCACCCGTTGATTTCATCTCTGGGCCTAGGGTCACATCGACCGAGCGCAATTTTGCAAATGAGAACACAGGCACCTTGACCGACACTGAGTCACCTGCTGGTAACAGCCCTGTCGTAAACCCGAGATCGGCCAAACGCTCCCCTAGAATCGCGCGCATAGCGACATCAACCATCGCCACACCCGTGACCTTACTCAGAAATGGCACGGTACGCGATGATCGCGGATTGACCTCTAGCACGAAGACTTGCTCTCCTTGCACGACAAACTGCAGGTTGATCAGGCCTTTGACGCGTAGTGCGCGAGCGATGCGTACCGTATCACCTACAATATGTTCGATGACACCGGCACTAAGCGATTGCGGCGGATAGACGGCGATCGAATCTCCAGAGTGAACGCCGGCTCGCTCCACATGTTCCATAATGCCTGGTATAACGACTGTCTCGCCATCCGAGATCGCGTCGACTTCCACTTCTGTTCCCACAAGGTAGCGGTCTACCAGGATCGGATGCTCTTTGGACGCCATGACAGCGTCGTGCATGTACTGCTCCAACTCATCGGCCGAGTATACGATTTGCATAGCGCGACCGCCGAGAACATAAGACGGCCTGACCAGAACCGGGTAATCGAGCTCTTCAGCTGCCCGCAGCGCCTCACTCGTGCTAAAGACAGCCTTACCAGCTGGGCGGGCGATCTTCAGCGTGGTCAAAAGATCGTCGAACTTCTCGCGATTCTCTGCGCGATCGATATCCTCGACGGCCGTTCCGAGAATCGGCACCCCCAGTTTTTCCAGTGGCCCCGCAAGATTGATCGCCGTTTGCCCACCGAATTGGACAATCACGCCTTCTGGCTGCTCACGATCGATGACATGCAAGACGTCTTCGAGTGCCAAGGGTTCGAAATAGAGGCGATCAGACATATTGAAGTCAGTCGACACCGTCTCCGGGTTGTTATTGATGATGATCGACTCGCGTCCACACGCCCGCAAGGCCAAAGAGGCATGTACAGAACAGTAGTCAAATTCGATGCCTTGACCAATGCGAATCGGGCCAGAACCTAAAACCAACACCTTACGTCCAGCAGATTCGCAAACTTCGTCTTCCTCTTCATACGACGAGTAATAGTACGGCGTTTGCGCGGCAAATTCAGCTGCACACGTGTCAACCATCTTGTATACAGGACGCAGACCCTCGGCGTAACGCATTGCCCGAATGCTTTCTTGCGTCTGACCTGTCAAGCGGGCGATATACGTATCCGCAAACCCCATCCGCTTGGCGAGACGCAAAGCCGGTGGCGTAAGACCTCCATCATGAAGTTCACGGGCAAGTGACTCAATACCAGCCAATTTGGCGAGAAAGAATTCATTGACGGCTGTCCGCTCATGCAGTTCAAGGATATCGATCCCACGTCTGATCAGTTCAAAGAGCACATAGAGACGTTCGTCGTCTGCATGCACAGCGCGTTGCCAGAGCAGATCTGTTGCGGCCATCGCCAAAGAAGGCAATTCGAGCGAATCCATCCCGATCTCGAGAGACCGGATGGCCTTATGCAACGATTCTTCAAAAGAGCGACCGAGCGCCATGACTTCACCAGTGGCTTTCATCTGGGTGCCAAGTCGTCTGTCCGCGGATGCAAACTTATCAAACGGCCAGCGCGGAATCTTCGTCACGATATAGTCAAGGGCAGGTTCGAAGCAGGCGTACGTTTGGCCAGTAATAGGATTTTTCAGTTCATCAAGCGTATAGCCGAGCGCAATTTTGGCCGCGATCTTCGCGATCGGATAACCCGTCGCTTTGGACGCCAGTGCGCTCGAGCGGCTAACGCGGGGATTGACCTCAATCACATAGTACTGATCGCTATCGGGGTCGAGTGCGAACTGAATGTTACAGCCGCCTTCGATGCCAAGGGCACGTATAATGCGCAGCGACGCGGTGCGCAGCATCTGATAATCGCCGTCCGTCAGTGTCTGGCTCGGCGCTACCACGATGCTGTCTCCTGTGTGCACACCAACTGGGTCGATGTTTTCCATGTTACAAACGACGATACAGTTATCGGCGCGATCGCGCATGACTTCGTATTCAATCTCTTTACAGCCCGCGATGCTGCGTTCCACCAGTACTTGCCCGATCGGTGAGAGCGCGAGACCTAGGCTCACAATGCTGACATACTCTTGCTCCGTCGCGGCGATCCCACCGCCCGTGCCGCCGAGCGTGTAAGCCGGGCGGATAATAATAGGCAACCCGACTTCTTCGCGAAACTGCTGTGCTTCTTCCATGCTGGTCACAATCGCGCTGTCTGGGACCGGTTCATCGAGTCGTTTCATCAGATTGCGAAACTGCTCCCGGTCTTCCGCCATTTTGATGGAGCTCAGATGGGTGCCGAGCAGTTCGACTCCCTCTTCGGCCAATACCCCCGATTCTGACAAGGCTACGGCGAGGTTCAGACCTGTTTGACCACCGAGGGTCGCAAGCAGGCCATCCGGTTTTTCCTGACGGATAATTTGCGAGAGAAATTCCACAGTCAGCGGCTCCACATATACGCGGTCTGCCACTTCCGGATCCGTCATGATCGTCGCTGGGTTGGAATTTACGAGGACCACGCGGATGCCTTCTTCGCGCAGCGCGTGGCAAGCCTGCGTGCCTGCATAGTCAAATTCTGCCGCTTGGCCGATCACGATAGGGCCGGAACCGATGACCAGAATCGAGCGAATATGTTCCCACTTAGGCATGCGTCCCACCTCCTTTGGCAAACGTCTCGACTTGATCTAAGAACTCATCGAACAAATAGTCACTGTCATCAGGGCCCGGACGCGCTTCCGGATGGTACTGAACAGAAAACGCCATAGCCTCTTTGTGGCGAACGCCTTCAACTGTCCCGTCATTCTGGTTGATATGTGTCAGCTGCAAATCAGTGCCGACCAGTGACTCTGGGGTGACCACGTATCCGTGATTCTGCGAAGTCATATAGATGCGACCTGTACTAAGATCTTTGACCGGGTGATTCACCCCGCGGTGACCGAAGCGCAATTTCGCCGTACGGGCGCCACACGCTTTGGCGAGAATCTGATGTCCCATACAAATACCGAAAAGTGGCACGCGACCAATCAATTCTTGGACCGTCGACACGATATCTGGCAGGTCGTCCGGATCTCCAGGTCCATTTGACATCATAATCCCTTGCGGTTGCCACGACATGATGTCGGCGGCACTGCTGGCGGCCGGAAGTACGATGACATCCGCACTGCGCGCGCGCAGTGAACGCAAGGTACCCATCTTAGTGCCGAAGTCGAGCAGCACGATACGCCGGCCTTCGCCTGGTACCCGGTATGCGTCGCGCGTGGTCACTTGCGCGACCTGATCGCGCGGCCATGTATGATCATGGAGCTTTGTCAGTAAGGTATCTACAGAGTCGTCACCTGTCGTCAGCACTGCCCGCATCGTCCCGTGTACGCGCAAAATGCGAGTCAGCTTGCGCGTGTCAAGATCGGCAATACCGATGACCCGTTCCCGCTTTAAGAAGGTATCGAGCGTAAAGCGGCTACGGTAATGACTCGGCACCTGTGCCCATTCGCGTACGACGAATCCTCTGACATGCGAGCGCATCGATTCGATATCATCCACATTGCATCCATAATTCCCGATCAGCGGGTAGGTCATGGTCACGATCTGCCCGTAGTACGATGGGTCGGTCAACACTTCTTGATACCCGGTCATCCCGGTGTTAAACACGACTTCTCCGAACGACTCTCCTGTCGCGCCAAAACCTGTTCCTGTAAAGACCGTACCGTCTTCGAGCAGCAAACGAGCTCTCATGTTACACCTCTCCTTGCGTGTAGACGCGGTCATAGACCAGTCGCCCTTGGTAAAACGTCGCGACGGGCCAGCCGGTCAGTTTACGTCCTGCAAACGGCGTCGTTTTCCCAAGCGATCGAAAGCTGTCTGGTTCCACCTTTCGCACCTCAGACGGGTCCAGTAATGTCAGATCCGCACTTTGGCCTGCCGCTACGAACCCGCCCGGCAGTCCGAATAGCTGCGCTGGTCGCCACGACATACGCGCTGCCAATTCTGCGATCGAAAGGAGCCCGCTTTGCACAAACGCTGTGTACATCAGCGGCAAACTGATTTCGATGCCTGTGAAGCCAAAAGGCGCTTCCGGAATCGAGCGCGCCTTTTCCTCCGGCGTATGCGGCGCATGATCTGTCGCGACGATGTCTAGCGTGCCATCGAGAAACCCTTCGATACAAGCCCGTCGATCTGTCGCCGCGCGCAGCGGCGGATTCACCTTTGCCGCTGCGCCCTTTGTGAGTGCTTCTTCCTCCGTGAGCAACAGATGGTGCGGCGTCACTTCAGCGGTTACGCGAACACCTCTGCGCTTGCCTTCGCGAATGGCGGCCACGGCGGTCTCCGGACTTACGTGACACATGTGCACATGGGCCCCTGTGGCTTGCGCCAACAGAATATCGCGCGCGATCATGGTCGTCTCCGCTTCCGTAGGGATCCCTGGTATAGACAGGCTATGTGCCACCGCTCCATCATGCAGATGGCCACCTGCGGACAGCGTTTCATCTTCTGCGTGCACAGCAATCGGCATGCCTTGTTCACGCGAAAGCTGCAATGCGCGTTTCATCATACCGGCTGACTGAAGGCCGCGGCCGTCATCCGAAAAAGCCACGGCGCCCGCTTTTTTCAAGGCGCCAAAATCGGTGAGGGCCTCGCCCTTTAGACCGTAGGTCATGGCTGCGATCGGGTGTACAGTCGCGAAACCGTGTCGTTTGGCTTCATGAGTAATAAAACGCACGACCTCCGGTGTATCTGTCACAGGCGAAGTATTGGGCATACAACACACTTGCGTGAAGCCGCCAGCAGCTGCTGCCTGAGTGCCTGTGGCTATCGTTTCCTTGTGGCTAAAACCAGGCTCTCGTAAATGCACGTGCACATCGATCAGCCCAGGCAAAGCGATCAAGCCATCAGCCTCTAACACTTCGTGACCAGCCACATCAATCGATCCTGCCAGTGCGATTTGTGCAAAAATATCGCCTTCGATCAGGATATCGCAAGCGTCTGTTTGCCCTGTGCGCGGGTCAGCGAGACGCGCGCCGCGAATCAGGTATCCCATGTGGAGCACCCCATTTTCAGGTTTGTACGAATCCGATCGTTACTGTCCGAAAGCGCGAAGCAGGAGGGCCATGCGTACAGGCACCCCGTAATGAGACTGGCGAAAATAAGCAGCGCGTGGATCTGCATCGACCACCGGCGCAATTTCGCCTGCACGTGGCAAAGGGTGCATAAGGATCGCGTGTGGCGGCAAGTAGGTCATCGCGGTCTGATCAATCACGTAGGCCGCTTTGTTTTTCTCATACTCTTCACTTGAGGCGAACCGCTCCTTTTGCACGCGCGTCTGGTAGACCACGTCCGCGGACTGCAAAGCTCGCGCCAAATCAGGTTCTTGTTCGACTACGACCCCGCGCGCTGTCGCATACGCGAGGACATCAGACGGCAGCGAAGTGGCGGCAGGGGCAGTGCAAATCAGGCGAATTCCTTTAAACTGACTGAGTATGTAGACGAGGGAATGCACGGTCCGACCGTACAGCAAGTCGCCTATCAAGGTGACCGTGAGATCTTCTACGCGTCCGATTTCTTGGTGAATCGTGAACAGATCGAGCAAAGCTTGCGTCGGGTGTTCGCCTGCGCCGTCGCCTGCCGACAAAACAGGTACGGAACTCACATGTGCCGCTCTCGCTCCTGCACCTATTTCATGATGACGCAAGACGATCACATCGGCGTAACCCGACACGACGCGAATCGTATCTTCTAAAGTCTCTCCTTTGATCGCGGATGAAAACTCACGCGCATTCTCCGTACTGATCACATTTCCCCCGAGTCGCATCATCGCGCTTTCAAAAGACAGCCGCGTCCTTGTAGAAGGCTCGAAAAAAAGTGCGGCCATGATTTTCCCGCGTAGCGTATCCGCGCCGCCCATTTCCTTCACTTGCAGCATCGTCTGCGCTTTTTGAAGCAAAGCGAGCAACTCAGAGCGGTCAAAGTGCTGTGCGCTAATCACGTGCTTCATGTCGATTTCACCATCCTCTTTTTTGCAAGATCACATCATCTTTTTGATCGCGCTCCACAACGTGTACGCGCACCCGCTCGCTACGTGCTGTCGGGATATTCTTCCCAACATAGTCTGGACGTATCGGCAACTCGCGATGTCCGCGATCTATGAGCACCGCCAGTTGGATAAGAGACGGGCGCGCGCCTGTGGTCAGTGCATCCAAAGCCGCTCGTACCGTACGCCCGGTGAACAGCACATCATCCACCAGTATGATGCGCCGCTTGTCGATCGCCCCCAAGAAAGTAGGGTCAAGCTGCTGGCGCGGCAACAAAGCAGATGTGGAGATGTCATCGCGAAATGAGGATACATCGAGCGCATGACACGGAATGCCCACCTGCTCGATCTCCGCGATTCTCGCAACGAGCCGAAGGGCGAGGTCATACCCGCGCGTACGAACGCCTACGAGCGACAACTCGTCGAGCGCGGAGCCGCTCCGTTCAATGATCTCATACGCAATACGCGCAAGAGCCCGACGCATTCCTGCCTCGTCTAGCAAAACCACGCTGCCCTCGTTCATATCGCATCCTCCTCACCGATCCTCTGCATGAAAAGAGGTCCCTTCCAAGGAAGGGACCTC
>JAPNUP010000110.1 GCA_026627345.1 Bacillota bacterium | reverse complement strand
TTTGTGTGCAGGAACATGTCGTCCAACACAGGCACGGGACTGTGATTGCACTCATTGGGTTCATCACCTACATTTATCCCGTTCTCGCCAAGGGGTATGTCGACTAAATCATGCTCTCTCTGCTCGAACGACGTTTAGCGTATAGCGGTATAGCGCTTAATCGCCTTCAGACAGCGTCTCTACCAGTGCCTCCTCAAGGATGGCAAGACCCCGATCAAGCTCTTCTGGCGTGATCACGAGAGGCATGAGCAGTCGCACAACATTTTCCCAAATGCCGGCGATAGGCAAGATCAGGCCTCTTGACTGCGCTTTAGCGAGCACATGCTGTACCCCTTCTTTCCAGGGTTCTCTGGACTTACGGTCGCGGACTAACTCAATGCCTATCATCGCCCCAAGCCCGCGAACCGATGAGATGCGTGGGTGCTGTGTGGCCAGTCTCGACAGGCGCTCCATACAAATGGCACCGATCTCCATGGCTCGTTCAGGCAAGTTCTCCTCATCTACGATCTGCAACACTTGCAAGGCAGCCGCGGCTGCAACGGGATTCCCGCTAAACGTGGATCCGATCGACCCTGACTCCGGAGCATCCATGATAGCGGCGCGACCGACTGCAGCCGAGATGGGCAATCCTGCTCCTAGAGACTTCCCGATCAGCACAATGTCGGGATCGAGGCCTGGATAGTAGTCGATTGCAAACATCTTACCCACTCTACCCAACCCCGTTTGGATCTCGTCGACGATAAAGAGGATGCCACGACTTCGACAGATCTCCCGCAGCCGGGGAAGAAAATCGGCTGGTGGCACGATGATGCCTCCTTCCCCTTGCACAGGCTCCACAACCACTGCGGCCACCCGTTCACTCGGTACAACATTGGAGAATCCTTGTTCCAAGAGGGTGAGTGCATCATGGCTACACGTGGACGGATCCTTGCAAAAGGGGCAGTGGTCAGGATCCGGATAGGGAAATGGATGGATCTCCGGGGGAAACGGCTCGAGGCCCGATTTGTACGGGTGCGTTTGGCTCGTCATTCCCAAGGCCAGAAAAGTCTTGCCGTGATACCCGCCAGTAAAAGTGATGACGCCCGATCTGCCGGTAAACTGCCGCGCCGCCTTTACTGCAGCCTCCACCGCCTCTGATCCGCTATTCGTCAGCATCGCACGCTTATCACCTGAGATCGGCACCATCCGACACAGGTTCTCCGCCAAGTCGAGAAAGCCCTGATGATAGGTCACATTGATCGTGGTGTGAATGAGTCGCTCCGCCTGCTCTTGCACGGCTCGTACGACACGCGGGTGGCAGTGTCCGACATTGAGCGAAGAAATACTACCCGCAAAATCCAAATACTCGCGTCCGCTCTCATCCCACATGCGCGCGCCGCGCGCTTTCACCATACAGATCGGATGCTGAACCCGAATCGCTTTCGAGACGAACTGTTCGAACTGTCTTTGCTGAGGTGTGACGACCGATCCGTCCTGTGTGGCCATGAGATACCCCTCTCCTGCCAATAAATTGTAGGATATGGAATACGGCATCCGCCTATACAGGTGACACAAGATAACTTGATTCTCAGGCGGTGAAATGCGGGTTCAGTATATACGCTTAAAGCTACACGGCCCTACGCGAATCCTGCCAACGCATGAGGACGCCGGGTCCTCAGATCCCTGCGCCCTCTGCTATAGTCCGCGACGATCAATTTATGCCCGAATGAACCCTCTGACGACGGGTTCAGGTGCAAACCCTGGCAAGCGTCGAAGCTCTCGACCCTCTTTGAGCAAGATCAACGCCGGAACTCCTGTAATCCCGAAGCGACGTGCCAAATCGGGCGACTGTTGCACGTCGACAAGGTAAAAATTCACATTCGATTCCGTTTCCGCTACTTTTGAGACCACCGGCCTCAATCGCTGACAATGCGGTCACCAGTCGGCTGTAAACTGCAAAATGACTGGCTTTTTACTCTGCAA
>JAPNUP010000144.1 GCA_026627345.1 Bacillota bacterium | reverse complement strand
GGGATTTTCTCATTTCTCCCGCAGGCGCAGGAAGAAGATGTGTTCGCTCACTTCTCTACACCGCATGGACTATCGCTCGAAGGAGCTGCAGCTCTGTTCGGCGGTCACTATACGCGCGCCGAGAACTGGGAGACACTGCGAGATGCGCTTTCGCAGGCCCAAGATCGGGAGGGCTGGTCACTTATCGAAGTCCCGTCAAACCGGGATGAGAATCTGGCCTGGCATCGAGCCTTATGGAAAACAGTGGCACGTGAGTGGGCGGCCTCTACGCTGTGAGCGGGACTAAGCGGCACACGCTTTCGGTGCGAGGGGCATCTTATCAGGTGTGGGAACGAGGTAGTGGGCGGACCCTCGTTTTCATTCATGGATTCTCCGGTGCGGCAAGAGATTTTCTTCCCTTCTTTCGCACGCTCTCAACGTCTTGGCGGTGCCTTGCGATCGATCTCCCGGGACACGGGAATACAGTGGTGGGGAATGACCGTGGACGTTATTCGATGCGCAGTACTGCACAGGATTTGAAGGAGATCACTGAACGCCTCGGGGCTCATCATCCGGTGCTTGTCGGGTACTCGCTAGGTGGACGTGTGGCGCTCAGCTGTGCCTGTCTGTACCCAGCTTGGCCATCGGCGTTGATCCTCGAGAGTGCGTCGCCTGGACTGGCGACCGAAAAGGAACGTGAGCAACGCCGCGCGGCGGACGAAGGCCTTGCGACGCGACTGGAGCAAGCAGGTATCTCTGAGTTTATGAAATATTGGGAGCGAATCCCACTGTTTTCTACACAGAGCAGACTAACTGCACAAGCGCTTCGGCGCCAATCGCGTGTCCGCATGTCACAGCAAGCAGACGAATTGGCGGCGTCCCTGCGCAGTGCAGGAACAGGTGCGCAACCATCCTGGTGGGACGAAATAGCAGGGCTGTCCATGCCGACGCTGCTTCTCACGGGGCAACAGGATGATAAATTCACTCGTATCGCCTATGAGATGCGGCAACGCATGCCGTTCGCTGAGCATGTGGTGGTAAAGGATGCTGGGCACAACGTGCATCTTGAACAACCTGGCGTCTGGGTTCGCGAGATTCAGGCCTTTATGAACCGCGAATTTCAAATGTAGGCGGATTCTTCCACGACTCTTCTTTGATCGCCACTTACTTAATTTAAGCGGCTGTGATACAATGGAAGTGGGAGGGATCCGTAATGGAACACCAAGCGCTGTGTCCGAAGTTTGAAGCTGCGTTCGATATTTTAGGAAAACGCTGGACTGGTCTCATCATCCGCGTACTTTTGACAGGCCCTAAACGCTTTAAAGAAATTTCTGATCTGATACCTAATATGAGCGATCGTATGCTTGCTGAGCGATTCAAGGAGTTGGAAGCGCAGGGCATCGTGCTGCGCAGCGTATATCCGGAAACACCGGTTCGCATCGAGTATGAGTTGACCGAAAAAGGGAAGTCTCTGGCCCCTGTCATGGATGCAGTGCAAAGTTGGAGCGATCAATGGGTGGGGAAGCTGACGACGTCCTCTTTCTAATGGGGCAAGGTAATGGTGAAAGTGGTGCCTTTGCCCACGGTGCTTTGCGCTGTAATGGTACCGCGATGCGCCTCGACGATCCACTTGGCGATGGAAAGTCCGAGCCCACTGCCTTGCTCGTGCCGCATACGCGTCTCATCTCCGCGTACGAACCGATCGAAGATGCGCGGCAGTAGTTTCGGAGCGATGCCGATCCCTGTGTCGGAGACGGCGATGGTCGTGTATAAAGTATCACATTTCACGGTCAAGTGTATGCTCCCCCCTGCGTTCGAGTAGCGCAAGGCGTTGTCGATCAATATGAGAAGCAGTTGGCGCAGACGGTTAACGTCTCCAAGTGTCTGGCAAGAAGAGGCCGGCACCGAGACGCTGATCGTTTTTTCTTGTTGTTCAGCCATGGGCAGCACAGTATCGGCCACCTCTGTCGCAAGCGCGCCTACGTCGACAGGGTGTTCCTCAATGAGTGCCTCCTTGGAATCGGCGCGCGCGAGGGTGAGCAGATCTTCGATTAAAGAACTGGTTCGGTTGACTTCCGAATAAGCGTTGGCGAGAAAGTTCAGTTCGGTTTCAATGGTATGTTCAGGGTGGCGAAGCAAAACGTCGAGATTCGTCTTGATGATCGTCAGCGGTGTACGCAGTTCGTGTGAGGCATCCGCCACGAATTGCTGTTGCCGTCGCCAGGACGCAATCATAGGTGACAAGCTGCGTTCTGACAGCCAAAGTCCAATGGCAATCGTGAGAAATAGCGCAGCGAAACCGGCAACGGTCAATGTACGCAGTAACCTTGAAAGGGTTGCGTTGGTAGGTCCTTCTGGTTGGATCACGCGAATCAAATAGGTGCCCCTCGGGGTGTCGACGAGCGCGTAAAAGGCACGGTAAGGGGCTCCGTTTGTACTGATCGTCTCATAGGATCCAGTCGGATTTCCGAGCGCGCGCCGATACATGAGGCGTACGTTGACAAAAGGGTTGCCATCCATATAAGCGGCTGTCCAGTCGGAGTGCTCATGCGCGATAAACCATAGGCTGAAACTCTCTTGTTGATCGGCCAAGATGACGGGTCCTAGCGGAACTCCGGCATGATGACGGTCATAATTGCGAATGATGCGCGTTGCGGTCAATTGTAATTGATTGTCGAGCACTTCGTACAATTCATGATACATCAGACTATACACGACAATTAAAAGGGTAGCCCAGACGGCCAGCAGAGCGCCGATGTTAATGCCAAAAAGTGTGAAGCGGACAGACTGATAAGGGTCTCGTTCACCGCGTGAGAAAAGACTCAATCTGTCCACCCCCTGTATGTATAGCATACCTCGATTTCGTCAGTCGCGTGCCAGTGTATAGCCTACCCCGCGCAAGGTGGTAATGGCCGGTCCACCAACTGCCTGTAGCCGTTTTCGAAGATGGTGCACATAAGTATCGAGAACCCCTTCTAAGACATCTGCCTCGTACCCCCAAACGCTGTCCATCAATTGTCGCCTGGTGAGGACTTGGCCCGCGTGTCGAATCAGCATCTCGAGGATCAGGGCTTCTTTCGGAGATAAATTTTCTTCGCAACCGGTTTTATGACAGCTTACCACTCGCCGCGTCAGATCCAGTTCCAAATCGCCGAAACGGAGTCCTTCATCAGGCACGAAGTCAGTCGGGCGGCGCACCAAAGCCCTGATGCGCGCAAGCAACTCCTCCATGGCGAAAGGCTTGACTAGGTAGTCGTCGGCCCCTGCATTCAGGCCTTCCACGCGATCCGCAATTGAATCCATGGCCGTCAGCAGTAGTACAGGCGTAGAGATCCCCTTAGCACGCAGCGCTTTGACGATCTCCGTGCCGGACTTGCCCGGCAGCATACGGTCAAGAATAATGGCGTCATACGGCACTGAGGATGCCAGATGCAAACCTTCATCCCCGTCATGAGCCATATCTGTCTGGTACTTCTCTTCTTGCACTAACCGACTCAAGGCTTCGGCGAGTCTCACCTCGTCTTCGACAATCAAGATGCGCATGTAGGCGTCCCTCCCCGCCTTTACCTTAGCATAGAGGCTGCTTTTTGTGTATAAAACACAACAGGACTGAGCCACGAGCGGGCTCAGTCCTTTCATCAATGACAGGATGGTTAACGCGTCGGGGCACTAGCCTCAGGCACGCTCAATTCGGAATCGAGTGCATCAAAGCGCAGGTCAGTACCGGCTTCCTCCACACTCATGTGAGCGGTTTCCCGGCCAAAGAGAACGACAGGGAGCGCCAGTACCAGAAGGGCAATGGCAATCCCTTCAAAAATCGCATCATTACCAAACGCAGCGAGTGCATAAGGGATGAAAGACAGCGTCACAACCCCGCTGAGCACGCGCGCCGTCATTTCGCTAAAGTAAACCCCTTCACCACGAAGCCGCGTGGGGAACTGCTCTGCAACGCTGATCTTCGCGACAGGAAACACGCCAAGCCCAAAGAATGCGGTTAAAAAGCCTGCGATCAAGGTGAGAATGGGCGTACTAAACAAGCCAAACAATCCGCAGCCGATAGCAGCTAACAGGTAATAGATGGTCAATATGCTGCGCCGACCAAAGCGATCCGCTAAATAGCCTTGTACAATCGATCCAATACCTGCCGTGCCCATCATTAAAGCGGTGTCGATAATGGCCGAATCGGAACCTAGCCCGCGCGACATCAGTATAGTCGGCCCGTAGACGAGCAGGATATAAAAGAGGATCAGCGCGCCAGTCAGTTGAGAGATCGTCACCAACGCCCGGTTCAGATACGGCGGCCTGAGCAAGGTGCGCAATGTAGGGGTATGATGCGCGCCTTTATGAATAACGGTCATCACCCGGCGATTGACAAGCGTGGTGTCGTGGGCCAGTTTGGCTTCGTCTTCAAGATGCTCAACCAGCCTTCGCACCTCATCCTGACGCCCGCGCTTCAGTAAAAAGCGGGGTGACTCTGGCATCCAAATGGCAAGCGGTATGAGCAGCAAGAGCGGTATGGCACCAAGTAAAAAAGGGATGCGCCAAGAGATATCTGCGGCGAACGCATGGATCGCCCAGGCACCCGCCAAGTTTGGAATCAGATAGGCGGCAGTCAGAATCCCGTTGGCATATCCTACTGTAACTGCACGTCGCTTCGTATGCACAAACTCGGATAAGAACAGGTAAGGCATTGGCAAGATCGCGCCTTCGCCGATCCCGGCAAGAAAACGGACAGCGGCCAATTGATCGAGTCCAGTCACAAACGCACCGAGGATAGTCAGCACCGAGAACGCCCCGATGCCAAGTAGCGCGACTTTGCGTCGACCGTAGCGATCAGCGATGATCCCGGCGGGAATCATCCCGATCACCACACCGAGCGTAGACGACACCCCGAGCAGTGCGACTTGGCCGGAACTCAAATGCCAAGAGGTTTTGAGCACCGTAATGACAGGACCGACGATCCCGATGTCAAACGCTTCAGCGAGCCACACGAAAGACAGCAGAATCAAGATGCCGATGACCGTCTTAGTCAGCGGAATGCGATCTAAACGGGCTAGTAAATTCTCGTCACGCTCGCTGTGAGCTACGGTCTGTGCCAACGTAATGCCTCCTTAATGGACTACTCGTTTACGGAAGGCGTCGGTTGACTACGCGGCGTAAACCACTTGGGTGCCTGCGTCTTTTGACCGACGATGTAACTAAGCCACGGGACATTGCCGATCGCACGAGCGATGACAATCGCGAGGGTATACACGACGATGATGGTCAGCGGCTGTAAAAAGGCTCGCTCGAGCGTCGAAGGATGCAAATGATAGACGATGACCTCGGCATAGTGCAACAAAATCGGATGAACCAAGAAGACGCCAAAGGAAGCGGCTGCAGCGATCTTCACAAATTTCGAGAACCACTGTGCGCTCGCTTTCAGGCGTACAGCAGACCAGCTCATACCTGCCGTCCACAGTGTGACCGTCGTAGCTACGCTGTAAGGAATCATCACAGGCTGCAAGACGAGAACGGACATCGTACTGTCTTGACCCAGTACGAAGCGGTCAAATGCGTAGTGCACCCATAGGAGCAGTAAAGCCACCAGCATCGATCCGAAGATCCATTTCTTGTGTGTGACAATGTAGCTTTTGATCGCTTGGTAATGAACAGCCAAGATAGCGCCACTGATGAACCAGAACTGGTAAATCAGGATGTCCCGGTCGCGATAGCGGACCAGCAAGTAAATCCATTCAGGCATATGCGCTGTGCTCATGTTTTGCAGCACGCTCTTGTTGAACCACATCATCGAGATCTGAAGGACAAAGCTAAAGGCAAAAACCCATCCATGATAGCTCGCGGTCTTGCGGATAAATTTAAGCAGTAAAGGAAACAAAATGTACAGTTGCATGGAAATCACCAGATAGTAGAGGTAAAACTGGTGACCCGTCAAAAGTGAGAAAAAGAAGTTGCCGACGATGCCGCCAAAGGACCAGTCGAAGCCTTTGGCGTAAGTACCTGTAAATAGGATGTAGATCAGTGTCCACGCTGCGTATGGAATGAAGATCAGCGCAAAACGCTTTTTCCAGAAAGAAACGGCACTGAATGTAGTAGTGCGGTGGTAATACGTAATGAACAAAACCAAACCAGTGATAAACATGAACGATTCACGCGTAAAATGCAGCGCGACTAGAAGCATTTCGTTGACGATGTCTGTACTGGACAGATTCGTTGCAAATGTATTGTAAAACGACGTGATGTGTACGCAGACGACCCCAAGTATGATAAATGCGCGCATGAGATCGACTTCATATAAGTGCTCTTTGCTTTGGCGTTCCATACTCGCCCTCCTTTGCTTAGTAGAATACGAGAACAAGTTTAAAGTTGGCTTAAAAGGGGAGGCACGACTAATTTCATTTATAGAGGTTGTTCAAAAAGTGCCGAATGGCGCAGGTATGCGCCCGTGAACTCCGTAGCGCGGGAGAGGCGGCAGGCCGTTTCCAACGTGCTCATGTACCGACTACGTACACTCCGCGCGCTGAAAACGGCCTGCCCTCCCACGCACGTCTTACCTCGACACTTTTTGAACAGTCACTTAAGTAGCTATACCAGCAAGCCTTGCCGCTGAAGAGTTCGGATCTTAAGGAGTTTTTAAGAGTCTTATCGCATACTGAGACTCAAGCAAATCTTCCAAGAGATTGGGGCGATCTTTCTTGTCAACTCTCACACAAAAACTGCTCGGCAATCTGGTGACCAACTTGTATCGACCGATCGTGTATGATCAAGGTGTAGGGTATTCTGGAGAGACCCTGCGCGCTGATATCGCGCACGTGCAGGCGGCTTTAGAACAAATGCATGTGGTTCGTGGAGAGCGTGTGTTACTGGCTGAGGTGAATTCCTATGCTTTTATTGCGACTTATACTGCTCTAATTCTTTATGGTGCTGTGGCGGTCCCTGTCAATCCGGAGATGCCGCGACCGGAACTTCTCAAAGTCATGACACGCGCTGACGTCGCGGGCGCTATCATATCACCAAGGTTACTGCCGCACTTCACCTCTGAACACGATGAAGCCTTACCGGAATGTTTGCGGTTTGTCGCGACGTTGCCTGCCGATTCGACGAGCGCGTATGCGTTGACACTATTGTCCTATCAAGCCATGCGCTTTCAGGAGAAAGTCGTCTCGCCAGAGAGGCAGTCTGCCTGCATGTCCGCTTTACAGGTGGGTAGTTCGTCTGTCAAAGAAGACGACGGTGCGATCTTACTGTATACTTCA
>JAPNUP010000131.1 GCA_026627345.1 Bacillota bacterium | reverse complement strand
CGTGCGGGCGCAGGATATCGAACGCGTGCAGGCGCTAGTCGACCGTGTGAATGGAACGGCCGTGTACCAAGTCGTCAGCGGCGGCCAAGAACGCCAAGCCTCTGTATGGGCGGGTCTGAAGGCCGCTATCCGACCTTTCGTCGCAGTGCACGACGCCGCTCGGCCGCTTCTTCAGGCAGCGGATCTAGATGCCGTCGTCACCGCGGCGCGTGAGAGCGGGGCTGCGGCGCTGGGACATCCGGCGCGCGACTCTATGCTGCGCGTCAATACGGGTGGGCAGATCGCTGACGTGGTGTCGCGCGAGACCGTGTGGCAGGTGCAGACGCCGCAGGTGGCGCGGCGCGACTGGCTTGTTGCCGCGCACGAAGAGGCCCGCGCGCAAAGGCGGGCGGCGACAGACGACACGGCCTTGCTGCGAGCTGCAGGGTATCCTGTCATGGTGGTTCGGGGGTCTGCGTGGAATGTCAAAGTGACTGAAGCCGAGGACGTACACTATGTCTTAGAGCGACTTTTAAGGGAGGAGATGTAGCGTGAGAGTTGGCATCGGTTTTGACGTGCACCGGTTTGCCACAGGCCGGCCGCTGGTGCTAGGAGGGGTGGAAATTGCGCACGAGTATGGGCTCGAAGGCCACTCGGATGCGGATGTTTTGGTGCATGCGTTAATGGATGCGATGCTCGGGGCACTCGCTTTGGGTGACATCGGCGACCATTTCCCAGATACGAGCGACGCGTATAAAGGGATTTCTAGCATTGAATTACTGCGGCGTGTACAGGCTTTGATTGTAGACCAAGGCTATCGACTGCATAATGCGGACATCATGGTGCTGGCCGAAGCCCCGAAGCTTGCCCCTTATAAATCTGACATGATACAATTATTGGCGCGTGTTTTGGACGTGGGTGTCGGCGATGTGAGTATCAAGGCCACTACGATGGAACGCATGGGCTTTGTCGGCCGTCGCGAAGGCATTGCGGCGCAGGCTGTAGTCACGCTGATCAAGAGGTGAGCGAAATGACAGTTCGACTTCGTTATGCGCCAAGCCCTACAGGACACTTACATATTGGCGGGGCGCGCACAGCACTTTTCAACTATTTATATGCGAAACGACACGGTGGCACGTTTATTTTGCGGATAGAAGATACGGATCTCGGACGCAACGTCGAGCGCGCGGCGGAGGAATTCGCGCAAAACCTGCGTTGGCTGGGGATCGAGTGGGATGAAGGGTTCGATCAAGGCGGCGCGTTCGGGCCGTATACCTGCACGGAGCGATTGCCGATCTACCAGCAATACGTTTCGCAGTTAAAAGCATCCGGTCATGCCTATGACTGCTTTTGTACAGAAGAGGAACTCGCAGAGCAGGCGCAACTGCAAAGCGAAGCTGGGGAAATGCCACATTACTCGGGCAAGTGTCGGCACCTGACGGCAGACGAGCGCGCGGCTTTACTGGCTGAGGGCCGCGTCCCAACTGTGCGGCTGCGGATACCGGAGAATCGCACGGTGTCTTTCGTCGATATGATTCGCGGTGAGCTCTCCTTTGACCCGAATAGCTCAGGCGGCGACTTTCGCATCGTCAAGTCGAATGGGATTCCCGTCTACAATTTCGCAGTCGTCATCGACGATCACCTGATGGAAATCACACACGTGGTGCGCGGAGAAGAGCATATCTCCAACACACCGCGCCAACTTCACCTGTATGAGGCGTTTGGCTGGACACCTCCCGCGTTTGGCCATGTGTCGCTGATTTTGGGCCCGGATGGGCGCAAGCTGAGCAAGCGCGATGAGTCGATTATTCAATTTATCGAGCAGTACAAGGACTTCGGATACCTGCCGGAGGCGGTGTTCAATTTTCTGGCGTTGCTCGGGTGGTCGCCTGAAGGTGAGCAGGAGCTGTTGTCTCAAGAAGCGATTGTGGCGCAGTTTAGCCTCGAACGCTTGAGCAAAAGCAGCGCCTACTTTGATCCGGTCAAACTGGCTTGGATGAATGGTCAGTATATCAAGGCCCGGTCTGCCGACGACCTGCTCCCGCTAGTGGAACCGTACCTCGCCCCTTACGCTACGACAGCTCCTTGGTCGGCGGATGCTAAGTGGCGCAGGGAACTGGTCTCGCTCTATCAGGAACAGCTGGCGAGTCTATCGGAGTTGCCGCAAGTAGCAAGCGCCTTTCTGGCTCCTGATGTACAGTGGTCGTCAGAGGCGGTTGCCTGTCTTGAGAACCTCTCTGCGCAGACGGTGCTGGAGGCCTTGTCAGATGTCCTCGATGAGCAGACAGAGGAACTGACTGCAGATCGTGTCAAAGACATGATCAAGACTGTGCAGACGAATTCCGGGCAAAAAGGCAAGGATTTGTTTATGCCGATTCGCGCCGCTGTGACAGGTGAGCTGCATGGTCGTGATCTGAACCGGACGCTTGCGCTGACCGGGCGGACGCTCGTGATACAGCGCCTGCAAGCTGCACTGGCCTTTGTCAGACAAAAAGGGTAAACTACACATACCAACATCGACCGTTTGAAGGAGTACACAGAGCGGCGACCATTCAGAGAGTCCCTTGCGCCTATGGCGCGCTGCGAGAGGGAACTGGTCGACTCTGTGGAATGCATCAGACGCGAGCGCACAGGAACTGGTGTCATGGCGAGTAAGCCTTGCACCACACTATGGTGCGACGGGGCGCCCGTTACAGCGAAAGTGAGTGCGTATGGCCCCAGCCGTAGGTAGACTGTGGATGAGTGGCAGGACATGCGCGAAACAGAGTGGGACCACGGTTTGCGCCGTCTCTGGCATGTGCTGGAGGCGATTTTTTGTTGTCTGCGTACCTTTTCTCATCGGCGATGGCAAGACTGACTACTGTGCGTGGGCTCGATAGGATGGTCAACATGGCGCTGAGGCGCCACCATCCATGGGAAGAATAAGCGGCTACGCCGTTATTCGGGAGTGAAAGGGGACTATTGCGGTGTCGATTGTACTTTACAACAGCCTGACTGGCAAAAAAGAACCGTTCGTACCACGCGTGCCAGGCGAAGTTCGGATGTATTCGTGCGGGCCAACTGTGTATAACTACTTTCATATCGGCAATGCGCGCGCCTTCGTCGTATTTGACATGGTGAGACGGTATCTCCGGTATCGCGGCTACCAGGTTACATTTGTTCAAAACTTTACGGACGTGGATGACAAACTCATCAAGCGCGCCAACGAGATGAGCACGACTGTGGAGGACGTGGCCGATCGCTATATCGACGCCTATTACGCGGACGCCGCGGCGCTTGGCGTAGAGCGCGCGGATGTGCATCCTAGGGTGACCGAGACGATGGGTGAGATCATCGCTTTTATTCAGGAACTCATCGCGACTGGACACGCTTATGAGGCGGATGGCGATGTCTTATTTGCGACGCGCACGTTCGCGGATTATGGGAAGCTTTCGAAGCAATCACTCGATGATTTACACTCTGGCAGCCGCGTCGAGGTGACGGACAAAAAGCGCGATGAAGTCGACTTCACCCTCTGGAAAGCGGCTAAGCCCGGTGAACCGGCTTGGGACAGCCCGTGGGGACCGGGGCGACCAGGGTGGCACATCGAATGCTCCGCGATGATTCGCAAGTACCTAGGGGACCACATCGACATTCACGGTGGCGGGCACGATCTCTTGTTCCCTCATCACGAGAATGAAATTGCGCAAAGCGAAGCGCTTGCCGGTCCGCCGCTGGCCAACTATTTCATGCACAACGGTTATATCAACATCAATAACGAGAAAATGTCGAAGTCGCTCGGCAACAGTATCTTCGTCCACGAACTGGTCCAGCGCTATGATCCGCGGGCACTGCGCCTGTTTCTCCTATCTGCGCAATACCGGAGTCCGATCAACTACTCGGACGATGTGATGGCGCAGATGGTGGCGGCCCTGCGGCGGATCGATGCATGCCGTGAGCATCTCGCTTTGCGCGGTATGGGAGCGCCGCTGCCGGCCGGGGAGCCCGTTTCACTCGACGCTTTTGAAGAGCGCTTTCGGACAGCTTTTGACGATGATATCAACACAGGGGATGCGCTCGGGGTGCTTTTCGATTTGGTGCGCGAAGCCAACGTGTACCTGAAAGACGGGGACTTGACGCAGGCTGGTCTGGATGCTTACGCACAAAAACTGGAGGCTTGGTTGGCGCTCTTCGGACTTTTGCCAAACGAGCAGGCGCCGGACGAAGGCGATGCAGCCATTGAGGGCTTGATCGCAGAGCGCACCGCCGCACGAAAAGCGCGTGATTTTGCGCGGGCAGACGCTTTGCGCGATGAGCTCACTCAGCTCGGCATCCACATGGAAGACACGCCGCAAGGGGTGCGCTGGTGGCGGGAGTCGTGAGGTCCGGCTCTGTCGGCTATCCGCTCACGGAGGAGCAAGCCTATGCGCTGCCGCCGCTGACGCTCGCTTACGTAGGGGATGCGGTATGGGAGTTGCACGTGCGTATGATGCTCGTCCTCGCGGGCGAACGCCAACCGCGCCAACTTCACAAGTTGGCGGTAGGGTATGTGAAAGCCGGCGCGCAAGCAGATCGCATCCATGCGCTGCAAGAGCGGCTGAGCGAACGGGAACAACAGGTGGTGCGACGCGGACGCAACGCCAAATCGGCCACCGTTCCACGTGGGGCCTCCGTGGCCGATTATCGTTCAAGTACTGGGCTTGAGGCGTTACTAGGTTATCTGCACTTGGCAGGACAGGACAGTCGGCTGCAGGAGATTATGCAGTGGCTGATCGAACAAGGGGGTCAATGATATGGCAGTGAGGCGGCCATCCGCACGGATGGGCACAGGGGGTAGACGCGGGCGCGGTCCCGGAGCGGACCAGCGTGACGCAGGAGGTTTTGCCGGTAGGACGGATAGCGGTTTTGCGCGCGGTGCGCGTGGTCGCACGACCGACCGAGGGGCGGAAGTGGTCGATGGATCACGCCGCCGCCCGGGGCGCAGCGCAGCCGGGGACAGTGAACAGCCGAGGGGCCGGCGCAGTGGGGTCGCTAGACCAGGCGCTCGTCCTGAAGGGTCGCCGCGTACGGGCGGTCGCTCGGACACTCGCTTTGCACGCGGCGCCGGTCGCGGGCGTAGCGTCGAGCGCGAGCCGCGCGGGGCTGATGTTTCGAGCGAAGAGCCACAAGACGAGTTTATCTCTGGGCGTCGCGCTGTGATGGAGGCGCTGAAAAGCGGTCGTCCGATCAACAAAATTCTCGTACAAGAAAGCGCGTCTGGAGGAGGCCTGGGGGAACTGCTCGCGTTAGCGCGCGAGCAATCGGCCGTTGTTCAGCAGGTCCCGAAAGCTAAACTCGATGAGGTAGCTAAGAACAAGTCCCATCAAGGTGTACTGGCCTATGTGGCAGCCAAGCCTTATGTGGACCTTGATGACTTGATCGCCATCGCCAAACGGAGTTATCCAGGGTTGATTGTGGTCCTCGACGGCCTAGAAGATCCGCACAATCTCGGGTCGGTTCTACGCTCTGTCGACGGTGCGGGGGCCGCTGGTGTGGTGATTCCGAAACGCCGCGCGGTGCCGCTTACAGGTACCGTGTCCAAAGCATCGGCTGGAGCACTCGAACACGTCGAAGTCGCGCGCGTTTCGAACATGAGCCAAGCGTTGGATGATCTCAAAAAAGCCGGGTTCTGGGTCATGGGGGCGGCCGGCGAGGCGAACACGCTATATACAGACGCTGATCTGACGGGTAATATCGCGCTTGTCATTGGCAACGAGGGCACTGGTCTTGGCAAGTTGGTGCGTGAACGCTGCGATGCGCTCATCAAGTTGCCCATGTATGGACAAGTGAACTCGCTCAATGCGGGCGTGGCAACTGGTATTTTGCTGTATGAAGTACTGCGTCAGCGCGCGGCCAAAGGATAACATCTTTCCCTTGACCTGCATGGATTTTTTAAGGGCACCTTGTCTCTCGTAATGCGAGCAAGGTGCCTGTTTATGTCGCTATCTGTACCATCGATGCCAGAGAACGGAAAATTGGACTCTTTTTCGACATTTCTCATTGACCCTGCTAGATTCCATCATGTATACTAGGCTTGCCCATCGACCCTGTGTGGACTGTTCACAGTGCGCATTTTCAGGAGTTGTGCGGGATGATGGACCTGGAGGGATAATTGGATGGCGATGGAGATGCCCCTCTATGTCAGGCGCGCGCTAGATGAGATTCCGGATGAGGAACTAGTCGAGTCCGTCCGCCTTGGCGATGATGAAGCTTTGGAGTACCTGATTCAGAAGTATAAGACGTTCGTTCGCGGGAAAGCGCGCTCGTATTTTCTCATAGGCGCAGATCGTGAAGATATCGTGCAAGAAGGTATGATAGGACTGTATAAAGCCATTCGCGATTTTCGCGATGACAAACTCGCCTCTTTTAAAGCCTTTGCAGAGTTATGCGTCACCCGCCAGATTATCACTGCGATCAAGACGGCTACAAGACAAAAGCACGTCCCGCTGAACTCGTATATCTCGTTGGACAAGCCTATGTACGACGAAGAATCAGACCGGACGCTGATGGATGTCATCGGCGGCGCCAAAGTGTCGGATCCTGAGGAGCTGTTTATCCATCAAGAGGAGTTTTCCGACATCGAAGGCAAGATGGCGGAGCTGCTCAGCGAACTCGAACGCGATGTTTTGATGCTGTACCTCGATGGGCGATCCTATCAAGAAATCGCCGTCGACTTGTGTCGGCATGTCAAGTCCATCGACAACGCTTTGCAGCGCGTCAAGCGTAAGCTAGAACGCTACCTCGAAGACCGCTTATCCTGATCCTGGCGTTTAATTTCGTCTACTTCCGTCGATAATGAAAAAGCCGCTTTCCTTCAGGTGTCATTCCTTGACACCTGATTGACTTTGGGCGGCTAGTGTGATAGAGTATTCAGGTGTTTGTGGACGAAGTGAGGAGGTGCCCTGATGCGTGTCACAGTGACTATGGCTTGCACGGATTGCAAGCAGCGCAACTACACGACCAAGAAGAACAAGAAGAACAACCCGGATCGCCTCGAGTTGAAGAAGTATTGCAGGTACTGCAACAGCCATCGCGTTCACCGGGAAACCCGTTAACTCGAGCTGCGTGTCAGGAATCGGAGGTGCGATGGCTTGAGCAGCGATGAAAACGCCGTCCGGAGTCGTAAAGGCTTCTGGCTGACGGGTTATTTTCGTGAAGTGTGGAGTGAGCTGAAGAAGGTTAGATGGCCGAATCGCAAGGAGCTGTTGCAGTATACAGTGACTGTCATTGCGGTATGTGTCATTATGTTTGTTCTCACGTATATCTTCGATTTGCTCGTGACACAAGGCCTACAACTGCTCGGGATCGGCAAGTAGATGGAGATACATGGCGAGGAGGTGCGGGCTTCCGCCCTCGACGATGGAACAACTCGAAGTTAGCTGGTATGTCGTTCACACTTACTCAGGATATGAGAATAAGGTGAAGGCCAATCTTGAACGCCGCGTGGAATCCATGGATATGGCGGACAAGATTTTTCGTATCTTGGTGCCTACTGAAGAAGAGATCGAGATCAAGAACGGCAAGCGCAAGTCTGTTCAGCGTAAGGTCTATCCGGGCTACGTCCTTGTGGAGATGATCATGACGGACGACTCGTGGTATGTCGTGCGCAACACACCTGGTGTCACCGGGTTTGTGGGGACAAGCGGTGCGGGGTCGAAGCCTACGCCACTGCTTTCTAACGAAGTGCGTACGATTTTACGCCAGATGGGTGTCGATGACGTGAAGACGCGGTTTGACTTCTCTGTCAAAGAGCCTGTGCGCATTGTCAATGGTCCGTTTGCCAACTTCGTCGGCAGCATTGACGAGATCGATATGACGGAACAGAAGGTTCGCGTGATGGTGTCCATGTTTGGACGCGATACACCTGTCGAACTTGATTTTGAGCAGGTCGAGAAACTATAATCAACTGGTCTATGTTTGCGCGGTCGCCATAAGCGTCTGTGTGCCGTAGTGGGAGGACGTAAGAGATGCCCTCTGCGCCCGGTTGGACCACATTTTGAGAAGGGGAGGTGTGCAAAGTGGCCAAGAGAATTATGAAACTCGTGAAACTGCAGGTTGTCGCGGGTAAAGCCACTCCAGCACCGCCGATTGGCCCTGCGTTGGGTCAAGCCGGTGTTAATATTATGATGTTTTGTAAGGAATTCAACGCTCGTACCGCGGATCAGCCAGGGATGGTCATTCCGGTTGTGATTACGGTCTACGAGGATCGTTCCTTTACGTTTGAGCTGAAGACGCCGCCGGCAGCTGTACTGATCAAGAAAGCGATCGGTATCGAGTCTGGTTCTGGCGAACCGAACAAGAAAAAAGTCGGTACGATCAGCCGCGCGAAAGTGCGTGAGATCGCCGAGTTGAAAATGGTTGATCTAAACGCAGCGGATGTCGACGCTGCGATGCGCATGGTAGAGGGTACTGCCCGTTCGATGGGCGTCGTAGTTGCGGAGTAACGCATAGCCTTGAGAAGGCAGTTTTGCCCGGTGGGAGGTAGCGAGTCTTAGCTACCGCTTTACCACGAGTGAGGAGGACATGACGATGGCTGGAAAGAAGTACGCAGATGTAGCGAAGATGATCGATGCGGAAAAGCAGTACGATCCGAATGAAGCGTTTGCCTTGGTCAAGGAGACGACGGTCGTGAAGTTTGACGCAACCGTTGAAGTCGCATTTCGCATGGGACTTGACCCACGTAAGAACGACCAGCAGATTCGTGGCGCTGTCGTGTTGCCGCATGGCACAGGACGCACTGTTCGCGTCGTTGTATTTGCAAAAGGTGATCGTGCTAAAGAAGCGGAAGCGGCGGGCGCTGACGTGGTTGGCGACGAGGATTTGATCGCGCGTATCGCTGGCGGCTGGTTGGATTTTGACGCCGCGATTGCCACGCCTGACATGATGGCGAGCGTTGGTAAGCTCGGACGTGTACTCGGCCCGCGCGGTTTGATGCCGAACCCGAAGACCGGCACAGTCACGTTTGATGTCAAACGTGCTGTTGAAGAAGTGAAAGCCGGTAAAGTCGAGTATCGCCTCGACAAGTTTGGCAATGTGCACTCCGTCCTCGGAAAGATTTCCTTTCCTCCGGAGAAATTGCTGGGCAACTTCCATGCGTTGGTGGATGCGATTCAGAAGGCGAAACCCGCGGCTGCGAAGGGTCAGTATATTCGCAACGTCACGGTCAGTAGCACGATGGCGCCTGGCATTGCACTGAACCTGCAACGCTTGACCTCTACCGCAGTTGCGGAGTAGGGCATCGGTGTAGTACAATGCAACAAGTATGTCGGACTGTAGACAGCAGGTGCCCCTAGTGGCTTAATTTCCTGCCGAGGTGACGACTCCCGTACGGTGTGAGGTATTGTGCCTAATGCTTGCGTGACTCGAAAACTCGAACCTGGTCTCCGTCCTTGACGGAGATCTTTATTTTGTTTCGTGGAGGTGGATGGGAATGGGTATTCGCGAAGAGAAAGCGGCTTTGGTCGAAGAGATCGCGGGCAAGCTGCGCGAGAGCAAGAGCACCATTGTGGCTGACTATCGTGGTTTGACTGTCGCTGAGGTAACAGAACTGCGCAAGCAACTGCGAGATGCAGGTGTGGAGTACCGCGTGTTGAAGAACACACTCACGCGTCGCGCGACATCGGCATCAGGAACGGACGAGCTCGATGTCTACCTGAAAGGTCCGACCGCCATCGCATTTGGTGTGAGTGACCTCGTGGCCCCGGCTAAGATCCTGAGCGACTATGCTGTGAAGCACAAGGCGCTCGAGGTTAAAGGCGGTTTGGTCGAAGGACGTTTAATCGATGCAGAAGGTGTGAAAGCACTGGCTGCGTTGCCGTCACGTGAAGGGTTGCTCTCGATGTTGCTTAGCGTCTTGCAAGCTCCGATGCGCAATTTTGCTTACGCGACGAAACAGGTGGCCGAGCAAAAAGAGGCATCAGGGTCGTAAGAAAGAGGTTTGGCTACACCCCATATTAGGAGGATGACTTATGTCGAAAGAACAAATTATTGAGGCAATCAAAACCATGACGGTTTTGGAACTGAACGATCTGGTCAAAGCGATCGAAGAAGAGTTTGGCGTGACTGCTGCTGCCCCTATGGCTATGGGTGGCGGAGCTGGCGCTGCCGCTGAAGAAGTGGCTGAGCAAACTGAGTTTGACGTGATCTTGACGAGTGCTGGCGCTTCCAAAATCAACGTCATTAAAGTGGTTCGTGAAATCACTGGTCTTGGCCTCAAGGAAGCGAAAGACCTCGTAGATAATGCACCGAAGGCATTGAAAGAAAAAGTGAGCAAAGACGATGCCAACAGCTTCAAAGCTAAGATCGAAGAAGCGGGCGGCGCTGTCGAAATCAAGTAAGCTGCCGTACACATGTACACGAAAGAGCAAGCCTGGTCGTGCCTTTGGCGCGGCGCAGGCTCGCTCTGCTTTTGTTGGATGATGCCGTCTGGAGCGACCCGCGAGGTGATAGCATAGCGTGAGCGAACAATACTTTACCGCCAAACCGCAAAGCGTTCCGCAAACGACTCATTTTGAAGCGCACTTGCGCGGTCACAATCTACGTTTCGAGACGGATCGCGGCGTTTTTAGTCGGGGTGGCGTGGACTTCGGGTCCCGCCTGTTAATCGAAGCCGTGGTCCTTCATCCGGGCGATCGCGTGCTCGATCTCGGCTGTGGGTATGGGCCGGTCGGCGTTGCCTTGGCTGTCAGTGAACCGACCATTCAGGTGACGCTAGTCGATGTCAACGAGCGGGCGCTGATGTGCGCGCGCCTAAACGCCGTGCACAACCAGGTTGCCGATCGACTAGATGCCCTTTGCGGCGATGGCACTTCTGCCTTACCCGCAGATCGTCAGTTTGCGGTGATCGCTCTGAATCCTCCGATCCGGGCAGGTAAAGCGACGGTGTATCGATTGTTTGCAGAATCTGCGTCACGACTTCTGCCGACAGGGCAGCTCTATGTGGTGATTCAAAAGAAGCAAGGCGCCGAGTCTGCGGGACGGTATCTAGGCACGTTGTTTAAGACGGTAGAGACCGTGGCAAAAGATGGGGGATACCGGGTCTATCGCTGTGCTTCCCCGCAAAATGAGAGTTGACATAAGGGTGCGGGGGTGCTATTATCAAATAATGCGAAATATTAGTATGGGGTTGTCTGCTCCCGTGCTGAATATTTTGCCCGATAATTGGCAATAGAAGAATATTACGCGTCTTTTGCAGGGGAGAAATGTGGTCGGAGAGACCCGTTTGTCTTTCTTTTGCTTTCTATAATGACCGCCATTAAGATCCTGAAGATCTTTGTGGATCGTAGCGTTTGGACACGCTGCGCTGTGCGGTTAGCCGTTTGCGGGCAGCGACTTGGTATGAGGGGTGACCGATTTGCAGGGACACGTAGTAAAGTACGGACGCCGTGAACGTAGAACGTACTCCCGGGTAGCGGAGGTGCTTGAACTTCCGAACCTGATTGAGATTCAGCAGAAATCCTACGAATGGTTTCTTCGTGAGGGTCTGCGCGAGATGTTTGCCGACATTTCGCCGATCCAGGACTTCACAGGCAATCTGGTGCTGGAGTTTATCGACTACAGCCTCGGCGATCCGAAATACAGCGTGGACGAATCTAAGGAGCGCGATGTAACCTACGCTGCTCCACTGCGTGTAAAGGTACGTCTCATTAACCGTGAGACCGGTGAAGTCAAGGAACAGGAAGTGTTCATGGGCGACTTCCCGCTGATGACGGAGACGGGAACCTTTATCATCAATGGCGCTGAGCGCGTCATTGTCAGTCAGCTCGTCCGCTCGCCTAGTGTGTATTTCAACGCCAAGGTAGACAAAAACGGCAAGCGCACGTTCAGTGCAACGGTGATTCCGAACCGCGGCGCGTGGCTCGAACTAGAGACCGACGCTAAAGATATTATATACGTACGTATCGATCGTACACGCAAAATTCCGGTGACGGTACTGCTTCGTGCACTGGGATTTTCATCCGACGCAGAGATTATTTCCTTGCTCGGCGAAGATGACTATCTGCGCAACACGCTCGAAAAAGACAGCACAGATTCGACTGAGCGGGCGCTCATCGAAATTTACGAACGGCTACGCCCTGGTGAACCGCCAACTCTAGATAATGCACGCAGTCTGCTGGCGTCGCGCTTCTTTGATCCTAAGCGCTATGATCTCGCTAATGTGGGCCGCTATAAAATCAATAAGAAACTGCACTTGAAAAACCGTCTGCTGAATCAACGTCTCGCGGAGACGCTCGTTGATCACGAGACGGGTGAGGTGCTTGCAGAAGCTGGACAGCTAGTGGATCGTCGCTTGCTTGACAAGCTGATGCCGCATCTCGAGAACGGCTTGAACACCGTCACGTATCGTTCAGAGGCCAACCTCGTGGAAGATCCAGTGATGCCCGTGCAAGAGATTCGCATTTTTAGTCAAGTCGAAGATGGCAAGCCGATTAAAGTGATCGGCAACGGACAGATCGGCAAGCAGGTCAAACACATCGTGCCGGCCGATATCATCGCTTCGATCAGCTACTTTATGGACCTTTTGCATGGCGTGGGTGTGACAGATGACATCGATCATCTGGGGAACCGTCGTCTGCGCTCCGTCGGCGAACTTTTGCAGAATCAGTTTCGCATCGGGCTCTCTCGTATGGAGCGCGTCGTGCGCGAGCGGATGTCCATTCAGGATGCCAATTCGATTACGCCGCAAGCGCTCATCAATATTCGCCCTGTGATCGCTGCTATGAAAGAGTTTTTCGGATCGAGCCAGCTGTCGCAGTTTATGGATCAGACGAATCCGCTGGCGGAGCTTACGCATAAGCGTCGTCTCTCGGCCCTCGGCCCGGGCGGTTTGACGCGTGAGCGCGCAGGGTTTGAAGTGCGCGACGTTCACCCCTCCCACTACGGTCGGATGTGCCCGATCGAGACGCCAGAGGGTCCGAACATCGGTCTGATTAACAGCCTGTCGAGTTATGCGCGGATCAACGAGTACGGCTTCATCGAGACCCCGTACCGCCGCGTCGACGCCGATACAGGTGTGGTGTCGGAACGCATTGACTACTTGACTGCCGACGAAGAGGACAATTACATTCTCGGCCAAGCGGTAGCTAAGCTGAACGAACAAGGGCAATTTGCCGAGGATGAGCAGATCGTACGCTATCGCGGGGATATCCTCACGATGCCAAAAGATCGCGTCGACTATATCGACGTATCTCCAAAACAAGTTGTCTCTGTGGCGACAGCGATGATTCCATTTCTGGAGAATGACGATGCTAACCGGGCGCTGATGGGCTCGAACATGCAACGCCAGGCAGTGCCCCTTCTCGTCACGGAAGCTCCGCTCGTCGGTACGGGCATGGAGCACAAGGCTGCTAAGGACTCCGGTGTGGCCACGGTAGCACGGCGCGGCGGTGTCATCGAACGTGTGACGGCCAACGAGATTCAGGTGCGCGTACAGGAAATGGTCGATGGCAAGCTCGTGAGTGGCAACGTGGATCGCTACAAGCTGCAAAAGTTTATGCGTTCTAACCAAGGTACTTGTATCAACCAGCGTCCGCTTGTACGCCTCGGAGAACGCGTCGAAGCCGGAGATATCATGGCGGATGGTCCTGCTACCGAGAATGGTGAGATCGCGCTTGGGCGCAACGTACTAGTCGCCTTCATGACGTGGGAGGGCTACAATTACGAGGACGCGATTTTACTTAGTGAGAAAGTCGTCAAAGAAGATATCTACACCTCGATTCACATCGAGGAGTACGAGTGCGAGGCGCGGGACACCAAGCTCGGACCTGAGGAGATCACGCGCGACATTCCGAACGTGGGCGAAGATGTCTTGCGCAATCTCGACGATCGCGGCATCATCCGCATCGGCGCGGAGATTTTCACGAACGACATTCTCGTCGGCAAAGTAACACCCAAAGGGGTTACGGAACTCACGGCGGAAGAGCGGTTGTTACACGCGATTTTCGGTGAGAAGGCGCGGGAAGTGCGCGACACCTCGCAGCGTGTGCCAAACGGCGGCGCTGGTATCGTCGTCGATGTGAAAGTGTTCACGCGTGAAAATGGTGACGAGTTGCCGCCCGGGGTCAATCAACTGGTGCGGGTCTACATTGCACAAAAGCGCAAGATTTCGGAAGGCGACAAGATGGCTGGACGCCACGGCAATAAAGGTGTCGTGGCACGGATCATGGCGGAGGAAGACATGCCGTTTTTGCCGGATGGCACGCCTGTGCACATCGTGCTCAATCCGCTCGGTGTCCC
>JAPNUP010000093.1 GCA_026627345.1 Bacillota bacterium | reverse complement strand
TCTACCAACTGAGCTATAGCCCCAATCACAAATTAATACCACTTTAGGTAGTATATGGTGCCGAAGGCCGGACTCGAACCGGCACGGGGGTCACCCGCGCGCTTTTGAGGCGCGTGCGTCTGCCAATTCCGCCACTTCGGCACATCATGGCGTGCCCGGAGAGATTCGAACTCCCGACCTTTTGATTCGTAGTCAAACGCTCTATCCAGCTGAGCTACGGGCACTCGCAAAAGGAGAACACGAGTAGAATAGCAAAAATCGCCCCCATAAGTCAAGTCCTTGGGAGCGATAAACGATATTTTTCTCATACTCGTACATTTGACGCCTATTCAGGCATGCTCGCCCGGCCTACAGCCACGCCTTTACTTCATCAGTCACCTCGCGCGCACCGTCGCCGATCTCCGCGAGATAGCACTGTCCGTCAAGACCAGTGGCACTTTTGTAGTCCCGTATGACCGACGAGATAAACGGCTCCGTGCGAGATCGTTCTACGAGCGCTACTGCACACCCGCCAAATCCCGCCCCCGTCATGCGCGCCCCTACACACCCTGGGGCCTGCCAAGCAGCTTCTACGATCGCATCAAGAGCGTGACCTGTGACTTCGTAATCGTCTCGCAAAGACTCATGCGACTCGTTCATCAGTTGCCCAAACCCACGCGCATCTCCACTTTTCCAGACTTTCGCTGCACGTAGTGTACGATCATTCTCTAGGATCACGTGACGGGCTCGCCCGCGAATCACGGGATCGGCGATTGCGTCCGCCACTTCCCCCCACTGTAGCTCACTAATTTGCCCCAAATACTGTAAACCAGATACCTCGTGCTGTAGGTCTTTCAGCGCTTGTTGGCACTGCGCAAACCGCTCGTTGTACTTGGATTCAGCTAATCCGCGCTGATAACACGTATTCATAATCACAAACTGATAATCCTCGAGCTTGAGTGGCACTGTCTCATAGGCGAGTGTGGCACAGTCTAGCAGCAAGGCACGGTCGCGCTCACCCATCGCGACTGCAAACTGATCCATGATGCCCGAACTGACGCCGAGAAACTCGTTTTCCGCTCGCTTGGCTGCCGTAACCAGTGCGGTGCGATCATATTGGCCATCGGACAAGGCATTGGCTGCTACTGCGGTAGCCATTTCGATAGAAGCCGAGCTCGAGAGGCCTGCTCTGTGCGGTAGATTGCCTGCGAAGAAAAAGTCGGCGCCGGGGACCGACATGCCCAGTTGTCCTAGTGCCCATAACGCGCCTTTTGGATAATTGGCAAACCCGTCTTGCGCGCGATAGACCAAGTCATCTGTGCGACAACTGATCTGCTCAGTAAACAGTGTGGAGGCGAAACGTAACCAACCATCGCTACGCGCTCTGACGAAGACCCATGTGCCAAGCGTCAGTGCGGCTGGTAGGACGTAGCCTCCATTGTAATCGGTATGTTCGCCAATCAGGTTTACGCGACCCGGGGCAAAAAAGACCCGTACATCATCGATACTTCTCGGAGAAAACGCCTGAAACTGCGGCCAGGCTGTACGCCATACTTGTGTCTCTGGCATCACCTATTATTGACCCCTTTCTTGTGCTTCTGCGCGCAGGACTGCTTCTCGCAACTGAGGAGCGGTGTCTTCCACTGCCGTGGGGTTACAAGGCGCCCATGCTGCTGTCTCTGACGACGCCAGGTATTTGATTCTGTCTCGTGAACGCAGTGGTGGATAGAATTCGATATGGAAGTGAAAAGATTCAGTCGCATCCGGTCCATTCACAGGTCCTTGGTGAAGCGCCATCATGTAGGGAAACTCGCGATCAAACAGCCCGTCCATCCCTGCAGCAACTGCATGCAACATGGCCGCCAAGTCGTCTTTTTGCGCGTCAGTAAACTCTACCAATGACGCGCAGTGAACTTTGCTGACGATAAATGCGCCGTACGGATAGTCCGTGAAAAAAGGGATAAAGCAAAGGAAATGCTGCGTCTCTTTGATGATCCGAAGCCCCGATTGTTTCTCTTGCTCAGCCATGTCGCAGATCAGACAGTGGCCGGTCTCCTGCAAGTGATCATGACAAGCCTCGAGTTCGACGCGTAGCTTCTGCGGAATGTATGGATAAGCATAGATTTGTCCGTGCGGGTGGGGCATCGTCACCCCGACTTCAGGCCCGCGATTTTCAAAAATAAGAATGTATTTGTGCTTTGGATTCTCAGACAAGGCGATAAATCGCTCTGTCCAGAGGTCGACCACTTGTCTGATATGACGCACTGGCAATCGTGACAAAGAGGCACTATGATCTGGGGAATAGAGAATAACTTCACACTTACCATAGGCCTCCTGTACAGGGTACAACGCAGAACCAGCCACGTCAGGTACGGGCGGTATTGCCGAGAGGGCGGGAAAATCATTGTCGTACGCAAAAACCTGGTAGTCATCCGGCACTTTTCCCGAACCTGGGCAAAAGGGACAATAGTCCTTCGGCATCTGCGGACGATTCTGCCTGTGAGAAGCCACCATGGTCCAATCGCGCAGTAGCGGGTTATATCGCAGTTCCGTCATCGGTTACTCCCCCTCCCTAGTTGGCACACTAGCGGTCACGTCGGTATGGGCCACGAGAACCTCTGCGCCCGTTTCTTGCAAACGCTGTATCTCTTGCAGGCTATCTCCATCATCTGTGATCAACAAATTCAGTTCGTCGACAGTAGCAATGCGAGCAAGCGCCTCGATCCCCCACTTCGAATGATCAAAAACGCACACGACACGGTCAGCTCGCTCCATCAATACTCGGTCGATCGAAGCTTCCAGGAGATTCGGTGTGCTGATCCCAGCGTCGCCGACAATGCCATGGACACCGAGAAATAGGATATCCATCTTGAGCTGGCGAATGGCCTGTTCCGCTAAGGGACCCACTAGCGCATCTGAAGGCGTCCGAAAATTCCCACCGCTGAGCAAAATATCGCTTGCCCCTTGTTGGCTAAGTACGAGTGCGACATTTGTTGAATTAGTCACAACCGTCAGGCCTTGTATCACAGGGCACTCCCGAGCCAGCATCCAGGTCGTAGTTCCCGCTGAAAACCCGACTACCATGCCGGGTTCAACAAGCGACCATGCAACTTTCGCAATCGCTGCCTTCTCACTCTGGTGCAAAAGCCGCTTCGCGCTAAACGCCAACTCTTGACCAGCACTGCGAATCTGACCGCCACCATGCACGACTTCTACCATGCGTCTCTCTTCCAGTGCACGCATATCCCGGCGAATGGTCATATCGGAGACGCCAAGGCGATCCGCCAACTCCTTAATCGAGAGATAACCGTGCGCCGCTAGTAATTGCACAACGGCTTCTTGTCGCTGCCTGCGCTGCAAGCAACCACCTCCCTACTGTTTAAATAGTAACATATACGAACAGCGAATAAACAACAGTGCACAAAAAAAGAGCAGCTCCTGATCTGCTCCCATCTCCTCACCAAAAGAACTTACTCCGTCTCAGACCAGCTGCGCGACACCTTGGACGACCCGCAGGACTTCTTCCTCTGTCGTGTAGGGCGCCAATCCCGCCCGTACCCATCCACCAGATTCACGAATACCTAGCCGCTCAGCCAGTGTCGAGGCATAGAAGTCCCCTTCGGCGATAAAGACACTGGCCGTCTCGAGCAGATGCACACATACATCGCGCGGATGCACGCCTGCAACACGAAAGGCCACTGTCGGGGTCTTCGCAACATCCGCACCCGCAGCATAGACGGTCACGCCAGAAAGGCGTGAGAGCTCATCACGTAGATCATCCGCAAGGCGGTGCTCATGCGCTTGAATATGACTCATCGCAGAAACAAGACGCTCCCGGCTGTTAACACCCTGCCCCATCTGTTCAATAAAGTCGAGAGCCCCAATCACCCCCGCCAGCCCTTCATGACTCTGCGTACCGGTTTCCAGCTTTTCAGGATAAGTCGTGGGGGCAGGACGCAACTTGTATGGATGCAAAGTGGCAAACAGATCTTCTCGAATAGAGGCAATACCCATATGAGGGCCAAAAAATTTGTACGCCGAACAAAGGAGAATATCTGCACCGAGTGCCGCCTGATCGATCATCATATGGGGCGCCGCATGAACCGCATCAACCACCACAATGGCACCCACCGCATGCGCCAGATCCGCGATCGCTCGGACGTCCGTAATCGTACCTACCGCGTTCGATGCAAGTCCAACCGCCACCACTTTCGTCCGATCACAGATCACACTTCGAGCCGCGACCAAATCCAAGGTCAAAGTCGACGTGTTGACGGGAATAAAGCGACCATGCGCCCCCACATCTCTCGCGGCACTTAGCCAAGGATCGACGTTGGCCCGATGATCTAGCTCCGTCACAACGACCTCATCGCCCGGACTCCAGGTTCGTGACAAGGCTCGCGAAATGGCGAACGACAGCGTCGTCATGTTAGGCCCAAAGGCGATTTCATCCGCTCGCGCACCGAGCAGTGCTGCGATCCGGTTGCGACACTCCGAGATCATCGCTTCTGTCTCCCGACTACTCGGAAAAACAGCATGTAGATTGGCCCCTCCGCGCGCCATATACGTCGTCATCGCCGAAATGGCTTGACGCGCTACCTGCGAGCCCCCGGGGCCATCCAGATACGCGACCCTTCGGCCTTTATACGTTCGCTCCAACGCCGGAAACTGTGCACGCGCCCAGCCTACATCGTATCCCATCCGCCGCCGCCGCCCCCTGTCTATTAAAGACTGTGACCACTCATTCAGGATAGAGGAAACGCCAAAAAGAGGCAAGGACCGAAGTCCCTGCCTCTCTTGTATTCCTATTGCCTGGCAATGTCCTACTCTCCCAGGACCCTGCGGTCCAAGTACCATCGGCGCTGGAGGGCTTAACCGTCGTGTTCGGTATGGGTACGGGTGTGTCCCCTCCGCCATCATCACCAAGCTG
>JAPNUP010000058.1 GCA_026627345.1 Bacillota bacterium | reverse complement strand
GATAATATAGCACAACAACGACAGCTTGTCAAATTTCGCGAGCTGCTCGCACCTGCTCCCAGATCACTTTACCGACCGCTAACAGAGGAACAGCGAAAATCAGTCCGGTAATCCCCGCCACTTCACCGGCAAGCATGACGGCCAGTAAGATCATCAGTGGATGTAAGCGCATCGTCTTGCCCATAATCCAAGGCGAGAAGATATTGCCTTCCAATTGCTGCACGATCAAGTTGACGATGAGCACTTTGATGAGCAACGCATTGGAGACGCCAAACGCCATAAATAAACCTGGCGCGGCGCCAAGAAACGGGCCTACGTAAGGAATGATGTTGGTCAACCCAACAATCGAGGCGAGCAACAGCGCATTTGGCATATGTACGATCAATAAGCCGACGAAAGTGGCGATCCCGACCAACAGCATCACCAGGAGCTGACCGCGGACGTAACGCCCGAGAGACGCATCGATGCCTTCGAGGATACGCGACACAGTAGCGTGCGAACGCCGCGGAAAGAGGCGAATCACCAATTGGGTGAAAAGGGAGTAGTCCTTTAGCAGATAAAACACGAGAAAGGGAATGACGAAAGCCGACACAAACCCACTGATCAGATCGCGAACACCAATGAGCGCCCCGGAAAACCAGGCGACCAGACCAGACTCTGCGCCTGACAGTGCGCGTTCAACGGCAGTGCGCACCCCTTTTGGCAAAACTCTCGCCGCAAATGTCATGTGATCCAAAAATGAGTCAAACATGGTGACATACACCGGTAACTGTTTGATAAACGTCGAGGCTTGCGCGATCAGGAGGGGAAGTGTATTGACCAAAAAGACTGCAATCACGGCAAATGCGACGACATATAAGATTAAAATGGCGACTGTGCGCGGGACTTTACGAGCCACCAGCGCATCCACGAGCGGCCGCATCACATACGTAGCGATGATCGAGATCACAAGCGGTCCTATGACAGCGCTGAGAATGCCCCACATGTCAAAGAACAACCCGCGCAACTGCCCCACGAGAAAGAGGCAAGTCAGTACAACCAGTACGACACCAAGGACGTAAACCGTTTTATCCTTGTGATCTTGCAACCGCATGGCGCATCCCCCTGACTATACGATCAAAGGCACGCGTAAGACGAGCCTTGGTTAGTATATGTCGGACAGGAGAAGCCTACGCCCTTTTGTGATGAAACAGCCGGTTCAGTCGGTCTTATGCGGGGTATCAGCGTCAGGCTCAGCATCTTCGTCCTGGTCCTCGCCTTGCATGTCGATATACGTCGGCTCTTCAGGACGACCATTCTGTCGTTGTTGGATATTTTGCATGAACCGGTCCGACATTTTACGCTGGCGCCTTTGCATATACATAAATAATCCGAAAGCCGCTACTGCCAGCACGATTCGCTCGCCTGTAAGTACCATGTCGTTCACCCTCTCTTAGAGAAACAGCCATCCCCAAGGGATGGCTGTTTCCTCTCTGTTCCTTTGGTGGAGGTAAGCGGATTCGAACCGCTGACCCCCTGCTTGCAAGGCAGGTGCTCTACCAGCTGAGCTATACCCCCGTGAACAACCTACTGGTGGGCCTAAGTGGACTTGAACCACTGACCTCACGATTATCAGTCGTGCGCTCTAGCCAGCTGAGCTATAGGCCCAAGTCTCAAACACAAGGCATACTATAGCACGAACACTCACTCGTTTGCAAGCCGATCTGTTCAGGAAAAACCTAAGCATATCCCATCAATTATACAGCTGCTGCTGCATCATCAGCGAGCACTTCAGGGTTCCACGCCACTAGGCTTCCATCTTCATCGACGCAATAAATCTTGACTTCTTCGCCGACGACTGCAAACTCCATAAAACAGTTCCAGCAGTAGAATTGATTATTGCCGATTTTTCCAATATCGCGGCAATTACAATGCGGGCAACGTTCCACAACCGACCTCTCCCTTGGTGAAATGGCATATAAAAGTCGTTCTACCAGTGAAGCATCTCCAAAAAACACCGTCCATAATCATCAGTGCTTTCGCAAACGCAACACAATGGCCGCAAGCTGAGTAACCACTTGATCGATCTCTTCTACTGTGTTCGACGCCGATAAACTAAAACGCAGCGAAGATTTCAAGAGCGCATCCGCACAACCTTCTGCGAGCAGCACATGCGATGGCTCTATCGAACCTGCCGTGCATGCCGAGCCAGACGACGCTGCAATGCCAGCAAGATCGAGATTCATCAAGACTGTCTGCGCCAGTAAACCAGGAATCGCAAAGTGCACGATCTGTGGCGCCTGCACCTGCGCGCCATGAAACAAAACGCCTTCTACGGAAGCTTTCAATCCCGTAATCAAACGCTCGCGTAGCCTCTGTATCTGTGTGACGCGTTGCGTTCGCTCTTGCATCAATAGCTCCATCGCACGGGCAAAACCGATAATCCCCGCCAGGTTCTCAGTCCCTGCGCGACGACCTCGTTCTTGAGAACCTCCGCGAAGCGGCGACCGATACGGGGTTCCCTTGCGAAGATATAAAGCACCGACACCCTTTGGGCCCGCTATCTTATGCCCACTCATCGATAATGATGACACAGGCAGCCCGCTAACGTCAATAGGCAGTGTCGGCAAGGCTTGGATGGCGTCAGTATGAAGGGCTACCCCGCGCTCGGCCAAAGCCGCAGCCAGCGCTTCGATCGGCTGGATCGCGCCTGTCTCGTTGTTCACCCACATCAAGCTCACGAGACCAGTGCGTTCACTCACCTGTGCGAGCACATCCACCACAGACACAACGCCCTGCGCACCCGGTCTTACATAAGAAACTACTGTTGCGTTCTCGGCCATCCATTCTGCCGTGTGCAGCACCGCGTGATGCTCGATCGCCGACGCTACCAAAGCACTGCGTCCACTTCCGGCCATCAGGCCGGTCAGAGCTAGAAAGTCCGCTTCTGTCCCGCCACTTGTAAATACAATCTCGGAAGGTTCTGCACCGATCGCCTTGGCCACAGTCGCACGCGCTTGTTCCAAATGCATGCGCGCTTCGCGGCCAAATCCATGAATACTGGAGGGGTTGCCGAATGTCTCTGCTTCCATAAACGCATGCATCGCCTGTGCCACTCTAGGATCGAGCGGTGTCGTCGCAGCGTTGTCCAGATAAATCGCAGCCATATCTCCCCTCCTTCAACGCATGACCCGTTTAAATGTAAAACATGATCGATTCATGACCTTGCTTACCCCATAGATCTATCAGATCCGCCACAGACGTGGTATCGAGCACTTGCTCAACACTCGCGCGTAGCCGGCTCCAAAATGCGTCTAGCCCATCACCCGCATCATCCACGATGGTAATCGGGCCTTCGAGAATGCGTAGGACTTCGCCCGTAGAAATCTGATCCGCTGGCCGCGCCAGTACATAGCCGCCATAGGCCCCACGGACACTTTTCACCAACCCGGCGTTGCGAAGCGGCGCTATCAACTGTTCGAGATAATGATCAGACAGACCTTTGCGCTGCGCAACGGACTTCAGGGAGACCGGACCTTCTTGACCCGAGACGCCAAGGTCCACCATCAGAAGAAGTCCATATCGGCCCTTCGTTGAAATCTTCAAGTTACCACCACCATGTCATCCCTGTGATTCCCACTATACCATAAGAAATCGGGTCCAAATGTGAGCGTTTCTATAACACTTTGCACCCTAACACTTACGAGGTGAGATCCGACTCTCGGTGCCGAGCGCGCCTGGTCGATAAAAGATGTCGTTTTTACACGCATCCGGTAGGTACTGTTGCGCGATGTAGTGTTCCGGGTAGTCGTGCGGATATCGGTAGGTAACGGTACCGTCATCTGCCCGGGGGTAGCTCTTGTCTCGCAGGTGTTTCGGGACCTCAGCGTGAGGGGCGCGCATGATCGCTTCCTGTACCCGATCGAGCGCGGTGACCACGCTGTTGGACTTCGGTGCTTCACATACGAAGATGATCGCCTGGGCGACTGGGATGCGCGCTTCCGGCATCCCCACGCTTTCCAGGGCTTGCAGGGCTGCCACGGCCTGTGGCATCGCCTGCGGACTCGCCAATCCGACATCTTCACTAGCGTGCACAATGAGGCGGCGCACCGGAATCCGGGGATCCAAACCCGCTGCCGTCATGCGCATGAACCAATACAGCGCGGCGTCACTATCACTGCCGCGCAACGACTTGCCAAAGGCGCTCAGCATATCGTACAGCACCGTTTCATCGAACTGCCCGGCCACGCCTTGCGAAGCTTCTCGCACATGCTCCATCGTCACACGTATGTCTCTTTGTCCAGGCTGCCACGCGCACTGAATTGCCCATTCAAGCGCATGTAAACCTTTGCGCAGGTCTCCTCCAGCATCGGTTATCAAGGCGCGCCAAGCATCGTCTGCCACGTCAATCGCATAATCCCCGTAGCCTCGCTCAGGATCTTTCAGCGCGCGCGTCAACACAGTCTCGACGTGTTGTGGTTTCAGTGCATACAACTGACACACCTGCATCCGACTTAGCAAGGCAGAGGTCAGGCAAATGCGCGGATTTTGCGTCGTACTGCCAATGAGATAAACCGTACCATGCTCGACGGCGGGCAACAGCACATCTTGTTGTGCCTTTGAATAGCGATGAATCTCGTCCACAAACAACACGGTCTGCGTGCCATAAAAGCGTCTTTCCTCATCGGCGGCCTGAAACTGTTCACGCAACTCTTTGGCTCCGGTGGCCACCGCTGAAAGCTCAACGAAACGAGCTCCTGCCTGCTGCGCAAGGAGTTTGGCCAGAGTCGTCTTCCCGGTACCAGGCGGTCCCCATAGCACTACCGAAAGTAACTTTTGCTCTGTGAAGACTTTGGATAACAGGCGACCTGGCCCAATCAAATGCTCCTGTCCGACATACTCATCCAGTGTCTGCGGTCGCATTCGCTCCGGTAGAGGAGCCGTCAGCGCGTCGGACATACCGTTCACGACCGGGCAGACGCTTTGACCACGTCAGCCACGATTTCCAGCGTCTCGTCGATCTGCTGTTCGCTGACATCGAAGTGGGTGACGAAACGCACATTGGCAGCGCCAAACTCCGCCGTGCGCACCCCTCGGCGCTCTAGTTCATCGACAAATGCATCGATTGACATGGCAAGACCTCCGACATCGCACAACACGATATTGGTTTCGACTTTCGCCACGTCGACAGATAACTCAGGGATCTGCGCCAGTCCGCGCGCCAGGCGTTGCGCCTTGTCGTGGTCTTGCGCCAAGCGATCGACCATTTCCGTGAGGGCAATGAGTCCAGGAGCTGCAATCACGCCCGCTTGGCGCATGCCGCCGCCGAGTGCCTTTCGCCACTGTCGGGCACGGTCGATGAAGTCCGATGTCCCGAGAAGTAACGAGCCAATCGGCGCACCGAGTCCCTTGGACAGGCAAATTTGCACAGAGTCAGCCGTGGCTGCATAGGCGCTGACAGGCACCTGTGCAGCGACCGCGGCATGAAAGAGTCTAGCGCCGTCAAGATGGACGGGAATCTGATGTTTTTTCGCGAGCTCGGCCACCTCTTGCATGTACGGTAGAGGCAAAACCGCTCCGCCAGCGCGATTGTGCGTATTCTCCAAGCAAATCAGCGCGGTGCGAGGAAAGTGAATGTTTTGTCCGCGAATAGCCGCTTCGATGTCAGTCAGCGGAATCTGTCCGCGCAAACCCGGCAGCGGGCGCGTCTGTGCTCCGGCAAGTGAAGCCATCGCACCAGCCTCATAGTAGAAGATGTGCGCATCCGCTTCGACGATCACCTCTTCGCCGGGGCGCACATGTGTGAGCACAGCCACCTGATTGCCTTGTGTACCGCTCGTGACGAGCAAAGCGGCCTCTTTACCCAGCATCCGCGCCGCCGTCTCTTCTAATTTGGCGACAGTCGGATCCTCCTGATAGACATCATCTCCAACGACTGCAGTCGCCATCGCATGACGCATGGCTACGGTCGGTTGTGTTACCGTATCGCTGCGCAGATCGATCACGGACGTGCGCCTCCTTCTGAATGGCCCGCTGGTTGCGGCACCGCTTTTTCACGGGGTTGCAGATGCAACACATCCCACTGTCCTGGCGCTACAGGTCCCGGTGCCCCTGTCATCAAATCTGATCCGCTCGCCGTCTTTGGAAACGCGATGACATCGCGTAACGAGGTTTGGCGCGCCATCAGCATCACGATGCGGTCGAGCCCAAAGGCCATGCCGCCATGCGGTGGGGTTCCGTAGTCAAATGCATCGAGCAAGAAGCCGAATTTCTCTTTGACCTCCTCATCTTGCAGCCCAAGCGCCCGAAACATTTTTTCCTGCAGCGCGCGCTCGAAAATCCGCATAGAACCGCCGCCGATCTCAAAACCATTGAGCACCATGTCATAGGCCTGCGCACGCGTGCGCGCGGGGTCCGTCTCCAACAAGTCGATATCTTCTGCCATCGGTCGCGTAAACGGGTGATGCTCCGCAACGTAACGATTTTCTTCGGCATCATAAGCCAACAGCGGAAACTCCGTGATCCAGGTGAACGCCAAAGCCTGTTCGTCGATGAGCCCCAGTGTTCGCCCGAAGTGCGTTCGTAGTGCGCCGAGCGCATCGGCCACGACTTTTTTCTGATCAGCGACAAAGAGAATCAGATCGCCTGCCTTGGCACCAGTCGCCGAGACGATCGACTGCGTCTCTTGCGCCGAGAAAAACTTGGCGATCGATGAACGAACGCCCGTCTCCTCCACGATCACCCACGCAAGCCCTTTGGCCCGATACCGTGCTGCAATTTTACCAAGGTCGTCAATCTCTTTACGACTGTAATGCCCGCATCCTGGCGCCACCAGCGCCTTGACTTGTCCACCGTTTGCTAGCGCATCGGCAAATACTTTAAAGGTCGTATTCGCCACCACGTTCGACAAATCACAGAGTTCTAAGCCAAAACGCAGGTCCGGCTTATCAGAACCAAAGCGCTCCATCGCATCCTGATAGGTCAGGCGCTGCATCGGGCGCACGATCTCGACGCCCAAGGCGGCGTGAAATACATAAGCGACCAGTTCCTCCATCATATCTTGAAGATCCTGGACCGACAAAAAGGAGGTTTCCAAGTCAACCTGCGTAAATTCCGGTTGTCGATCGGCACGCAGATCCTCATCGCGAAAACAGCGAACGATTTGAAAATACCGTTCGAAACCAGACACCATCAGCAGTTGCTTAAACAACTGTGGCGACTGCGGCAACGCGTAGAACTCATGCGGGTGCAGGCGCGACGGCACAAGATAGTCGCGCGCCCCTTCGGGCGTACTCTTGGTCAGCATCGGGGTCTCGACTTCCCAGAACCCATGATCGTCAAGGAAGCGACGAATGGCCTGATTCACGCGGTGACGCAAAGCGAACGTCTGTTGCATCTCTGGTCGGCGCAAATCCAAATAGCGGTAGCGAAGGCGAACCGACTCTTCCGCGTCCAGACCGTCTTCAATGGCAAAAGGCGGAGTCTTGGCGGCACTGAGAATCGTGAGGCTGGTCACCTCGATTTCGATTTCACCCGTTTCGATCTTTGGGTTGATCGCTTCTGCATCGCGAGTGACCACTTTGCCGCCTACGCGAATCACATACTCGCTGCGCAGACGTTCTGCGGTAAGCCGAGACAATTCGTGGATATCGGCGCGAAAGACCAACTGAACCATGCCAGAACGATCGCGCAAGTCAATGAAGATAACGCCTCCGAGATCCCTTCGTCTTTGTACCCAGCCAAATAACGTGACCTCTTGGCCACTGTGCATAACGCGCAATTCTCCTGCGTGATGGGTTCGTTCCATATTAGCGGTTCACTCCTTGTGTAGATTCACTGAGAATTTGTAAAACGAGCTGGACAACGTCGTGTACGGCGACTGCTTCTTGCGTCTTGGCAGCGAGATCGCGCACACCGACCACCCCTTGCGCCACTTCATCCTCACCGATAATGAGCGCAAGCTTGGCATGAAGGCGATCCGCCGTTTTCATCTGACTTTTCATCCCATGAGACAGATAATCCAAATCGACTCGCACGCCTTGCTCGCGCAAAGCCTGTATCAGACGGACAGAAGGTCGCAACGCAGCCGCACCCATGGCGATGACGTACACATCCACGCGATCGACTTGTACGAACTGCGCCTGATTGGCCGCGCGCGCCAAAAGCAGGCGCTCAATGCCACCGGCAAACCCAATTCCGGGCAGATCCGGACCACCAAAGTCGGCCACCAAACGATTGTACCGGCCGCCTGCCAGCACCGTACTCATGGCGCCTATGCTGTCTTCCATAAATTCAAACGCCGTACGTGTATAGTAATCGAGTCCACGCACCATCGTCGGATTCACGATATAAGGTACAGCTAGCTCGTCCAAATAACTTTTGACCTCTTCAAAGTGAGCCGAACAATCGGCACACAGGTATTCTGTAATCGTAGGGCTCGTGCGCACCAGCGGATGGTCGTGATCAATTTTGCAGTCCTGAATGCGCAACGGATTTTTCTCATAGCGCGACTGACAATCTGCACAAAGCTCTGGAAGCGCAGGCTTTAGATGTGCAAGCAGCGCCTCTTTGTGCCTTGCGCGGCATACGGCGCATCCTACGGAATTGACTTCGAGGCGCAACGACTGTACACCTACGCGTCGCAAAAAGCGATAGGCAAGTTCAATCACTTCCGCATCGACGCGAGGGTCATCCGCACCGATCACTTCGACCCCATACTGATGGAACTGTCGAAAGCGCCCAGCCTGCGGCTTCTCATAGCGAAACATCGGCCCGTAGTAGAACCACTTGACGGGCAGCGGTCCGCCGTAGAGTTTTTGTTCGACAAACGCGCGCACGACCCCCGCCGTCCCTTCGGGGCGCAGCGTGATCGCGCGGTCGCCGCGGTCTTTGAACGTGTACATTTCCTTTTGTACAATATCGGTCGTGTCACCCACCCCGCGTTCAAACACCTCTGTATGTTCGAATATCGGCGTGCGAATCTCGCGAAAGTGATACAACTCAAACACCTCGCGAGCCTGTTCCTCCACATACCGCCACTCGGCGGCTTCATCTGGCAAGATATCAGCCGTGCCCCGCGGTTTGGCGTACTCAGCCATCGTTCATTCCTCCATCGTCCTTGACATGCAAATAGACATCGCTCGTCCCGAGGGACGAGCGATGTCTACGATCGCCCGTGGTGCCACCCTGATTGCGCTTGTCCGCTCTAGCGGACGCATCTGCGCCTCTTTGCTATTCGATAACGGAGATCGCACCCCGGTCCTGCTTTAGCCACTGATCTGAAAGTGGCGGTTACAGGCGTCTCCCAAGTGTCTTTCCGATGAGCACGCACGCAAGGATCCTCGCAGCGATAGATCCTCTCTCTGAAGCGGGTGTTTCGTCGTACTTTCTTGTTCATAGACCATATGGAATTTGGCGTATTATAGCAGGTCAAAAAGCCTGCTGTCAAATCACTGGTGCAGTGTGCGCGGATGCCGCCATTTCCTCGAACAGTGGGCGTAACACACGCTCTTTTTGCTCCCATACCGCGTCTTGCGTGCCTACGTATACACTCGGTTCACGCGGATTTTGGTGACGTCCGATGACGCCTTTCGCAGGTGACACCCACTTACTAGCTGCACCGCCGCCGAGCGCGAGGATCGTTTGGGCCTCTTCGATGATACTGATATTGTAGAGTCCTTCTTTTCCAGGCAAAGCATAACCGATATTCTCCAGATTGGCCAAAATATCTTTCTGCCGATACAGATAATACGGTCGTTGCCCCGCTGCCCTAACCTCACGATCTGCCAAATCCATCATCGCCCGCACCTCTGTATCTGGCGCCACTGCATAGGCATCGCGCTCCCGAGTGACAGCGGAACTGCGTTTGAGCGACAAGGTGTGCACCGTCACCGCATCGGGCGCCAAACGCAGTGTACGCTCTAGCGTGTAGCGAACGTCGTCCAACGTTTCACCGGGCAGACCGAGGATCACATCCATATTGATATTGGTAAACCCTGCATCGCGAAACAGTGCAAAACGCTTGTCGACAATTTCCGGAGAATGCCCACGCCCGATGGCTTTCAAAGTGGCGGCGCGAAAAGATTGCGGGTTCACGCTGACACGTGTGACGCCAGCTTCGCGCATGACCTTCACGCGATCAGGCGTGATCGTATCCGCCCGGCCTGCTTCTACATTCAACTCTCGCCAAGAAGAGGCGCCTGGCAGGTGTTCGCGAAGCGCCGCCAACAGCACCTGTAGCTCGCCGGCCTTCAGGCTGGTTGGCGTCCCACCGCCGACGTATACAGTGGTCACGGTGATTCCATAGGCACGCAACAAATCACCTGCACGCTTGATTTCTTTGAGCAACACAGTGAGAAAGCCTTCTGCATAACGCGCTTTTTCCACCATGGAGTATGCCGGAAAGGTGCAGTATGCACAGTGCGTCGGACAAAAAGGGATCCCCACATAGACGCTGACTGCGCGTCCGAGATCATATAGGTCCGGCAGTGCGCTACGCTCCCGCTCGGCAATCTCGACGAGAAGCGCCGCCCGCGAGTCTTCTACTCCGTACTCATCCTGAAGATATCGTCGCAGTGCGCCCGCTTCGCGTGTACCTGAGCGAAAAGCCGAGTGGACGAGCTTGCCTGGGCGCACGCCTGTCAGCGCCCCCCATGGTTGCTTGTGGCCGGTTAGCACGACGAGCGCCTCATACAGCGCCCGACGCAAAGCGTGCTTGACAGGCCGTCTGCGCTCACGCAAGCTGACGGGCGCAACCACCATCGGTACCGCCCGCGCCGCTTTTGCCACGGCACCACCTATCTGCAGGACTACTTCATACACATGTGCCCCGGCTTGCTCACGCCCGTCAATCTGAACGTGCAAAGCGGACAGCTGTGCAGGCGCGGACGCCTCAGAATTTCCCGGGTTCTCGTTCGCTTCCCACGGGCCTCCAAACTGTACCTGAATCCACGGATAATACAGTTGCAGTACGCGTGTAATGTCCTGCTCACAGCCCGTAAAGTCTCCGTCTACCAAAGCCCTCTTGACGTACTCATCTACTGTGCCCATATCCGGCTCCGCCTCTACACCTGAACTGATTTCCAAAGCGACTATCCGTTCGTTTGAGCGGCTTGTGCGAGCGCTTCGGTTATCCCTTGCACAAGCATCACAAATTCCTCTGGAAAAATCGTTCGCACATCCAACAATACCTCTTCTTTAACGACCCGTGCCACAATCGGCCGCTCACGGAGGCGCAACTGTTCCATGAGCGCGCTGACGCTACAAACGTGTGGCGACACCGCAACCGCGTAAGACGGTAGCTGTTCAGATGGCAGCGCTCCGCCGCCGACTTGCGACATGGTCGGGACGACGCGCACCTGCGCTTGCCCCGCTACGATAGCTGCGAGATCATGCGCCACACGGTCCGCTTCCTCTTGCAGTTCTTCAGGCGCTCTCGTCAACATGCGTAGCACTGGCACATGAGCCATGGCGTAGCCCTTGTCGATATATAGCCGCAGCGTCGCCTCTAGCGCCGCCAGTGTCAGCTTGTCTACACGCACCGCGCGCGCCAACTGGTTCTGACGAATACGCGTGATCCACTGCGCTTTTCCGCAAATAATACCCGCCTGAGCGCCGCCTAGTAACTTATCACCGGAAAAGGTCACCACATCGACGCCGGCCAAGATGCTTTCACGTACGGTCGGCTCATCGCCAATCCCGCGCTCACGCAGATCGATCAACGAGCCGCTGCCAAGGTCCTCGATCAAAGCCGCACCGTGCTCATGCGCTAGCGTCGTCAAGTCGGACAACTCCGGACGAGATGTGAAGCCGATGATGCGAAAATTGGATGTATGTACACGTAGCACAAGCTTGGCGCCTGCCTCTAGGGCATCGGCATAATCGCGGACGTGTGTCTTATTGGTTGTCCCGACTTCTACTAACTCCGCGCCACTAGCTCGCATCACTTCAGACACCCGAAATGAACCGCCTATCTCCACCAGCTCACCGCGCGATATGACCACTTTCTGTTCTTTGGCAAGCTCGGTGAGCACTAGAAAGACGGCCGCTGCATTATTGTTCACCACAAGCGCCGCCTCCGCGCCTGTCAGCTCACAAATAAGCGCCTCGACATGTTCATAGCGGTGTCCACGAACGCCTTCCTCTAAGCGGTATTCGAGATTCGAGTATCCCTGCGCCACTTCAACTAACGCTGCGATCGCCTGCTTCGCCAGTGGCGCCCGACCGAGATTGGTGTGAAGTACGGTGCCTGTCGCGTTGATCACAGGTCGAAGGTTTTGACCAGTGCGCCTGTGCAGATACGTGCGTGCCATCGCCAGCGTCGCTTCATCCGTCACCTCGGGACGCTCGCCCGCAAGAATACTCGCGCGCAGTGTATCGACCGCAGACTGAAGGGACAATAACACATCCGTGCGACTGTGCTCCTGCAACCAGGACTGTGCCTCTTTTGAGTGCAGCAACCGATGCACAGGTGGCAAGTCCCGTAGCAATACCCCCACTTCACTCGTCACAGCTTTCACTACTTTCTTGTCTAAATAACGGCGTTAGCCGCTTATTTTTCTCGTAGACGGTGGTGCGACAGCACCATGTCACCGTTTCTAGCGTCATTATAGCAGTCTGTCTCTGACTCGCATAACAGATGCACATCGGCTAGGATAAAGGAGAACAGATTTTATTAGTATAGACCAAGTGTGTAAGGGAGCATCCACCATGCTAAGAGAACAATCAGAGCAATGGCACGAACGGGCCAAAAAGGTCATTATCGGCGGCGTGAATAGTCCGTCGCGATCGTTTCACGCCGTCGGAAAAGGCGCGCCAGTGACGATTGTGCGGGGGCAAGGGGCTTATCTGTACGACGTAGACGGTAACCGTTATATCGATTACCTGGCCGCCTTCGGCCCGATCATCACAGGACACGCGCACCCTCGCATTACAGCGGCGGTCACTGAAGCGATGTCCGCCGGGAGTTTGATCGGTGCTCCGACGCCTTATGAAACCGAATATGCGGAACGCCTGCAAGCCGCCATTCCTGAGCTGGAGCGTATCCGCTTTGTCAATTCTGGCACAGAAGCGATGATGACCATTATTCGAGTGGCGCGCGCATACACAGGGCGTACCAAAGTCCTCAAATGCGCTGGTTGCTACCACGGACATTCCGATCTCGTCCTCGTCGCAGCCGGTTCCGGGCCATCTTCACTCGGCATTCCAGACAGCGCCGGGGTGCCGCAGGCAATCGCTGATGACGTCGTCACCATTCCGTACAACGACACAGAAGCGCTGTCCGCTGCGATTGCGCGCTATGGCGATGAGCTCGCCTGCATCCTGACCGAACCCGTAGTAGGCAATTTCGGCATCGTAGAGCCGCAGCCAGGCTATCTGCGCGCGCTGCGTGACGCCGCCGATCACTGCGGTGCCCTCTTAGTGTACGACGAGGTGATCACAGCTTTTCGCTTTCGCTTCGGCGCGGTCTGTCACGATGACACCAAGCCGGACCTCATGGCGCTCGGCAAAATCATCGGCGGTGGACTCCCGATCGGCGCTTATGGTGGCAAGCAGGCGATTATGGAGCAAGTGGCGCCGCTTGGGCCGGCGTACCAGGCAGGCACAATGGCCGGTAACCCCGCATCTTTGCGCGCAGGTATGGCGTGCCTCGAGTTGCTGTCAGAGCCCGGCGTGTACGAACGCTTGGCCGCGCATGCGACGCGTCTGACTACAGGGATCGCCGCCGCCGCCGAGCGCGCTTCTCTGCCTGTAACGATAAACCGCTACGGCGGTGCATTTGCCGTATATTTCACCGACCAACCAGTACGTGACTACGAAGCGGCCAAGCAGGCTGACAGCAGGCTCTTCAGCCTGTTTTTCCACGCCTTGCTAAACCGCAATGTGATGCTCGCGGCAAGCAAGTACGAAGCGTGGTTTGTCACCATGGCGCACACCGACGAAGATATTACGCAGACGCTTAGTGCGGTCGACGATAGCCTGGCTGAAGTCGCCCGACATGCCTGACACAGTGGCCATCATCCACAACTTAGGCAAATAAAAAGCCGAGCCCTTATCAAGGCTCGGCTTTTTTGCGACTCAGACCGCGATCACTTCAGTAATCTCAGGAATAGATTTCATAATCGCGCGCTCGATTCCCATCTTCAGCGTCATCGTAGACATTGGGCATCCACTACAAGCGCCCGTGAGTTGCAAGGTCACAACCCCATCTTCCACACTGACGAGTTCCACATCGCCGCCATCGGATTGCAAAGCGGGGCGTAACTCTTCAATCACTTCTTGTACGCGCCATTCCAGCACAGAGCATCCCCCCCTTGTACCTTATGCCGATTATAGCACATCAGGAACCTGTCTGTAGATCGCCAATCGCTTGCTGCGACAACCACCCAGTCGCAACGTCTGCTGCTTCGACGAATACGACGACAAAAGCTTCTGTCGAAACACCATACGAGGCGAGCGGCGCGACGACAATCGCCCCTTCATCACCACGCATCGTAATCTCGCCTGCCCTTTCGAGGCCCACCGTCGAAGCGGTTTCGAGCGCCTGATTGACCAGCCGTGCAAAGTGCTCGATTACCAGTTCATCGTATACTTGGTCGCTTGACGAACAAGTCCCGTCAGGCCACACCACTAGCCATCCGAGAACACCTGATGTCGCGAGTCGTTGCCTGAGCCAAGGGGGGAGTACCAGCCCGCGACTGTCGACTGGTGCTGGCTGTCCCGGTAGCGTAACTGTTTCGACGTCCTCAGTCGCTAGCGCGAGACTATCTGAGTCGCTGACATCAGAATTCGATGCACTCCGTTGTGCGCGCGCTTCGTACGCAGACAAATGAACGATCTCGTCTTCACCTAGCGACATCATGGCGTCTTCTGCCTCGATCTGATCGAGCACCAAAGGTGGCGTCTGCTCCACTAGCCCACTTGCGCTAGGGTGAGAAGGCTCCGTGACCACACTGTCGAGTTCGCGCAGCATAGCATCGATCCGCTCTTGCCGTCGTAAAGCGGCCGCCGCTTCATCCGGCGACTCTTTTGTCTCCGCGACGTCAGACACAGGCGCAGCCGTAACAGGGGTATCCACCGTGTCCACCCGCTCCGTCGTGACGACTTTCGGCGGTCCGCCATCGACGAGAACCGTCGCACTCGTCACGCCTTGTGAAGCCTCCGCTGGACGAAAAGAAACAGCCATCTCCGCATCTGTCGGCGCTTCGGTAGCAGGCGTGTCAGAGACGAGATTCTGCATCTGCTCCGACTTCTTTAGCGCATCGCGGGAACTGGCTTTTCCCTGCTTGGCGTCCACTCTATAAAGCTGTCTCGTCGTCCAAGTGACAAGAAAAACCACGACAATCAAGACCACCAGGCCAGCAATCAACAAGTACAGTTCATTTCCTTGCATGATTTATCCACCACCCACCGATATCTTTTCAACATAGCACAAGCGCGTCTTTGGTACAATCCTTACCGCACTAACCAACGACCAAATCGGCGCACCGCTGCAGCAAAGGTGCCTGGACGCAAGTGCCAACTGCAAAGCCCCAGCAGTACTAAACAACCACCCACGTACACAGACATGAAAAACATCCAACTGCCAGAGCTCGTCAAATTGTGCGTCTTGACCGTTTGAAACACAGATTCCACCAGTGAGTTGTGGAAAGTCGGTGTAAAAAATCCACGACTGGATTCGAGTGCGGCCTGCATATAGATCGGGTTGATCGTGTAACAAATACCGCTGAGCATAGACCATAACCCTTGGTCAGGCATATGTGTACTCAAACTGTCAAACAGATATCCGGCAACGCCCGCCCCGAGAAAAATGCCGCCTACAGTCGCATACGACAAGACAGTGCTCCAACCGGTTCGCTGAATGAAAGTCGACCAGAAAATACTTGCCCCTGCAATCGCACCGAGCGTAATCAGTTGCAGGATGAATACGGCTAAGACCTGAGACGGCGCTACCCCACCAAATAGAAACACAATACTATACAGCGGGAGCGTCATAATCATGAGCAACGAGAGGAAAGAGATAGAAGTCACCCATTTGGTGAAGATCACCGATGCAGGCAACAACGGAGTGGTCAGCAACACAGATAGTGTCTGTCGCTCCCGCTCGCCGCTGATGACACCGGCGGCAACTCCTGGCGTCACGAACGAAATCAGCGCCAATTGGAGGTACGACAAGAACGTAAAGAGCTCTGCAGTACGGGCCGGTTGCAAAAGCAACGTTTGTCCTTGCACATTCAGATACATGAAGACAAACGCAACAGCCCCTATGATAAGCAAATACATAGACAGTCCGAGGACCGTTCTCCCAGAGCGCATGCGTTGACGCAGTTCTTTATGTAACAGCGGGTTATGCAGCACCCATCCGCGCAGTACGTTGTGCATTGTCTCACCCCTGCCCCTTCTGTTTCCCCTACGCGCCACTCGGCAAGACCGGTTCTTCAGTAAGCCGCAAGAATAGATCTTCCAGACTCGCGCCCACCTCGCGCACCGCCTTGAGCGGGTACCCAGCCAATGTCACGCCTCTGACTAAAGCGACTTGATCTTCCTCTGAGCCGCTATACAAAATCTCGACACTAGTCTCATTACAAGTAAGCACATCGGTCACGCCACGCTCGTGCCTGAAGGCATGAGCCAGCGCTTGCCCACCAGATAGCAGATCAAACGCCAATTGTCGCTGGCCATTGGCTCGCGCAGCCACCACTTCGACAGCCGCGCAAGCCACGAGTTTGCCGTGCGCGATGATGCCAATCTCATCGCACATGTCGGCGAGCTCAGGTAAAATATGCGACGATATCAGCACTGTTTTGCCACGTTCGCGCAGTCCTTTGACAATCTCACGCATGTCTATACGTGACCGCGGATCGAGGCCGGAAGCTGGTTCGTCAAGAATGAGGACCTGCGGATCGTGCATCAGACAGCGAGCCACGCCAAGGCGCTGTTGCATGCCGCGTGACAACGTATTCACGTACGCATCGGCTTTGTCGGTCAAGCGAACCATGTCCAACAACTCAGCTCGTCGCGCTTCGATCACAGGTGTAGTCACTCCGTAAGCGGTTCCGTAAAACTCCAGATACTCCGCCACGGTCAAGTCGTCGTATACGCCAAAGACGTCTGGCATATAGCCAATCTGCCGTCGTACAGCTGCCGCATCGGCGGTCACTTCGGCCCCTCCGACATAGGCGCGACCCGAGGTAGGTTGCGTAAGCGTCGCCAAGATGGACATCGTCGTCGTTTTACCAGCACCGTTTTCACCAACAAACCCAAAGACGGTTCCAGCGCGCACGTCGAGATTCAAATCAGAAACGGCCTCCACACGGCTGTAACGCTTGCATAAATTCTCTGTGCGAATCATAGGCAACCCTCACTCTGTCACTGTCGTCATTGGCAGCACATCGCGCACAATCCACTGCGGCGGTGCGGGCAACACGGCCCCGTCTGTCCCAAACAGCCGCGGCGCCTGATGTGTCCAACCGATCACAATTGCCGTGCCAACTGGCGCGGGCCCACTGGCCAGCGCCTTAGCATAGTCAAACAAAGCGCGTCCAACGCCGCTCGCTGCACTCGGCAGTGCGACGCCCAGTTGACTGGCAAACGGCGTGTGCGCCGACTGCTTACGCAGTAAAAGTTCGACCTTGGCCGTCTGCCCTTCACGCAAGGGGCCTAAGCCAAAAGCTTGACCGCTCACCACGATGGCCAGACTTGCAAAGTTCAAGCTTGTCCCATTTGTAATAAAGCCACCGACTGTCTTACCGGATATAAACAGATCCCCATGTAGCTGTCCAACCTTGTGTGTTGTTCGTATCGCAAAGACAAAGCGACCACCCCAGGCTTGTACCCGATTGAATTGAAGCGAACTGGCGCCGCCCGTGAAGTTCACTTCATCATCGTGTGCATCCCCTGTCAGCCGATCCGCCATTGGAATGGCAAGGGTCTGCGCAGGCATCACCACCGAATACGTACGCGCTTGGGGAGACATCATGGCTTCCATACCCACCGCCTGCGCATTTTGCCCATCAATGATGTCGACGAGCCCTACACTTTGCGTCAAAATGCCGTTCGGACGCTGCACGACCCCTAGCTCATAAATGGCTCCTGCTAGCACAATAGAGACCCCCGGCAGCACGAGCCAAGCCCACTCGCTCTTACGGCGTCGCCGTAAGAAGAGATAAAGCAGCGGCCCGCACAGCAGCAGGTAAATCGTAAAAACGAGTTCCCATATCCAAAGCGGTGGTGTATGCAGTTGCGGGAATAGCTCCGCCGCGCCCATTAACGTCGCGGCCCCACTTGCGCCAAACAAATCAGGCGTCGTAGACAAGGTCATCCGCTTCAAACTATGTAAAAAGTTCTCCCAAAATATCGCATTGCCTGGCCAGGAGATCAGATTCGGCGACGTTACACTGAGTCCCACATATCCGATTTCCCCACGACCATACGGTTGATACGCGACCAATGCCTGCTGACGCGACCCGACTAACACTCGTGCTTGATCTTTGGCCGCACCCACGAGTTGTGCCACAACACCGCGCGGAGGAGGTGTACCCGCGTACGTGCCCATCTGCACGCCTGCCTGATCGAGCACTACAGCCGGTTGTACTGGACTAAGACGCGAAAAGGCGGCTGTCTGTCCCGCGTTCGGTTCCATGCCTCCAAGCACGAGAATGCCTCCGGCGCGCGTCCATTGCCTGATCGCCCCCACTTGTCCTTCAGTCAACGCTTGGGCAGCAGCCCCATCTATGTACAGATACGTCAAACTCTGAAGCAGTGTAGCATTGGTAGGTAGCGCTGTAGGAGGTATAAAAGGCGAAGCCATTTCGGATGTTCCACTGGCAGAAGAGACACCGGCTAAAAATTGTACGCTCTGTGGGCTTTGACTGACCACCCCGGTCATGTCGGTCTCGATCGGAACACCTAACAAGCGCGAGGAGGCAAGAACCGTGTGGCCCGAGACAAACGTCAATTGCCCACCAGCTTGTAGGAGTCGCCCTGGAATCCCCACCGTTAAAACGGAAGGCGCCCCTGGACGCACTGTAACAGGCCAGTGCAACGAACCCTCGTACGGGTAGACGCCTCCTGAGCGAATAGAGAAAATCAACTGACCGTGTATGGCACGCTGGCGAAGATCTGTGACCGTCACCCGCACTGGCGCCCAAACACGTGGATTGTAGTAGTTCTGAAAGCCGATCGCAACCCGCAGATTCATAGCTGGACGGGTCGCCGCGACGGCCGGTATCGTACAGGTTACAATAAGCGCTGTGCATGCGGCCAAAAGCGCCATGCTTGCGCATCGTAGGCGACTCCATCGCCTGCTTGTCATGGACACACAGCCTCTATAGAAATTTGTGCCGAGGCTAGACGGTGACTTGGTGCTCTCGCACCACCGTCTACGGGAAGAATAAGCGGCTAACGCCGTTATTCTGACTATATTGTACCATGTCTAGGGCCCTGGCGACGAGTCGAGAGGCGAAGCAGCGGCTTTTGGCCGCTGGTTCGCCTCTCCTGGTTCCTGCAACGCAAGTCTGGCCTCGCCTATTCGATCTGATCGCGCGCAACGTCCGGCGATTGCACCCTGGCCGGACGTGACAAGCTGGCAAAAACGCTGCTGGCCACGTCCCACGTCAGCGTCTCAGGGTACGCGTTCTCATTGTGCAAAACGACATCCAACCCCATCTTCTCCTCTTCCGGCGTGACGCGCAGGCCCATCACCAAATCCACTACTTTTAATAAGATAAAGGTGCCAAGTCCACAGAAGATCCACGTGGCGGCAATCCCTACAAGTTGCACGATCACCTGATGCGGGTTGCCGTAAAAAAGTCCATTGTTCCCCCCTGAATTGACTGACAAGGTGGCAAAGAGCCCAGTGGCAAGCGCCCCCCAGGTGCCGCCGATGCCATGCCCGCCAAACGCATCAAGCGCATCATCGTAACCGAAGAAACCTTTCATCAATGTAGACGAGAAAAAGCAGATCACGCCGCCGAGCACTCCGATCAACAGTGCACCGCCCACAGTCACATACCCGCAAGCCGGTGTGATCGCGACGAGTCCTGCGACCGCCCCTGAGCAAGCGCCCACTAGTGTCGCATGTCCGGTACGCAGACGCTCAACTAGCATCCAAGCCAAGGCTGAGGCCGCCGTAGCCGTGTTGGTTACAAGAAATGCACTCACTGACAGTGAGTCGGCTGCCAGTGCGCTACCTGCATTAAAACCGAACCAGCCAAACCAAAGTAACGCCGTACCCAAAAGCACCATCGGCACGTTATGCGCTTTGATTGTTGGTGAACCATGCTCCGCGCGTTTGCCCAAGTAAATGGCACAGACGAGGCCTGAAACCCCAGAGCTGATATGCACGACAGTGCCACCTGCAAAATCCAGAATGCCGAGATTGTGGAGCCATCCGCCAATCCCCCACACCCAGTGCGCTAAAGGATCGTAGATGAGTGTCGCCCATAATACAATGAAGACCAGAAAGGAAGAAAACTTCACACGTTCAGCCAGCCCACCCACAATCAGAGCAGGCGTGATAATCGCAAACATCATTTGAAAGATACCGTATAATTCGTTAGGAATCGTTGGCGCGTACGCCGGATCAGGCTGCGCGCCGACATGATTGAATAAGGTCCATTGCAAGTTGCCGATCACATGCCCTACATCCGGTCCAAAAGCAAGGCTGTACCCGAAAAGCACCCACTGCACGGAGACGATCAGGACGACCGCAAACACCTGGTACATCGTGGTGATCACGTTTTTGTTTCGCACCAAGCCCCCGTAAAAAAATGCGAGACCCGGTGTCATGAGCAGTACGAGTGCCGATGAGGCAAGAATCCAAGCCACATCTCCTGTATTCAAGGTCTTCCCCTCCCTCTCTCTATACCTAATGTAAGGTATCCTTACACGAGAGTATAATAGGTCGGGTCATACCTGTCAATACGTCAGATATGCTCACGCAAGAGCGGCGATCCTCCTATTTTTTGGCCTTCCACCTTTTTTCGGGCGAGATACGTACAAAATGCGACGGAGAACTTCGCAGATCTACGACGCATCTCGAGATCGAGCAATGACCGTGCCGGTTTAGGGTTGACTTCAATCAGCCAGACACGTCCCTTTTCGTCGAGGCCCATATCGTAACCAAGGATGCCAAGCGTCGGATAGAGGGCTGACAGTTTTCGTGCCAGTGCCAAGCCTGCGCGTTCAAGCGCTTGCAGCTTCAGGTTTTGCCCGCGCTCGCCAAGCTCAGCGACGATGTTGTCCCAGTTGCCCCTGTTTCCACCTGCCACGAGGTTCGTGACGACGCCGTCGCTCGCCGTCACTTTTGGCACTATGCCGACGAGCCTCCACTCGCCTTCACCGTCTCTTTGCACAACTACGCGAAAATCAACCTTGCGTTTACCAGGCAATTGAATCAGCGGAATCTGCTGTTGCACGATATGTGGAGCGCGTCGAGCACTCGCTTTCATAAACTTGGCAAAGGCGCCGTCGTCCAAGATCTGGTGCAACCCCCGATGGCCTTCGCCATAGCGATCACAATCGATCCGCCAACTCCGTCCGTCTTTGCGCACCCGCAAGACGCCACGCCCACCGTAACCGCCGATAGGCTTAACATAGGCGGCGCCCCCATGTCGCTCCGCCACGTCGCGCGCAGTATCGGCACTCTCGAGCCGTCTCGTCTCCGGCACCAGAATCCCACACTCCGGATGGCGCAACACAAAGCGATGCATGGACCATTTACCGAAAATCACAGGGTTGAAAAGAGGAATCCCGTGGGTTTTTGCCCCTTGTCGCAGAGGTCGCGTGAGACCTTTGACAACGAGATGGACATACACATTTTCGTAAATCGCGTCTGGTAGGCGCTCTGTTTTACGCACCCAACGCGCGGCCATGTCGTCGAGGAGTTGATAGCCGTTCACACGACCGCGCGCAAAGTCGATCCCGGCGGGGTGAAAAAGGATGAGGCGAGCGCCGTGTTCACGCGCCAGTAGTGCCAAACGCTCAAAAAAACGACTCACCGTCTTGCCGCTGGCATCGCAGGGCACGACGGTAGTCGCTACACCGATCAATAATTGTCGCGCCATGAGAACCCCTCCATACAAAAGCACATAGACAAAGGAACAATCCCTTCATGCTATGCCACATGGGGTCTTAAAGAGCGGGCGAAAGTCTAGATGAGGCGCGCACAGGCACTGCGATTATGGATAAGCGACGCGCACTGTCGTGGTGATGCCGCCTCGGACATTGTATTTCCCGATAATCTCCAGCGCCTTTGGATTGGCAAAGCGAATGAAATCATCGGCGATCACATTGGTGACTTCTTCATGAAAGTGACCTTCGTCGCGAAAACTCCAGAGATAGAGTTTTAAAGACTTGAGTTCGATGATATACGGACCTGGCGTATAGCGAAACGTGATCAGACCGAAATCCGGTTGCCCGGTCTTCGGACAAAGCGTTGTAAACTCAGGCGCTTCGATAAAAATCTCGTAGTCTCGATTCGGATATGGATTCGGGATAGGATCGAGTGTCTTTTGCGGCTTCGTCGTCATCTAACTATCGCTCCTTTTCGTTTCGTGTATCTCACTTGTTGACAGACAAGCGCTCCGTCAGCTTACTTTAGTGTGCCTCTTAGTGCAACACGGATCCAGCATCGATCACGACACGAAGGTAGGCTCTGTCTTTCGTCTGCGATAGCCCTCCCACATGACATCAAGCGCTGCAGGTATAAGGATCAGCCAGAGAAGGATGATCGGGTAGCCGTAGCGAAAGGTCGGTAGAAACGCCATTTGCAGCAAAATCAAAATCAGAGAAATCCAAGCGATCACGCGAATCTGCGAGCGACCGAGAAATGCGAACATCAAGATGGCGCCAATGATCACAACCACCCTGTGGTAGAGCACGAATGCAGGAATGTATTGGTACAACCACGGCGACCAGATCAGATACTGCAATTTACCAAAGAGATACCATCCCGCATAGAGCCAGAAATGAGCCTTGAAGCCTGCCAAAGCATAATGGATGGCATACGTATCTTGCGACTCGTGCAAAGCGCGCGACGCCGCGATCAACGTGTTGACGTTGACGCGAAAATACGGAATGGCGCCTGCCAGAAGCGGGTTCCCGGAATCGTTGTCCAGCAGGATAAAGTGATGAAAGTCTATGAGGTTGCGAATCCACCAAGGAATCAGCGGGACGATGACGCCCACCGTCAGCCAAATGGCGCCTGGCCAAAACTGACGACGCCAGTCTGTTCCAGCGCCGCGATCGCGGTTGTTGTAGCGTTGCCAAAAGTCCAGGGCCAGAATGACAAGCCAAAACGGCAGCACCGTAGGACGCACCAAAGTCGTCAAACTGAGCAGGAGACCTGTCCACAAGTAACTCGAGACTTTCTGGCTCTTCATCGCTGCCAGCGCCATACTGATCGTCGCGAGAAACAGCGGGATAAACAGCGCCTCGGTGAGCAGCATCAACCCCACAAAACTCATTTGAATATAGAGTACTGATAGCAAGGCCGCGATGAGCCCGACCCACTTACCACGCAGTTGACAGCCTATACGATAGATCAGCCAAAGGGAAACCAGTGATAAAAGTTGTTGGAAGAAAAAGACCTCGTGAACGGTCTCGAGATGCGTCAAGGCCCGTGCATGAAGCAGTCCGACGAAGCGATAAAAAAATGCGACAAATAAAGGATAGCCGGGCGTAATAAACGCGCTAGGAACGGCACCGGCCCCCAGATAACCGTGCTGAACGATATTTTGCGCCATTGCGTTATAGCGGATCATATCTCCGTCTAGCGACACCGGTGTATGCTTCCAAAGATACAACCTCATCCCAGCCGCAATGATCAACAACACGACAAATAACACGTGCTCACGAACCCATTTCACCACCAACTGCCTCCGATCCTCATTACACGCATCGCGCTCAAGCGGCAAACCTGAGACCACTTTGCATACTAAGTAAAGGTAACAAGGACGTGGGATAGTTGTCAAACGAAAGTCACCGGCATCAGGCAGGCTCAGGTCGATCGGGGCCTGTGTCGACGTTTTGGTCTTGTGTTGCAGGTGTGTCCCCAGCCCCTTTGAGCGTCGACTGGCCTTGGGCTGCCTGCAAGGCCTCAAGTTGCTCTTCGTCAGCAGTTGTTGACAAACCGATGTTTAAGATCCCTTCGAGGGACTCGATATGAAGCTGGTCGATGCGATACTCGACCTTTTGATGGCGCAAACGGCGAACTTCCTCCTTTAAAGTCGCGAGTTCTCGCTCGAGGATGAGTAGGCGTTCGCGCCACTCGAGCGATAGTTCATCGCGGTTTGCATCATCGAAAATCTCCTCCCGGCCGCTCCGTTCCCATGGCCATAGCGATCGCTCGTTTGTCATAAACTTCCTCCTGTGTTGTCGAAGTCAGTTGACGACGCGGTGGAGACAGCGCCATTCCAAGGTTCACGCGCCCTCCTTCCATATCTCCGATACAAAGCTCGCGAATATGAAATGAGACGGAATAAATCGGTGTGCGATCAGCCACAATGCACCTCCTTGTGTCCTTTCTATGTGGGCCTTCGCCCAGGCTTACGCTATACTATGCTTCAGGTATGTACACGGTCACAGCTGTTTTGCGCCCCCTATCGCGGGCCCTGAGAGGAGTGCGAACGTGAATCCACCCGAGGCGTTCGTCCGCCTTTATGAACTCTATTTTGGACAAACAGCCAGTCAAGCCTATCTCACGAATTATGCAGAACCCGCGTTGCGCGGATTGCGCGTCAATACCTTGCGCAGTGGCCAACCCTTGCCTGCGCGCGCCTTGGCAAGACCTATTTTGTGGGCAAAAGAAGGGTACTACATCGATCCACAGGACGGCTTTGGCAAAGATCCTTTGCATGCGGCGGGCGCGTATTATTTGCAAGAGCCTTCGGCCATGGCCCCCGCCTCAGCACTGGCCGCAAAACCGGGTGAACAGATCCTCGACCTGTGCGCCGCCCCAGGCGGCAAAACGACACAGATCGCCGCGCATATGCAAGGCGAAGGTTTGCTCGTCGCCAACGAAATTGATCGTGAGCGCTGCCTTGCTCTGGCGCAAAATGTGGAACGCATGGGGCTTTTCACAACGCTTGTCACACAACTGCCGCCATCTGAGATTGCCGAAGTCTACCCTCATTTTTTCGACGGCGTTCTCGTCGATGCGCCGTGCAGTGGCGAAGGGTTGTTTCGACGCGAGGAAGCCGCCATCCTTCAGTGGAGCGAAGCGTATCTCGCTCAGTGTGCGGACCTGCAGTTAGAGATTTTGCGCGCTGCCGTACGTACGCTAAAGCCCGGCGGACGCCTTGTATACTCCACCTGTACGATCAACCCGCTGGAAAATGAGGTCACATGCTTGCGCCTCCTGGCGAACTATCCTGACCTCGAACTCATCGACACCGCGCTGCCGGGCACCACACCCGGATTGTCGATCGAGGCGCTGACGCGCATCGCGCGTCAGTGGCCTCTGCTGCATGCCGCCTTGACGACGCTTGACATGGTTGCTGGCGCAAAAAAGCAGGAGCTTGCGCCAACCGCACTTTCGCGGACGCGCCGCATTCTCCCGCATTCAGGAACTGGCGAAGGCCACTTTATCGCCACGTTTGTCTACCGCCCGTCTGCTTTACCGACGACAAAGAGTAGCTACCAGAGAGACCGACAGACGCATACACGCAAAGATAACCGCATGCACGTCCCCCCCGACTGGGAGCAGGCTTGGCGTCAACACGCGCAAGCAGTGCTGACGGCGACTGCCGAGCAAAGAATCAATCGCGCTCCTCGATCCGTGCGCGAAGGCGGTGGCCAAGTACTCTTTGCCACCGCCACAGGGCAAGCACCCGTGCCTGTGCGCGGCGTACTGCGAAACGGCGTCGCACTGCTCACACGCCCACACCAGCACATCGCGCTCGCTCACGCGCTCGCTATGACACTGACGACCTCCGACGTTCGCTGCAGTCTCTCGCTGCCGTATGGAGACGAACGAATTTTAGGTTACCTTCAAGGGGAGTCGATCACAGCCCCAGACACACCAGACGGCATCGTTCACGTCTCTGTCGCGGGCTATCCGCTAGGTTGGGGCAAGGCGGTCAAAGGTGTGGTCAAAAACCACTATCCTAAAGGCCTACGCCGACGTTATACATTCGCGTTTCCCGAACGCACACCGTCGACTCTGAGTAACAGCTCTCAAAAGCTTTGCGCATGCATAGGCTAATGACAAAAGGTATGCGCCAACATTTGAGGGAGCGGATATGAGATGTCAGACCTCTTTAACAGACCTACCGTGTTTACTTCAGCGATTGTAGCGAACAAGAAACGAAACGGCCGTTTACGGACTGAAGGTGCAGGTACGGAGAGCGGGCGACCTTTACAGGAGGCCGCGCAGGGCGAAACAGCCCTGCACAAGACGAGCAGCGACGGTGATCAGACGAACCGCTCACCGCTGCCTGCCGCACGGCATCAAACGCGCACGATCCAACGCGCTCGTGTCTTGGCCAAAACACAAGCTGGCGGCCCATCTATTCCCATTCAGTGGGAGACGATTGCGGGCTACCTGCGCAACCACTTTCTCGCAAAACCCGTATGCGTACTCACGCATTCCGGTCGCTTCTCAGGCACTCTCGCAGAGGTCAACCGCGATGCGATCGTGCTAGCGACAAGTCAGGAAGAACGCTGCGAGCTCCAATTCAGCCACATTCTCAGCGTAGGCCATTTGCCACCAGAGACCATTCATCGCTGATCGTCAATAGTGCGCGCGCTGCGAGGCTCAAGTAGCGATCAGCTCGATAGGCAAATACGAGTGTCCGCGTCGGATGGCCTTGCGGCAGCGCATAAAGTGGCGCGGCCTGAGATAGTTGGCCCGCGACCATGGCCGGTACGAGCGTGACGCCGAGTCCGTGCGCTGCCATGGCCTGTGCCGTCTCAATACTGCTGGTCTCATAGGCTAGGTAAGGTTGAAAACCACTCTCTGCACAAAGCCCAAGCACGGTACGCCGAAACCCATATCCTTGCTTTAACATGATAAACGGCGCGCGCGCAAATTCACTGAGACGCACTTCTCCACACGGAACCACTGAATCCGAAGAGGCCGCGGCATGGGCGACAAAGTCGGCCAACTGCGGCGACATCCACGGTTTACACTCACGTCCTACCGCAAGATACAACGGCTCCGTGAGCAAGGGATGGATAGCCAGTCGATCGTCTTCTAGTGGCAGGGCAAGCACGGAGAGATCAGTACCGCCGCGCGCCGTCATATGCTCCAAGCGTTCGGTCGTCTCCTCCACCAAGCGCACCCGAATCTGCGGATAACGTTCTTCAAGGAGTCGCAAGAGCGGCGGCAATACCCGCCCCCCTGTGATTGCGGGCGCCCCGAGCACTAACTCGCGACCTACACCTTCCGCCCGCTCACGCATCTCCCGCAGTAAGTCGTCACGCATGCGCAGGATCTGTTCCGCCTGCTCCACGAACCGCACCCCGTCCGGCGTCGCTTCCACCGACCCACGCTGGCGATAAAACAACGTCACACCCAGTTCCTGTTCCAGTTTTGCAATCTGTTGGCTGAGCGACGGTTGGGCGACGTGCAGTTGCGCAGCTGCCTTCGTAAAGCTGCGCCTGCGCGCCACCTCTGTCGCATATTCCATCCAGCGAAACTCCATAGCGATTATCCCTCTTCCACTTACATAGCCTCAACCTATCGATTGTATAGATTATAGATTATCGACTTATAGAAAGCGATGGGCTACGATAACAGACAAGACTTTCCTAGATACAGGTGATGAGGAGGATTCTGATGGCACGTCCACAGACACTGATAGACAAAATTTGGGATGCGCATGTGGTGCGGGAGCAAGCAGGCGAACCTACGCTTTTGTATATCGATTTGCATCTCGTTCACGAAGTGACATCTCCACAAGCGTTCGAAGGATTGCGCACATCCGGGAGAAAGGTACGCCGCCCAGATCTCACCTACGCTACGGTCGACCACAACGTCCCCACGACTGACCGTGCTTTGCCCATCACTGATCCGATCAGCAAACAGCAGATCGATACCTTGCGCGCCAACTGCGAAGCGTTCGGAATCCCACTCGCAGACATTCACAGTCGCGACCAAGGCGTGGTTCATGTGATCGGACCAGAGCTGGGACTCACCCTGCCTGGGAAAACCATCGTGTGCGGGGACAGCCACACCTCGACGCACGGCGCCTTCGGCGCACTGGCCTTTGGGATTGGCACAAGTGAGGTCGAACACGTGCTAGCCACTGAGTGCCTGCAGCAGACGCGCCCGAAGACGATGGAAGTGTTTGTCTTCGGACAGTTGCCGTCCGGTGTGACAGCCAAAGACCTGATTCTCGGTTTGATCGCCAAGTACGGCACTGCCTTTGGCACAGGCTACGTGATCGAGTACCGTGGTCCCGCTATCGTCGCGCTTTCCATGGAAGAGCGCATGACCGTGTGCAATATGTCGATCGAAGCCGGGGCTCGGGCGGGGCTGATCGCTCCTGACGACACGACATTCGCGTATCTGCAAGGGCGTCGCCATGCCCCGCAAGGCGCCGACTTTGAAGCTGCCAAGCAGCGCTGGCGGCAGCTTTGCACGGACGCCGATGCTGCTTTTGACGCGCGCATCGAGTTTGACGCCCAAACCCTAGTACCACAAGTGACCTGGGGAACGAGTCCTGGCATGGGCGCCGACGTCACCGGTCGGGTCCCGGATCCGGCACAAATGGCAGACCCGGTGGCACGCCGCTCTGCGGAACTGGCACTGGCCTATATGGGTCTGACAGCTGGTACGCCGATGCAGGAGATTCGCATCGACCGCGTATTCATCGGTTCTTGCACCAACGGGCGCATCGAAGACTTGCGCGCAGCCGCCAAAGTTGTACAAGGCAAAACGATCGCGTCTCACGTCAAAGCGATGGTGGTCCCCGGTTCTCATCTCGTGAAAGAGCAAGCAGAGCGAGAAGGGTTGCATGATATCTTTGTGCAAGCAGGCTTTGAGTGGCGTGAACCCGGCTGTAGCATGTGCCTCGCGATGAATCCGGATGTGCTCGCCCCTGGCGAACGGTGCGCGTCCACGTCCAATCGCAATTTTGAAGGCAGACAAGGTCGCGATGGACGCACGCACTTGGTGAGTCCCGCGATGGCGGCGGCGGCCGCCATCGCCGGCCACTTCGTCGATACACGCCAGTTGGCCTGAGCACCCCTGGTGCCATAAGCGTTCACTCACTGAAGAAAGGGAGCCTGACTGACATGGAACCATTTCACACGCACACTGGCATTCTGGCGCCGATTCCGCGCGCGAATATTGACACCGACGCCATCATTCCCAAGCAATTTTTAAAACGCATCGAGCGCTCCGGATTCGGCAGCTTCTTGTTTTACGACTGGCGCTTTCAATCAGACGGAACTCCAATCCCGGATTTTGTGCTCAATCAAGCGCCATACAGCAGTGCCTCTATTTTGGTAGCAGGGCCGAATTTCGGTTGCGGATCATCGCGCGAACATGCGCCGTGGGCACTGCTCGACTATGGTTTTCACGTCATCATCGCCTCCTCCTTTGCAGATATTTTCTATAACAACTGTTTCAAAAACGGCGTCTTGCCGATCACCCTGCCAGAAACGGATGTAGAAGCGCTTTTGGCGCAAGCACAAGCGCAGCCTGGTTTCACAGCCACCGTCGACTTGCGCGAGCAGACCGTGACGACCGCTAGTGGGCAATCTGTTCACTTTGCCGTTGACCCGTACCGCAAGATGTGTCTTTTAGAAGGACTGGACGATATCGGCCTGACACTGCGCCACGCAGCGCAGATCGATGAATATGAAAAGACAGCGCCCTTTGCTGTAGCTCACGCATAGCTGCCGTACGCCTTCCAGAAGGCGCGGACCTGATCAACGCCCGCGGACCGTCGGGCCGATCGCGTTCGCGCCTTTTTTTAAGAGGCGTATACGCTCCCGATAACGAGGCATCAGACTGGCGTTTGGCGGCGGCTCCGGTGGATTTAGCCACTGTATAGGTTCCATATTGTGACACCAGTCGCCTGGCTCCACCGGCGCTTGCACGCTGTCTGGCCAAGCCTCACGCAACGCAGGACTGTACAACCGATCCGAATGTTTCTCTCGCGAGAAGAGTGAAGGCATGTAGTCTGTGCGCGACCCACTGTGCGAAACCGTGCGCGCGAAGCGCAACAATGCGGATACTGGCCCCCGTACGCGACTTTTCGTAGAGGCCGAGCGAATCCGTTTCGCCCTGTGTTTTGCCGATACCTTTGGAAACAACAGCGCGTACAAGGACTTGCCGACCGCGATGCGCTCCGTCAGTGATGTGAAGTCGCGTACTCGATTCCCATAAAGACCCACGATACGTCCACTGACCGATTGCGCAGGGAAAAACACGCTGACCAGATGGAACAGAGACTGGGCTGCAAAGCTCGGTTCCTGAAAAATCGGTGCATACACTTCATTTTGGACCACGCGTTGTTCGATGAACGACTGCTCGTTGATAATCTGCGCGATGACCAGTGGGCCTGTGCAATGATCTTCCCAGTAAGTTTCCCACGCCGCCCGCATAAACGACGATACCCCTAGGCACGGCAGAAGATCAAACACAGGTTCGTGATTCCGTTTGCTGTACGCGTACAAGAGCAGCTGTGGATACGCATCATAAAAGATGAGGAAATTACACCTCTCGAGAAAGGCAAAATACCGTTCTTGCGAAGCCGCACTGAGCACCGGTCGCACTGCATCCCCGCGCAGATCAGTCATATTCCACCCGCCATTTCGCGACACCAGATGGGCCAGCAATGCCCAGTGTAGTTCTGGATGCGCCAAATAGATGCGCAAATAAGCATCTGTGCGTGTCAGATTATTGACGTTGGCTGCAGCTGTTTGCGCGCGGATCTCTTCGATAAGTCGTCGACGCGATGGCGTAAGCTCGTCTTCTCTGACAGGAGGCTGCCGCCAGTAGGTAAACAGCCGCCGCTCGTATACTGTACGTTGCTGTTGCCATGCGTGCGGGTGAGACTGTGTGTTCGCGTCCTCGCGAATAGCCATCCAGGTACTCGTCATGGCAGAGACTGTCTGTCGCAGTCGCATCAAAAAGCGATGCCCTAGGCTTGTCTTCAAAGAACCCCTTCCTTCCGAAGACAGTATGCCCACTTTTCTCCAAACAGCTGAGCGAGGATTCTGCTACACTACGAGGAGAGTGATATTGACAAAGATAGGAGTGGCTCTCATGGATCTCACGCCAAATATCGTTTATAGCGAAGCGCCTGACCCCAAACGGGTCCTCACCATCGTTCACGGACTTGGCGAGCACAGCGCTCGTTACCAGTATGTGCTTGAATGGTTACAAGCGCACCACTGCAGCGCCGTCATCGGCGATCTCCCGGGGCACGGCCGATCGCCAGGAACGCGCGGACATATCGAACACTTCGATCAGTATATAAGCGCCGTGGAGGCGCTACACGAAAGCGCGCGCACCCACTTTGGCTCGACTCTCCCCCATTTTCTGCTCGGGCACTCGATGGGCGGGCTCATCGCTGCCCTCGCCGCACCAAAGATTCACCAGCATGATCCGCTTCACGGATTGTTGCTCTCTTCGCCAGCCTTTGGGACGGCTCTGGCTATTCCCGGTTGGCGCCTTACCCTAGGCCGCCTATTGGTGCGCTTCTTGCCGCGGCTCGAGCAGCCAACCGGCATTCCCGCCGAGGACGTCACACGCAGTCCCACCATCGTAGCCGCCTATGCAAACGATCCTGATGTATTGAAGAGAGTCACCCTTCGCTTTTTCTTCGCTTTCACCGAAGCCATGGCAGCGGCCAACGAGCGTACGGCCGCAGTGTCCCTGCCGGTTGGCGTGTGGCAGGCCGGAGCCGACAAAATCGTCTCGGTGTCTGCCACTAAGGCCTGGTTTGACCGCTGCGAAAGCGCAGATAAAGCGTACCGCGAATGGCCTGGGCTATACCACGAGCTGTTAAACGAACCGGAGCGTGACGAGGTTCTCGACAGCATGCTGGACTGGATGTGCGCACATTAGCTTGCCCGTCACTCTGTCGGTTTGGCTCCGTCCGCAGACTGATGGCTGACGCTCGCGGGTTGACTCGGTTGTAACATGCGCCCTATTTTTTCTTGTAGGAAGTTCAGAAACCGCCGCTCGCTAAAACCTGCGAAAAACGCGGTCAAGGCTGGCAGCGCGGTGGTCGATACAGGGTGGCCACTCGCCGAAGTGGTCGTTAAGTCCAAAGCCAATCCGGCTAGAAGACCGAGCGCGCCGCCGAGCAGTTGCTTGGACCACAACCAAGCGTCCAAAGTGATCGTGAGTGTGCCATTTTGCCGGTGCATATATAAGGCATGCAAGGCGGCCGCGGTCGCGCCGACTGCCCCCCACCATGCGCACAAGACGATCGTATCGTGCAGCCACAGCCAATCGGCGCCCCCATATTGCAGCATCGCGACACCAGCTGCCCCAATCGCTAGCAGCAACGCGAGCAGCGTGAGCTCCCACCCAAAAAAGCGCATCGCATAACGCTTGGCCCAGTCACTACGCAGTTTCATCTGCATGAACTGCTCCTTGATCTGCAAGTACCCGTAGTACGCCCCGATCACGTCAGGAGCCGATGTCTCCATCGCTTTTCGCAACGACTCCAGTCGTGCGATCAGTGCGGTTCCAGACACCGTCTGCTCGCTGGCAAACGCCTCTTCAATCGCTTGCGCCAATTCATCGAGTTGCGTTCGCACTTCGTCTGCCTTTAACACGCTACTTCCCTCCCCGGCGGTTCCATGCCACCTTGTGTGACCATACAAGTGCAGGCACATCGCCTATTCGGTGACAACACCTCTTGTCTACACGCTATGCATGCTGACAGAAGTGGTAACGGCGTAGGCCTGTTGTTCTTGTAAGAATCCGTCGGCTCTTCGCTGTGTGCGATTGTCACCACGGGGTGGATACTCGCATATCTGAGGAAGAAGGAAGCTGGGCTGGACTCATGCCTCATGCAGCCTGAAGAGAGGAGCGTGAAATTATGCAAGACCTGCCATCGGGCAGAAAATTATTGACTGCCAGCGGTATCGGTATGCTGTTCGATTCGATGGATGTGGGGCTGCTCAGTTTTGTCATCGCCGCCCTCTTTCTCGCTTGGAAAATCACGCCTCAGCAAGCCGGACTGCTCAGCAGTATCACGTTGGCCGGCATGGCCATCGGCTCTGCTTGCGCCGGTATGCTGGCGGACCGTATCGGCCGCAAGCGCACCTTTATGATCACGATCATCATCTTTTCGATCGCCAGCGGGTTCAGTGCGCTGGCCGGCTCCATCGGTGTACTGCTTGCCCTTCGCTTTTTTACTGGCCTCGGCCTCGGCGGCGAACTGCCTGTCGCCACCGCCTTTGTGCTCGAGTCGTCACCGCCTGAGATTCGCGGCAAACGCACCGTATATCTAGAAACCTTCTGGGCAGTTGGCGGCATCGTCGCAGCGCTCATCGGCTATCTGGTCATCCCAGCGCTCACATGGCGTGCGGCGTTTGCGATCACCATTTTACCTGCCTTGTACGCACTCTATCTACGGCGCGCTTTGCCGGAAAGTCGGAGTTTTACGAGTATCCAGAAGCGCTTGGGGACGCGTGAGAATTTCCTTCGTCTCTGGTCCAGCGAGCTCAGACGGCGCACAATCGTTTTGTGGGTGATCTACTTTACCGCCAATTTCGCGTACTACGGCATGTTTCTCTGGTTACCAAGTGTCATGGTGCTCAAAGGCTTCTCGCTGATTCACAGCTTCGGGTATGTGCTGATCATGGCACTCGCCCAAATACCCGGGTACTTGACGGCCGCCACTTTAGTCGAGAAATGGGGCCGCAAGAATACCCTGATCGTCTTTACGATCGTATCCGCCTTTTCGGCTCTGCTGTTTGGCATGTCCACGGCACTAGCGCCACTGCTCATCTTCGGGTTAATCCTCAATTTTTCAAACCTCGGAGCCTGGGGCGCGACGTATCTGTTTTCCGCAGAACAGTATCCTTCGATTTCACGCGGAACGGGCGTCGGATTCTCTATGGGAGTCGGCAAAATCGGGGGCATTCTCGCACCTTATACAGTCGGCGTTCTGATCGCCTCGCACACCAGTTTCACAACCATCTTCAGCCTCTTTTTCGTCATTACGATCATCGGGCTTATCGTGTTGATCGCCATGGGCAAAGACGTGCGAACGGATTAGGAGATGACAAGGTACTCCTGAAAGCGCCAGTCAGGTGACTATGCTATACCCTCTGTGCTACCATAGGACAACATCCTGTGTGACTCTGAGGGTAAGGCACCCTGCACTGGCGTTTTTTTGGTGCCAGATAAGAACCCGGGGTGGGTTCGAGACATACATAGAGAAAGGTGTGCGAAGATGCGACGTTTGTACAAACAGGCTTTATATGGTGTAGGAATAGGGCTCGGAGCGATCTTGACCCTGTCCGGTTGTGGCACAAAGCCCATTGCCGCCCCTGCCCCGTCTACGAACGTGCAATCGGGAGGTTTTAAAGAGTCGGCAACAGCGTCTGACCGCGCCCAGCGTTGGTCGCATCCACCGGCTATGAGCATCAATGTCCATAAACACTATGTGGCCAAAGTCTACACCACCTATGGGATGTTCACCTTATCGTTATTTGCCAAACAGTCACCACACACGGTCAATAACTTTGTCTTTTTAGCCCTGCATCACTTTTATAACGGAGACAAGTTTTTCCGCATTATTGCGCCATACATGGTGCAAACGGGTGATCCTGACCAAAACGGAACCGGTGGGCCCGGATACGAATTTGCCGATGAGCTTCCACCGCCTTATTCCTACGCGCCTGGGATTGTCGCTATGGCTAACGCCGGACCTAACACTAATGGCAGCCAATTTTTTATTTGCACAGGTCCTGAAGCCGCCCAGATTCTCGATTCGCAGCCGAACTACACACAGTTTGCACGCGTGACCTCTGGTATGAATGTGGTGGAGCGCATCGCACACGTCCCCGTGACGACGAATCCACAGTCACAAGAGCAGAGTGATCCAACCAAAAATGTCTACATAGAACGAATCGTCATTCAAGTGTCCCATCCTGTAACTGTGCGAAAGACGTCGCCAGCCAGCTCATCTTGACACGGGTAATCTCAGCGATTTCCACGCGTGTCAGATAGCCTTTGTGATACTGCTGAATCTCCCATCCGAGCATCATCAGCGTATTGTCAAAGAAAACGGCCTCAAATGATTGGGCAAATGCATGGGAGGTCGTTTCCCAACCAGCCGCTCGCAAATGTTCGAAGTAGGCGCGTTTGACAGCTTCATGAACGGTTGCGTCCAACACATCTTGTAAAAAAATCGCGAGATCCCGCTGGGGAACCGCGACACAGGTTGCCTCCCAGTCTATCAGTAAAAAGGCATTCTCTGTGCACACGATGTTCCCATGGTGCGCATCACCGTGCGTCAAGGTGGTTCGCCCAGCCAACCAATGAGGGTACCGCTCGTAGAACCAGTCGCTCATGCGCACAATCTCCTGCACCTGCGCTTCGCTCACGAAATCGCAAGTCTCGTCTGCGGACAGTCCCTGCAACGCAACGATGGCATATCCTGCCCAGGTGACAGCAGACGAAACCGGATAGGTCGACTGCAAACCTCGTCCCACAAGTTCTGGCAACCAAGCTTCGCAGCGAATATGCAGATCCGCCAACCATCTCACCGCGTCCTTGAGTTTTCGTTGGCGTTGCGCGCGGGAGAGTGTCTGGCACCAAGCCTTCAGCGTTGGCCCTTCATCGACCATCAGAATCCCTGCGCTGTCGGCTTCCCTGAAACACGCAAGCACGCGTGGAATCAGATCACTGCGTCCATATAACACCTGGTCATACAGGGTCAGCTCTTGCCGGCGATCCGCGGTGAGGTGTTTATAGATCAAGCTGCAAGTCTTGGCATCTCGCGCCGAAACGGACAGCCGATAGAGCGTGGCCGCGTACCCACCGATCAGGCGCTTTACGCGATTCACCTGGTACCCATTTTGCCCGAGCCAGTCTAGGACGAATGACGGTAAAGTCTGGTCGTCTGCTTGCATCCCCCACACTCCTTGTGGTTCATTCTCCTCGTAGACGGTGGTGCGACAGCACCATAAAGGTCTATCCTAGCACACTCCTATTGCCGCCTCCGGCACAATGTGTTATAAAGTGACTAACTGCATATCGTGAAGAGGCGCTAGGGGTGCCGTATGGCTGAGAAGCAGATGGATGCTAACCCTTTTAAACTCGATCTGGATAATACCAGCGGGAGGAAGTGCCAGTGGACTCCGATGCACCTCTTTGCACGCAGATCATGCGCAAACGAGGTGTTTTGATTTTGCTACAAAACCTCTGTGCGCGCAAAAAATGGAGGCAATCACTTATGAAGTGGAAGTTGCGAGACATTGTCGTCATGGTGATTTTGGCCGTCGTATGCGGTGGCATTTACCGCCTGTGGGATGTCTTGTATCCGCTCATCAACACGACGTGGGTCCCTTCGCAAGGGATGCTTAACGGCCTGTGGTTTATCGCTTCTGGTCTTGTCGCTTATGTGATTCAGCGTCCAGGTGCGGCGCTGCTCGCTGAACTCGTCGCAGCGATGATCGAACAGGCGCTTGGCAGTCAGTTTGGACTGCAGAATTTGGTGTGGGGCTTCACACAAGGTGTGGGGGCGGAAGTGGCCTTTGCACTGTTTGCATGGCGTCGATTTACGCTGGGAACGATGCTCCTTTCGGGCGCACTGTCAGGTCTCGGCGCGAGTCTCACCTGGTACTTTCAAGGCGGCAGCGTCTATACACACACGGACATCCTCCTTTATTTTATCTTTACCCTCATTAGCGGCGCCTTGTTCGGCGGCCTTTTGCCGAAGCTCATCGGTGATGCGCTAAATCGTGCCGGAATCGTACGCAACTTTGCTCTCGGTCGCGTCGCCAGGGTGCAAAAGTGAGTATGCAATTGGCACAGCGGTCCGCGAGTAGCCCAACCGGCACTTCACAATTGGCTGAACCGCTGCTATCCATACGGGACGTTTCTGTCAGATATGAACAAGGCGCGCCAGCCATTTTGTCGGAAATCGACTTTTCCCTTTGCGAAGGGGAAACCGTCTTATTGATGGGACCAAGCGGATGTGGGAAAAGTACGCTGGCGATGCTGTGCGCTAAGCTGATCCCGCAGTCCGTCGAAGCGGTAGTCGAAGGACAAGTCGAATTTAGCGCTGCCCTTCAGGCATCAGGTGACGTCGGTTATGTATTTCAAGACCCCGATGCGCAGTTTTGCATGTTGCAGGTGGCAGATGAAGTCGCATTTGGCCTCGAAAACAGACAGGTCCCGCGCGCTCAAATGCCTGATCGCATTGCGTCTGCGCTCGAACAAGCCGGGAGTCTCGTGCCTTGGACCGCGCAGCACGCCTTATTTTCGGGCGGCATGAAACAAAAGCTCGCCATTGCGTCTGCGCTTGCACAAAAGCCGACGCTACTCATTCTCGACGAACCGACGGCAAACCTTGATCCTTTGTCGACTCGTCAAGTTTTCGATCAGATCGCAGCGTTGCGCGCCGCCGGACAGACGATGATCGTCATCGAGCATAAGTTTGACGCTTTGCTGCCGATTATGGACCGGGTCGTGCTATTTGACCATACTGGGCGCATCTATCGGGAAGGGCCAACACTTGACGTGGTGCGTGAAGAGTGGGATTGGCTCGTTCAGGAAGGGGTCGTTGCTCAGTGGAAACAGCCGCCTGAATGCGCGGGTGATGATCGCATCTTGAAGCAAAGTGGGCACTCGGCTATCCCACTTGACCCACAGGACAGCAGTGGGCCTTTATCGCCCACGGTGCCAGCATTATCCCTTGCTGCGGCCCAGATCGCCTATGGCGATCGTATCATTTTATCGGATTTGACTCTGACGATTGCAAAAGGTGACTTTGTCGCCATCGTAGGCCCGAACGGAGCGGGCAAATCATCACTGCTTCAGCTTTTTGCCGGCTTGACGAAAGCGCGAACGGGATCCGTGCACCTTCTCGGACGACCGATCCGCGAGTGGAAGCCGCGAGCGCGCTTTGGCGTCATCGCTTACTCCTTTCAAAACCCGGAGTTTCAATTCATCTACGAGCGCGTCGGTGATGAACTCGCCAACCGGATCGTCGGCGAACAGGTTCCCGAACGGGTCCAAGCGCTGCTCAACCAGTTCGGCTTAGAAGGCCTTGAGCAACACTCCCCATTTGCGCTGAGTCAGGGGCAGAAGCGGCGATTGTCAGTCGCCTCCATGCTGCGTGACGAACACGACATGTACCTTTTTGATGAACCCACCTTTGGTCAAGATGCCCGCACTCAGTTGGCACTGTTAGAACAAATGCGCCAGCTCCATGAGCAAGGCAAAACGATTATCTTGACCACCCACGATATGGACCTCGTGAGGCGCTACGCCAAGCGGGTACTCGTCGTAGCAGAAGGCGGCGTACTCTTTTCCGGCACGCCAGAGGCATTGTTTGCGCGCGAAGACATTCAAGTCAGGGCTCATCTCCGGGATGATCAACTGCGCCTAGATTCGTCGGATGTAGGTTTGCCCAAGTCCGCCTATCGAGACCGGCAACGCAGCGCGCAAAACCTATCGAGCTCACCGATTGACCAGGCGGACGAACGCGCGTCCAAACGCGACCGTGCGCGGCGCAAGTCACCTGTGCAACGGTTGAATCCTGCATGGATGTTCGCATCCATGCTTGCAGCAGCCGTGATCTCTCTATCCGCCCATACACTGCCGCAGGCACTTGCGCAGTTCGCCTTGCCGCTATTTGTCATGATGGCACTCGGTTGGATGAGTCCGTGGCGCATCCTCAAACTGCTTGCTCCTTTTGTCATCCTGTACATCCTGTATTTTTGGACCTACGTGGCCAATTCGGCCATCCCACCGGGCGCGCCGAGTTATCACGTGCTATTTTATACCATCAGCTGGGTAGGGGTGCATAACGGACTCGTCTTGTCGATTCGAATGCTCGGATCCGTCCTCTTTGGCATCCTGTTTGTCACACAAATAGATATCACGGAGTTCATGGTCGCTCTGACTCGCAGCTTCAAAGTGCCGCCACGCTTCGCATACGGGGCTCTTGCCGGGCTGCGCGTCGTACCGCTGTTCTCTTCTGAGTGGACAAAACTCCGGCAAGCCCGGCAGATTCGCAGTCGCGAGTCCGCCGCCCCCGTGCTCAGAGTGATCACCTATGCACTACCGCTGTTGAGCCAAGGCATCCGCATGAGCGAACGCGTAGCCATCGCGATGGAAGCTCGCGGCTTCGTCGGCCCACCTGCCATGTCAGCGCAGCATCGGACCTTCTACCGCGAAGTGAATGTACACTGGTGGGACTATGTGGTGAGCTTGTCGATCGTAGCGCTTTCGCTCCTCGGAATTGTACTCATTCACTAGCTATAGATGGTGAACTGCCGCTCCTATGAAGGCCGCGCCCACGTCTACTCATTTGAATCCACGACGCGAGACGTGTATACTAAGCACTCGGTGGCCCGATGTGCCACCTTATCTTGGGGGCGGATGGGGTACTGGTGTCCTTCCCGGTCTTCAAAACCGTGTGCGTCGGCTGGATGCCGATGGCTGTGTTCGATTCGCAGACGCCCCCGCCACAGAAGAAAACCTTGATTTATCAAGGAAAATCCCCCGTTTGGATGCGGGGGATATGTTTTTTGCAATTGAGTATTTTTCGCAATTTTGTCGCTGTGGTAACACCGTGGTAACACTTTCAGCCTGATATCGCCGCTGTGATCTGTTCCATTTTTTCCCTGTGTGTATTTTGCAGGACATGTGTGTACACATCTAACGTCACACTTGTACGTGAATGCCCGAGGATAGCCGAGACATCAGCAATTGGGATGTTGTGCTGCAGCGCTAATGTAGCGAATAAATGTCTGAGATCGTGAAAGCGGATATGAGGCAATCCGAGAGCTTGCTGCGTACGGTTCAGTACTCGTGTAACTTCAGATTGACTAAGAGGGCGTCCAGAGTGATAACTTAGAAAGACGTAGTCTTCCTCGGTCGTTGAGATGCCTAATTGCTTAAGATGTTCATGATGGTGTTGTAACACGGTCTCTAGTGAGTCGATGATCGGGATGATCCGATATCGACCTGTCTTTGTCCCCTGTCCTGGCTTGCGTTGTCGGATGTCGGCTGCCACGGTTGTCCTCGCTGTGTTGACCAGTATTTCGCTTCGATTCAGATCTATTTTGCGCCATGTCAACCCGAGCAATTCACCGCGCCGCATCCCTGTGTGCATGGCGAGATAGACAAGTGCATAATATTGGGTGTCCTGTAGCGCAGCCAAGAAGGCATCTCGTTGCTCGCGTGTCCAGATCGTATGTGGTGACGATTGTGCTTTTGGCAAGCTCAAACGCCTCATATCCACGACGTTGCGTGGTAGCATGCCGTCTGCTACCGCATCATTTAAGGCACGCCGCAAAACTGCGAGGTGATTGCGGATTGTGTTACGCGCCTTGCCGTCGGCGATCGCATCATACACGTATCGCTGGATGTGACCTGTGGTTAGATCCTGCAAATAGACACTGCCCATCGCAGGGATGATATGGCCCCTGATTACGGATCGGTATCCCTCTTCCGTCTTTGCAGAGGTCGACGGGATCACGTGATGCTCGTACCAGTATTGCAGGTAGTCGCGGACGGTCATACGTGTGCGACGAGACGGAACAATGCCTCTTTGGAGTTCGGCCTCATATTGAGCCTTCCAATGTTCAGCTTCTTTTTTTGTTTTGAATCCCATCTTTTTCCTTCTATCGCGTCGACCATCTGGACGGATACCGACATCATAGACCACATAATAGCCTAGCTGCTTGCCCTGTCGAGTCACCTGCTTGTAGATCCATGCTTTGGCCATCGCTGCCCTCTCACGTCGTTTTACCTATTATATTATTACTACAATACCAAAACCAGGTATTAATAGATAACAGAGGTCACCTTCGCGATTTCCTTCTGCCATACCTCGGCCAAAAGGCCATCCAGATCAAGACGTGTCTGACTCGTCAGAGCTAATTTTAGTTTTTGCTGCCAGTGCTTGGAAAAATCGCGCAGCA
>JAPNUP010000178.1 GCA_026627345.1 Bacillota bacterium | reverse complement strand
AGGGGCTGGATATTCCAAATTTACGCTTAATAGTATTATTATCACAAGGAAAGAGTAGAATTAAATTAGTGCAAAGGATAGGAAGAGTAATGCGACCAGCGAAAAATAAACAGAAAGGTATAATATTGGATATTGCTTATGATCATGAAATTTTCCAAAGGCAGTTTGACCAGAGATATAGCTTTATATCTAAAGAGTATAACGGAATAATTTTTGAATTAAGATAAATTTATTTTTGTGTACACTTTTTCTATGCACATTTTACATATATTATATATATGTATAATAGTATGTTGCATTATTCTCTTTATCAAGAATGGGAGAAGAAGAAATATACATATATATAATATAGGTATATTGCGATAATATAAAATTCTCTTCATCAAGAAAAAGAAAAGCATAAAAAAAAGAAGATTGACTTCAGTACACTGTATCAGATACGATACTGTATAATTCACGCACTTTCTTCTGAATCTCAGAACATTTTGCTATTGCACTCTTTCTAATTTCCGGGTGCGCCATTTTGATTTCGTCACATACGTCACTTATCTCTCCCATTATCGTTACTATTTTATCTAAAGTTTTATTCACCTTTTCTAGTACTTCCAGTTCTTTCAACAATTGCCTTCTTGTTTCTTCCATTGTTATTTTTTTCGTAATGTTCTCTTCTTCCATAGTCTCCCCTAATATAATATACATATTATATGCTTATATATCTTTTTCTCTACAATTAGATCACTTTACTACATATTACAAAATATATTACATACAATAGAAAAATTTTTTGAAATCTTTGTTCTAGAGTGAGAGAAAAACTGAGATTATGCCCTAAATTGGGGCATAATCTCAGTCCACAGGCAATTTTTCAAATTTTTGTAATATATTTTCTATAGTGATAATAAATAATTCTTTTGGTGATAATTCAGAGTTTTCCCGCACATTTTTCAATTTAAACTTATCTAGTAAAGTATAAGCAAGTCTAGTAGATTTTTGTGCGGACAAATAACAATTTTTTTCTTCAAGTTAGTTAGAAATTGGGTTCATTTCAAGAAAAAGAGATATGAGAAAAGAGTTATACCAAATGCCAAAAGTTTTTTATTTAAAAACGATTTTACGCCCTTATTTCCCCTAATTTTTGTGTAAAATAAGGGCAAAAGTAACAAGACAAGTATTAAAAAAGTTTTCTCCAAAATTAACGCATGGGGTATAAAAACATTTTTGTATCCAAACTGAAACTATTTCAAGATACTTTCAATCATAATCGTGATTTTTTACAACACGTTAAATTTTTTTGTTTCACACTCAAGATACATTTTGAATTTATTTCGCGCTGCATTAAATAAAAATTGTAAATTTCAAATTTCGGAGTTTAAAAATCTTAAATCAACATGGGGAAAAAATAGATATTTAGATAAATGAGAAATTCTTTACCAATTTATTTATATTCTCTAACGGCACAGAATTGAAAATTTCTTCTGTGCCATTTCTTATCAACTTTATCGAAATAAAACAATTATTTTCTTTACACTCAACTTTTAAAATTTCATATTTTAGACCCATAAATAAATAATTACACGGTATTACCATTTAAATCGAAAGATCTGGTATTACTATCAATCTACTTTTTCTTTTAGAAAAAGGGGAAATTGAGAATATTTTCTTCTGTTTTGAATGAAAAAAATAGAGAGAAATATTTATATATTTATTT
>JAPNUP010000176.1 GCA_026627345.1 Bacillota bacterium | reverse complement strand
GGTGATGAGTAACTATGGATTTGTCAAAGCGGCAAAGGAACTCGGCATCGAACTCGTTCGCACTTCGGTAGGTGATCGCTATGTCATGGAGGCAATGCGTGACGGCGGCTTCATGCTCGGGGGTGAACAGTCTGGGCATGTGATTTTCCTGCAGCATAACACGACGGGTGACGGTGTACTGACAGCACTCCAACTGCTGGATGTGATCGCTGGCACAGGCAAGTCGCTCAGTGAGCTGTCTGGCGTCATGCGGTCTTATCCACAGTCTCTCATCAATATCCGCGTCACCGACAAGTCGGCTTGGCAGCGAAATGATGCTGTGGCTGAGGCTATTGCTGCAGTGGAGCAACGACTCGGTGAAGACGGGCGTGTGTTGGTACGCGAATCCGGTACAGAGCCGATCGTTCGCGTGATGGTCGAAGCGCCTACGGAAGAGGTGGTCACAGCGTATGCGCAGGAGATTGCGGCGGTGGTGAGACGGGAACTCGGTGCCTAGAAAAAGGTGGGCGACGTGGCGGGGACAGCTGACCGTAGGCGCCCCGTCTGGTCGCATTGAGCAAGCGGGGCGCCTACGTTGTTGACGAAAGCCTAGCGAGTCGCTTATAGTGTGGAGAATTGCTAGGAGGTGGTAGACGGCGCCGAGTGGGGTAAGGAGCAGTCGATATTTCGGGATGATGGAGAAACGGTGAGTTTGATAAGCGCCAGGACTGGTGTTGGCAGACGTGAAACGCGTGAGTGGCAGAAGCCACTCGTCGTGCTCACAGCCTGCAGGATCAGTTGACGCGGTGGAGGTTAGCGAACCATTCGGCGGGTGCCTCCCGGTGTGACTCCGCATCGTAGGAAGTCGGGCCAAATCTGTGAGGTGACTCGCAGGACAAAGCCCATTTCGGGAGTGGCGGGACGCGCGAGCAGCGGATGTTAGAACGCGTAGAACCGTGAACATAGAGATCGATGAAGATGCAGTATCCACCTACCTGATATCCCCCTTTCTCCTCAAGCAGAGCCCGGCGGTGAAATGTCGGAGCCTGTATACTCATTCGCCATATCTCATAAACGCAAGCGATTAGGTCGGCTCTTGATTTGTCGTGTGCATTTTTCCGATGCCTTTCTCGCGTGCGCGGTCATTCTGCCGTATGTGCGTGGGTCATTGTCGTCTACTTTCATTTGGGGAGCGAATGCAAATGTGTGGAATAGTCGGATATATTGGTCCTCGGCCAGCTCAGGATGTGCTCTTGTCGGGACTCAGCAAGCTAGAATATCGAGGGTACGACTCCGCTGGAGTAGCGGTGTGGAACGATGGTGACTTTCAGCTAGAAAAATCAGTAGGGCGTCTGGCTGTGCTGTCAGACCGTTTGGAGGCGCAGCCGCTGGTGGGCAATCAAGGGATCGGCCACACGCGCTGGGCTACGCACGGGCGGCCATCTGATGCGAATGCGCACCCGCACGCCGACTGTTCGAGTGCCTTTGTCGTGGTGCATAACGGAATCATCGAGAACTACATGCAGCTACGCGAGGAACTCACAGCTAGCGGTCATACATTCGCCTCTGAGACGGATACAGAAGTGGTTGCACATTTATTGGAAGAGAAATGGACGGGTGATCTTTTCTCTACTGTGTTGCAAGTTTTACAAGTGGTACGCGGTGCCTATGCGCTCGGCATCATGGCGAAGGCCGAACCCGGCAAGTTGATCGCGGTTCGCAAACATTCGCCTTTGATCATTGGACTAGGCGACGGAGAGAACTTTATCGCTTCGGATATCCCGGCTGTGCTGGAGTACACACGCGATGTCTATATTCTCGAAGAAGGCGAGTTGGCTGTGCTGACGCGAGATGGCGTCGCGTGTTTTGACCTGGAAGGCCATCCGGTACATTTCGAACCTTTGCGGGTTACCTGGGATGCGGTGGCCGCCGAACGCGGCGGATATCCACACTTTATGCTCAAGGAGATTCACGAACAACCGAAAGCTGTCCGTGATACGCTGAGTGGCAGACTGTCCGAGGACGGGTTGAGCGTCTGTTTGCCGGAATTGCCATGGAGTGTAGAGCAGGCTAAGCAGATCGATCGCATTCATATCGTGGCGTGTGGAACCTCATATCATGCAGGCCTTGTAGGCAAGGTGGCGATCGAAACGCTGGCGCGCATTCCAGTCGATGTCGAGATTGCGTCTGAGTATCGCTACCGGAATCCGATCGTGACTGATCAAACGCTGATCGTAGTGATCTCCCAATCCGGGGAGACGGCTGATACGCTCGCGGCTTTGCGCAAAGCCAAGGCATCTGGAAATCGCGTGCTGGCCATCACTAACGTCGTAGGTAGTTCTGTCGCGCGGGAAGCAGACGACGTGATCATCACGTGGGCGGGTCCGGAGATCTCTGTGGCCTCTACAAAAGCGTATACGACCCAGTTGGTAGCCTTGTACCTATTTGCCGCCTATGTCGGCGCTCTGCGCAGCGCCGTCGATCCTGGCACGGTGGCACAGCTCGTCAAAGACCTTGCGACGATGCCGGAGAAGCTAGAAGAGGTATTGGACACAGCGCCTTTGATCGAACAGATTGCCAATGAGTTTTCAGCTTGGAACGACGCCTTCTTCCTAGGGCGTGGTCTCGACTACTCAGTCGCGCTTGAAGGCGCGCTCAAGTACAAGGAAATCTCCTATATTCACGCGGAGGCCTATCCGGCCGGAGAGCTGAAACACGGCACGCTGGCGCTCATCACAGAAGGCGTACCGGTCGTTGCAATGGTCACACAAGATGCCCTCTACGAGAAGTCGCTGAGCAATATTAAAGAGGTCAAGGCGCGCGATGCGCACGTGCTGGCGCTCGCCTGGGCTGGCGATGCAGAGATCGCCAAGTCGGTAGATCGCGTGCTGTATGTTCCACGGACCGTATCGTTTCTCGCGCCTCTGATGCTGATTGCGCCACTACAACTATTGGCGTACTACGCATCTGTGGCGCGTGGCAATGACGTTGATAAGCCGCGCAATCTGGCGAAGTCAGTGACCGTGGAGTAGGAAGCGGAGTTCTCCTGCGCCAAAAACAGAACGGGTGAATTCGGGTCAACGGCCCGAATTCACTCGTATTTTTTAATGCGGGGAAAAGGATTTGATGGTGACGGCCAGAAAGAAAGAACGGAAAAGCCTTATTTGAAAAAGGGATTACGGGTGATTTAGGCGCGGAAAAGGAAGCTAGATTTGTTTTCAGAAGTCATGGATATGATCTGAATTTGGGAAAAGGGGCAAGGGCACCAAGTTAATAAACATTAGACTGAGTCATTAACGGTAGAAATAGACGATGGTGGGAGGTAAGTCTGCTACGAGTGACGAACTATTACATATACCGGATATCTAGTGTGACATATAATGAGATGGGGTGAGTTGATGGAAAACACTATACAAATAGATAACGCAATCGAACAGGTTGTCTTGGACATCAAGGAAGAGATGGAGAGCAGAGTAAACAGAATAAAATACATGAAGTTGAGGACTTTCCTTTCCCTGCTGGGATACAGGAAGCGTAAGCGTGAGATTCTTGACATCGTTGACGAATACCTGAATCAACACGGGATTATGGTTTATACTTATGGCGAAGAATTGGGAGATTGGTTTGACATATCGCATAACGAAACCATCACGTTTCGATTTGTTGGCGAGCAGACTTTGAGTCAGGGTAGCAAGTCCTCGTTCGCGCATGCAGGAATCATTGAGGTCAGTACGGGCAACAACCCAGTAAGTCTATACATACACCAAATTGAAGCTATCAAAGCACTGGATGAAAGCATTGTCGGAACTGAAAAGGCACC
>JAPNUP010000137.1 GCA_026627345.1 Bacillota bacterium | reverse complement strand
GCTGACTGAACCGGGAGCTGGTTCTGACGCGCGCAGCATCAGCACGCGCGCTGTGCGCAGTGGTGATGCGTATATTTTGAATGGCGGCAAAGTCTTTATAACGAACGGCGGCGAAGCGGACTTATACACAGTGTTTGCCGTTACAGAATCACCTGCAGGCGAACGCAAGGTTTCTGCCTTTTTAGTCGAGCGTGATACGCCGGGCCTGATGATCGGGCGCAAAGAGCGCAAGATGGGCCTCAATGGCTCGTCCACAGCCCAACTGCTATTTGAAGACATGCGCGTACCGGCTTCTCAACTGTTAGGTGAGGAAGGGCAAGGTTTTACGATTGCCATGTCACAGCTCGATGGCGGGCGCATCGGCATCGCCGCGCAAGCTCTCGGCATCACGCGCGCTGCTTATGACGCGGCGCTCGCGTACACGCAAGAGCGGCGGCAATTCGGGCGTGCGATTTCTGATTTTCAAGGTGTCCAAGTCATGCTGACTGATATGGCTTTGCGCATCGAAGCCTCACAACTGTTGACATATCGGGCTGCGGCACTGCGCAGTAGCGGACAGCCTTGTACGATGGAGGCTTCCATGGCTAAACTGTATGCGACTGACAGCGCGATGGCGGTGACGACAGACGCCGTACAGCTTTTTGGCGGCTATGGTTACACCAAGGAGTTTCCAGTTGAACGCTTCATGCGTGACGCCAAGGTGACGCAGATCTATGAAGGGACGAATCAAATTCAGCGCGTCGTGATTGCCAAAGCAATCGAGCGAAAAGCGGCAAACGCCTAGGAGGCCATGATATGAATTTTACACTGGACGACGAGCAGCAGGCGCTGCGCAAACTGGTGCGTGACTTCGCAGACCGGGAAGTGGCGCCAAGCGCTGCAGAGCGCGACGAGGAGGAACGGTTTGACCGCAGCATCTTCGATAAAATGGGCAAACTCGGACTTACAGGTATCCCTTGGGGTGAAGAGTATGGCGGCGCCGGACTCGATTTTCTCAGTTATGTGATTGCTGTGGAGGAGTTGTCGCGCGTCTGTGCGTCGACCGGCGTGACGCTAAGTGCGCACGTTTCGCTCGCGGGTTGGCCGCTATACAAGTTCGGGTCAGAGGAGCAGAAACAGAAATATTTGCGGCCCATGGCAGAAGGCAAGAGACTCGGCGCTTATGGACTTACCGAGCCAAGCGCTGGGACGGACGCGGCAAGTCTGCGGACGACCGCTGTTCGCAAAGGCGACCGCTATGTGCTAAACGGTACGAAAGTGTTCACGACCAACGGTGGAGAAGCCGACACCTATATCGTCTTTGCATCCACAGACGCCTCTTTGCGCTCGCGCGGAGTCAGTGCTTTTATCCTCGAAAAAGGAATGCCAGGCTTTCATTTTGGCAAGAAAGAAAAGAAGATGGGCATTCGCTCGTCCCCGACGCTCGAACTGATCTTTGAAGACTGCGAGGTGCCAGCCGAAAATCGCTTAGGAGAAGAAGGCTTCGGCTTCAAGATCGCGATGATGACGCTCGACGGTGGACGCAACGGCATCGCTGCGCAAGCGGTCGGCATCGCGCAAGGCGCGCTGGATGCAGCGCTGCATTATGCGATGAACAGAACGCAGTTTAACAAGCCGATCACCGATTTCCAGGCCATTCAGTTCAAGCTGGCGGACATGGCCACGGAGATCGAGGCGGCGCGCTTGCTCACCTGGCAGGCGGCCTGGCTGGAGTCGAACGGTCTGCCATACGGCAAGGCGTCTGCGATGGCAAAGGTGATGGCGTCGGATGTCGCGATGAAAGTGGCGACGGAGGCCGTGCAGATTCATGGCGGCTACGGCTTTACGCGTGACTATCCTGTGGAACGGATGATGCGCGATGCGAAGATCACACAAATCTACGAGGGAACCAACGAAGTGCAACGTATGGTCATTGCAGGTCACCTGCTAAAGCCATGATTGCGGGGTTGGTAGCGCAGATTGCGCAGGGGCAGACGAGAGCGATTGCGCGTGCGATCACGTTGGTGGATGAAGGCGGCGATGAAGCCGAGGCGCTGCTCGCGGCACTGGCCTCGGCCAGCGATTTTCTACAGGCGCCTGTCCGGGTGATCGGGTTGACTGGATCTCCGGGCGCTGGGAAAAGCTCGTTGAGCGACTTGCTGATCGCCCGGTATCGCGCCCTTGGGCAACGCGTGGCCGTGATCGCGGTTGACCCTTCTAGCCCCTTTTCCGGGGGTGCTGTGTTAGGGGATCGCGTGCGCATGGGGCGGCACGCTCTTGACACCGGCGTCTTCATACGCAGTATGGGCGCACGAGGATCGCTCGGTGGACTGGCGAAACCAGCGCGTGGAGCGATCCGCATTCTCGCCGCTGCAGGCTTTGATATCATTGTACTGGAGACAGTCGGTGTCGGTCAGTCTGAGCTTGACGTCATGCATGCAGCTGACACGGTGACGGTTGTGCTCACACCGGCCGGTGGGGATCAAGTGCAAGCGACCAAGGCGGGGATCATGGAGATCGCCGACTTGTTTGTCATCAATAAAGCCGATCTCCCTGGTGCAGACAAGCTCGCGCATGCGATCGAAGGCATGCTCGATGTGCGCACACCAGGTCAACTCGGCGTCGATGATCTGTGGCGTCCACCGGTGATTCAGGTGTCTGCGGTTCGAGAGCAGGGGCTTGGGGAACTGCTCAGTGCGATGGAGGCGCATCATCGTCACTTGCGCGAAGACGGGCGCTTAAAGGCGCGGCGCTTGCGTCAACGCTTGCAAGAGCTGCGCGAACGCCTGAAGGAAGCCTTGTGGGAAGCGGTCGATCAGTCTTTGCAATCCGATGATCAGATGCGGTCGACCGTCGCTCACGTGTTAGAGGGCACCTGCACGATCGAGCATGCCGTGGAGGAGTTCCTTGCACGCGGGCATCGGCGTGCGTTGTGACTGGCTTGTGACTCCTTGCAATTCATGATTTAATAGTGACAAGATAACGAAGCGGTTGGTTTACAGTATGGTTTAGACAGGGGTGCAACGGAGAATGGCAATGCGGATAGAACAATATACAGCGGAACAACTCGAGGATATGTCGCTCGTGGAGATCGCGCACGAAGTGCTGACCGGCTCCAATGAACCTTTTTATTATCGCGATCTGATGCGCAAAGTGGCGGAAATCTGTCATCTCACCGATGAGGAAGTGGATGATCGGATCGCCCGTTTGTATACAGATATGAACATCGATGGGCGGTTCGTGTGCATCGGCGACAACGTCTGGGGCTTGAAGCGCTGGTATCCTACTGAGAAGACCAGCGAACGCGCTCCTGGCAAGAAGTTTTTGCGTAAGGAAATGCCGGAATTCGACGATGACGACTTGCTCGATCCAGAAGAAGAGTTGCTCGATGAAGAGCCGCCATTCGCATTTGGCGACGAGGAAGAAACCTTCGAGGAAGAAGTCACGCTCGACGAAGAAGTCGACTTTGTGGAAGAAGAGGCGGAGGAGACAGAAGAGCTCGTGCTTGAAGAAGATGAGGACGAAGACGAGGAGTTCTAGTCCGCTCGCACGAAGAGGAGCCCGGCCTTCGGCTGTGGCTCCTCCTGTGTGTATGCATGCTCTGGCAATATCAGCAAAGTGGAGTGAGGCGGCTTGACACGGCAGTACACAGTCGGTACGATAAGCGAGTCAATTCGATCAAAATGAAATGCGTTCTGGCATTGCCGCCAGGACGTTTCTTTGTGATAGGGACGAGGAGGAACATGAGGCAATGACTCAGTATGTATTTGTCACGGGCGGAGTAGTGTCGGGCCTCGGCAAAGGGATTACAGCGGCTTCACTCGGACGGTTGCTCAAAAACCGCGGACTGCGCGTGACGATCCAGAAGTTTGACCCTTACATCAACGTAGATCCAGGCACGATGAGTCCTTATCAGCACGGCGAGGTGTACGTCACGGAAGACGGCGCCGAGACGGACCTCGATCTGGGTCACTATGAGCGGTTTATCGATATCAACCTCACGAAATACAATAATGTAACGTCTGGCAAAGTATACTTTTCAGTCCTTAGCAAGGAGCGCCGCGGTGACTATCTGGGGGGCACCGTTCAGGTGATTCCACATATTACCAACGAGATAAAAGAGCGGATCATGGCCGCATCAGGCCCGGACATTGACGTAGTGATCACGGAGATTGGCGGGACTGTCGGCGATATCGAAAGTCTTCCTTTTCTCGAAGCGATTCGCCAGTTAAGGAGCGACGTCGGGCGGGAGAACGTCATCTACATCCACGTCACCCTCATTCCTTTACTGCGCATCGGCGGCGAGGTCAAAACGAAGCCGACACAGCACAGCGTGGCAGAACTGCGTAGCATCGGGATTAATCCGCAGGTGATCGTATGCCGAACGGAGATTCCCCTCACTGATGAGGTGAAGCGCAAGATCGCCCTGTTTTGTGATACAGAGCAGGATGCAGTCATCGAGGCGCGAGATGCGGAGACTTTGTACGATGTGCCACTGCTTCTTCAAGAGCAGGGCTTAGACGAGTTCGTGGTGCGTTATCTCGGTCTTAGCTGTCCGCCAGCGGACATGCGCGACTGGACGGAGATGGTCGATCGCATCAAGCACTTGAAACACAAGGTGCGCATCGCTCTCGTTGGCAAATACGTAGAGTTGCGCGATGCGTATCTCAGTGTCGCTGAGGCACTCTTTCACAGCGGAGTCGCTTCGAACGCAGATGTCACGATTGACTGGATTGCGTCTGAGGAAGTGACGGCAGAGAATGTCGAGGCGTACTTGCAGGATGCTGATGGCATCTTGGTGCCTGGAGGGTTTGGCGATCGGGGAATTGAAGGAAAGATTCTCGCTACCCAGTATGCGCGGGAACGCGGGATTCCTTTTTTCGGGATTTGCCTCGGAATGCAAATGGCAGTGGTGGAGTTTGCGCGAAGCGTCGTCGGCTGGTCGGATGCGCACAGTTCCGAGATCAATGGGCTAACTGAGCATCCGGTTATCGATCTGATGTCTGATCAGGTCGATGTCGAGGACAAGGGCGGTACCATGCGACTTGGGCAGTACCCGTGTCACCTGACCCCAAACACGAAAGCGCAAGCGGCATATGGGCAGTCCGAGGTAGGGGAACGGCACAGGCACCGGTATGAGTTTAACAACGCGTTTCGCAGTGAGCTAGAGGCAGCAGGGTTGATCATCAGCGGCACTTCTCCTGATGGACGACTCGTAGAGATCGTCGAGCTGCGCGATCACCCGTGGTTTGTCGGTGTACAGTTTCACCCGGAGTTCACATCTCGCCCGAATCGTCCACAACCGCTATTTCGCGACTTTGTGGCAGCGGCACTGGTCCGGCATCTGGCGAAGTAAACGGCAGGGGCTTGACGCAGGGCATGCTGTGCAGGAATCGATAGGTGCATGTCGAACATAACATAACAAGGGCCAGCCTAGGCGCTGGCCCTTGTTGCATGCAGCGCTATTTTCATCTAGAGATGATTTGACTGGGGGCGATATCTCATGCAAAAGCAAGTCCTGGTAGTGGATGATCAGTTTGGGATTAGGGTATTGCTACAAGAAGTGCTGGAAAGAGAAGGGTACGAGGTGCTCTTGGCCGGAAGCGGTATGGAAGCTTTGCAAATCGTCGGCAAGCATGAGCCCGATCTGGTCTTGCTCGA
>JAPNUP010000116.1 GCA_026627345.1 Bacillota bacterium | reverse complement strand
CCCTGAAACAAACTCAGCGCATACGCCAAGAGCGCATAGAGCACAAAGCCAAACCCCGGAAAAGCAATGAAAAACGTGGCGAACATCGACAGTTGCAGTTGCACTTCCCCGTACCGTCTCGCAGCTCGCGCATCGCGTAGCTTCGTCTCAAGCGTCAGACTACGCATCGTCGCCTCCGCCATCGGTGTCCCGTAACGTTGTGACTCGGCGATCAGCACCGCGAAATCCGCGAGTACCGATACACCTGTCGCCTGCGCCAAGCTCTCCATCGCGCCTGATAACGTGGCATAGCGTTTTTTCGCCTCGACTTCCCGCATACGGTCGCAAAAGGGTGCCTCCATTTGCTCCGCCAAGATCGCCAAAGCATCTTCCATCTGCGCGCCGGCCCGCATCAAGAAAGCGAGCAGGATCTGCGCCTGCCTGGTTTGTCGTGCCATTTGCCGGCGATAGCGCAGTCGCCACTCGCGAGCCAACACAAGCGGTGCCACTGCGATGAAGGGAAGAAAAAGCACGAACAAGGGCGCACGAAAGAGCAGTGCAAAAGACAGCGTCAAGGCACCGGCGAGTTGTGCCGTGCGCAGCCATACAGTCGCGAGCTCCGGCTGCCCCATATCGGTGGCCGCTTCGATCAGCCGCTGACGGTAGGTCCGCCGTGGCTGCCGCCTAAAGACCCCATCTGCGTCTCCCCTGATCGCTGTCTGAAACAATCGTGTCCACTCGCGCTTTCGCTGTTCCCAGCCCACCCAAAACAGTAAGCTGGCACCAACAACGAGCGAGCCGATCACCAGGATCCCCATGCGCATCTTCCGTCTCCTCCTTGTCCTTACACGTCAATCGCCTGACTCTCACGCACGATCCCGTATAACCCGAGTGTCATGACTGAAAGCACGACCCAAAAAAGGGCTTGCGTGACACTTGTCATGTGCGCCTGTGTGAACGGATACGTGAGTAGCAAAGTCCCTGCCAACATCCCGTAAAAAATGTACCCACCTTGTCGATAATGCGCGGTACGCTGGCGCATGCTCCGCCGATACTCAAGATCACGACCAAGCAAATCGCGCAACTCCACCCACAAATCCGGCAGTAGCACGCCATAGCGCTTCGCTTCTTTCGTGGCCAAGGCAAAAAAGATGATCTCCGTCAATCCGAGTTCCTGTGCCCACGCGAGAAAAGCGACTTCAGCCGTTTCATACTGCGGCCGCGCTGTCATGGCAGCGAGCGTCTGCAAACGTGCTTTGAGCGGTGCATCGCGCACAAGATCCGCCATGCGCGTAATCGCCAAGTCGAGTTGTTTCGACGCTTCGAGCACGTGTAACGCCACCGGGACGGCTTCATAGAAAAAGGCAAATAATAAGGTTTCACCCCGCTTGATGCCTCGTCTCTTGTACGCTTGGCGTACCGAAAGCAAAGAGATGACAAGCGAGAGTACGGCGGCCAACAAGACATTTTGATGAAGGGCCCGGCCCACGGAAAATAGAAGCGACGCGATCGCGATGATCGTAACGACCAAGCGTTTTCGCTGTAGCGGCTGATCGAGTATCCGCGCCGACTGTACAAAGGCTTGCCCATACCAGGTCCAGATTCGCCCAACCTTTCGCGGCACGGGTTCTCTTCTCATGGTCATTGCGCAAAATAAGCGCGCCCACTCGAGATCTTGAAGCACTCGCCCCAACAGTACAGCGAGCATACCTGCAGTCACCGCTAATCCTGCTGTTCTCGCGAGCTGTAACATACCGATTGCCCCTCCTCCTTACTGCACAATCCATTCACACACCCGATCGGTCGTCGGCAAGTCACAGACGTGTCCATCGAGGTGCGCACGTTTGGCCATAGTCGGCGAGACGCCATAAAAGACGAAGTCTTGCGTCTCAAAGTCATACGCGACCACCGGCACCCACTGTAGCGCACGACGAGTAGCATCAAACCCGATGATCTCGCCGATCGCGGTCACCCGCAAGAAGCGCTGTCCCTGTACGCGCACCTCGCGCATAGCGATCAGGTGGCGGATCTTATCGGCCATCAGACTCGCCGTGTGTAACACGGATGTGTGCGCGCCAGCCCCAGCGGACGCTTCGAGTAAAAAACGCTGTAAGATGCCTTCGATCGCGTGATCAAAGCCGATATGCGCGTGAAAGGTGGTGCCAGTTTGGCGTTTGACGGATAGGGACATCCGTAAGAACAAATGCGCAATCTCTGGCGTGCGCACCTCCCCGATAAATTCATTTTCCGCGTCCATGCGAAACGAATTGACCAAGTTTCGCATCATCGTGATCATCCCGCGCCCTTCGGCATTGTGCGTACGATCCGTCAGGCGAATCGCCCACCGGCATAAAGGCGTCATTTCCGGGAGTTCCTCGATAAAGAGATTCTTATAGCCGTCTGGGATATCGCCTGTCAGGGCGTTCATCAGTGTGGTCTTGGCAGATCCGACGCCCCCGGCGATGAGAAAGGAATCACCCAGTCGCTGCATAAGCGAAAAATACTGGCGCATCTGTGCATTCATCGTGCCAAGCGTGACGAGGTCATCGAGCGTAAACGGGTAGATCGGCTTTCGAATCGTCACGATCGTGCACGGCTTTGTGACGATCTGTCCGGCCTCATCGACGACCGTGTAGCGTGTCGATGGCCCACCAATCACATTCATCCGATACCCATCAGGCAAGATCGCATCGGTGATCGGGTCAGACAAGGAAAAGGTGTAAGGCGTCCCTTGCAGTTGTCGCTCGACGAATGCTTCCAGTGCCTGATCGCTCGCGAACTTCGCCTCAGTTGACGCGAAGTTCACTCCGTTTCGCCGTAAGATCGTCGTCTCATCACCGATAACCTGAATATCGGAGGTAAGCGCGTCGTCAATGGCGGATTGTAGCACATCGTAGTCGTACCATTTGTTGAGCAGATGGGTGATCACCGCCTCACGCGACAAAGGGGGCACGAACGTCTCGCCTTGCGCACAGCGCGTCAGCAAATAGGTGTACATCCCTTTTCTTGAGGCGCGCTCGGTCTTCCACTTGGCTTTTGCGATGACCCACGCCTCGAGTCGATCGGCCATGGGCTGCAGATCAGGGGTGAGTGCCATGGTGCACCTCCTTCTTTCGCGTCACGATTGGCGCAGCACGGTGAACGCCCGACGTCAGCGGCGCAGACACGGAAAACGATGCGCCTTGTGTGTTTGTAGAGAGCACAGCGCTGCCTGGCGCGACAAAGGCGCCATTTTGCGGAATGAGCCCGACGGTAAAGGTGTTGGCGAGCACCGCCTGTGCCACCGTGTTGTAGTCTTGCTCTGGGATAAAAAGAAGGAGCGACGACGCACTGTTTCCAGACGTCGGAACCAGCCGATTTAAGACCAGCACCGGTTCAATGGTCTGAATGGTGATCGCGCCGGTGTCACTGCGATTGGCAATCAGCAGCGCGATCGATTCTCCGGGCTCAACAAGCGATTCGGTCGCCGACTGCACAGGTACGGATAGTTCCATACCGGGTTCTCCAGTTCTCTTTACGTACTGCGTCAAAAAGGCACTGTAGCTGTATGAGGCGCTCACACTGCCCGCCGTCACTGGGGAACCTTTGGGGACGGGAAACATAAGGTATTTGCCGATCACCTCGGATGGATTCGCCGCGAGCCCTGCGAGGCCCGCGTCTTGTGGGACCGTGACCGTTGTCACGTCGCTTTGCGTAATCGTCGTATACGGCGGCAAATTCTGCGTCGCCACGACCATCGTTTCTGTGTGGCCAAGGCGCGTAAGCAGCGTCGTCGTGAGAAGACCTGCCGCTATGGCCGCAACAAGGCCTGCCGCAAAGGCCATCTGGCTGTGTTTCATCGCCTCTTGCCTCCTTTTTGCGACGTCGTAAACGAACCCATCGGCATCAGTTCTTGTGCAAGTGGCGCAAGCGCACGGCGTAAGGCGCGACCGCCTGTCAGAGTCTGTCCTTGCTGCGTCTTTGCCTGTAGCGTCCGATCTTCCGGCAAGCGCATCAGGTGCCGTATCTGCGCCTCTTGCAGCAACCGCCACGCCTTTTGGTGCTCACCGATCGGACGACTGCGATTGACAACGACCGTCACCGCCTCTTGTCCTTTTTGTATCCGAAGCCTTTCATACCCGTCTAGGCCACTGCGAAAGCTGTCCCACGCAGGCGTCATCACATACAGCACCCGATGCGCCACTTCACGTGCCATGTGCGTGCAGGGAAGTTCATCATCGGGGCTAGCATCGATCAAGACAAGGTCATAGTACGTAGCCAGTTCCATGAGCAGTCGTCTGACCGTTGCCGAATCCACTTCACGCGTATGTTCGCCGCGTGGCAGCAAAGAAAACAGCGAGGAGCGTGGTTGGATGAGCGCTTGGCGGACCATGCGCTCATCCATCGCGCTCGGCATTTTCGCCCAGTCATCGACCGTAATGGGGGAAGACAGACGCAACCGTTCTTGTAAATTCCCCTTCGGATCCAGCTCCACGAGCGCCACCGAATAGGATCGACTCCCGATCTCTTGGGCGAGTAAGGTCGCGACCGTCGATTTGCCCATGCCCCCGCGCAAGCCGTAGATCAGCGCGATGCGCCCGCGAAGGGCCGCTGCAGGTGATCCCGCCCATCCTGTACTGGAGAGCAGATCTTCATGCACTCGGTGCACCGTGCGTGCCGACTTTGTTTGCAGCAAAGCTTCCATCGCAGACAAAGTCGGCGTATGGCCCGGCTCACCCAACAGGTCTACTGGCCTCTCTCGCGCCCATGCTTGCAGATAGGCAACCGAAAGTGGGTACGAGACGATATCGACGCACCCCATCTCAAAAGCGCGCGCACGCACGGCCTCGTCTGGGTCTTGTTCGATGAGCACAGTCGGCGCCGTACACCCCGCCTCTCGCAAAGCCTGCACCGTTTCTTTCTTCCATCCGGGCCCGACCAGCAACAAGTCCACACAAGCCCAGTCGATACTCATACCTGGCTCCACACGGGCCATCCCTACACAAGTCACACCGACTTTCGCACACGCCTCGATCGCCATCTGCAGGTGTTCGGTATGATCTTCAAGCAAGAGCCACATCGGCTTTCTCTCCTCTCACTTGGGCCAAATAGTGTTCCTGCAGGTGATCGACAATAGGAGACAACCCTGTTCGCCAAGCTGGCACGCTGTGGCACAACGGGTGTTTCATGCGGGTCGCGCCAAACTGTCGGACATCGTGTGGAATCATCGCTACTGCATCGGCGCGCAAGGTCCGCGGTATAGAAAAGCCGGGCCCCGCATGGTTGATCACCCATAGCGTATGCCTTGCCGATACACCCACGGCTTGCAGTCTGTCATGCATTCGCTCGATGCGCATCTCATCGGCAAAGGTAACCGCGAGGGTACAGTCAGCAGCCTTGGCTTCCGTTTCCCGAGATGACAAGACCAAGCGATACCCTTTCATCGGCACCGTCGCGTATACATGCACGCCCTGAGCGAGATCCGTCCAGGCCGTTATCACGAGCGGATCGTTTTCAACCACGGCCGTATGAAGTTCACGCTCCTCACACAAGGCGGCCAGATTCCACAAAATCGTACTCACTCCAGCCCCTGTGTCACCGACGACCTGTAAAGTCACAGGTTTTGTCTGTCTCCAGACGACCTTTCGTGGTGTTGGCCCCGCCGTACGCTCCACGCTTTTACGATCTCGCCCCAGACGTGCACTCGGCGCGTGATCAGGAAGGGATGCTTTGGTCAGGGGTGTCGGCTCCTCATAGATGTCAACGACTGCAGGCACAGGGGCCTCTCGGCCACCGCTTGACAGAGGGGTCAAGTAGGTCTCGACGTCTTTAGCCGTGCGACGCTTATCTATCAGCGCATCGATTTGACCGAGTATGATTTCCTCGTCAAAAAACAGAAAATCATAGATCTGTAGCAGCGCGAGTTGGCGCTTTCGCTCATCGGTTTCATGTTGCACCGACCCTACATAGATCACTCGGGCGCCTTGTTGCCGTATGCGATACAAAAGCTCCATCATCTCGGCAGGATCTGGCACCACCCACTCCGAGACGACGACTACGTCTGCGGGCGTAAAGACGGTTTCTTTGATCATAGTTGCAAACACTAACCAAGTACTATCTGGGTACCGATCTCGCAAATCTTGCCCTTGGGGCGCAAAGGCGAGGTAGAGCATCGCGCAAACACCTCCTTTTTTGGTCTCTTTGAAGCTATCATCAAAGAGGTGTCGCCCATTCTCATTTCACTCGCATACTTGTGACGAAATACGGCGCGAACAAAGGAATCCAAGTCCCTTCCAAGCGAGCCACATAAGCGAGCGTCTGCGGATTTTGCGCGACCAAGTCACCCTGCAAAAGTGCCTGCTCCTCGGCACCGGGCCCAGCGTTATAGGCAGACGCCGCTTCCGCCACAGCGTCGTGAAACTGATGATACAGATGCGCAAGATACGCCACGCCGATTGCCAGGTTTTCCGATCCGTTTGACAAATCTGCCACGGCCTGCGAACCGATTGAAACACCGCCTATACTCATGGCGCTCGCCGTGCTCGGCTCCACCTGCATGAGACCGAGCGCTCCGAGTCCGCCACTGCCGACACCAGAAGTCAGGACTTGCCCATCCGCTGTGTGCTCCCTGCCGCCTGACTCTTGGGCCATCACCGCGGCCACCAGAACTGCCGGGACGTCAAATCGCGCTGCATCCGCTTCAATAGCTGATTGCCAGCGCAACACGTTATGCAAAACGCTGGTGTTCGCAGGTTTGACGGCGATATCCCCCAAAAAATCCGGCAAAGATGCAGAACTCGATACAGAAACGCCGGTAGTCAACCAAGCGTCGACCATCGCCTGTACATAGGGATCTTCGAGGGATGGATCCTGCGTTGCGATCAGACTGGCCAGCAAATCTCGCGTTCCTTTGCTATCCGAAATGATCGGTACCGTTCGTATCGAGTCAAGCAAATGCCACACACGCGACCAAGAATAGGTACGAGAAGAATAGACGAGTCTGATGTGCTCCGTCACCGTACGCAGGCCTGACTGAGCACACCCCGCCTTTCCTGTCCTGACGATCTGATAACGATCGGTGAGCGTGCCATCCCACGTCACGGCATGGATGAGCACGGTGTGCTCCGACGTGACCGTTGTTACCTGA
>JAPNUP010000113.1 GCA_026627345.1 Bacillota bacterium | reverse complement strand
CCAAAGTGCGCGAGGCAGCAGGCGATGTGAACTGCGCGCTCGCGATAGGCTGTGATGAGCGGCGTGCGCGTGCTTCCACCCACATTATAGTCAGCCGATCGGTGTACTGTTTCGCGCAAAATCTTTTTGCGCACACGTGTTTGCCGTTTGCCTATATACGGTTCAGGCAGCAGTGCAATTTCGGCTTGTGCGACACTGCGATTTCTCGTCTGTGGAAGACGCACGAAGATCAGCCCAAGTTCCAGGCGGCGCAAGAGGTGCAAAATGCCTTCCCAGCGGGCGGAACGCAGGCTCTTGTCAGGCCTTGGGATGGCGATATAGACTTCATCAGCGATGCGTTGGCGATCGGCGGCCTGGATGAGTAAGGCAGTGTTAAACGCCGTTTTTAACTCGACGATCACCATGTGTTCATCGCGTACAGCGACCAAGTCACAACCGTTTACCTCTGCACGGACGGTATACCCTTGTGCGAGCAACAGGTCACGTACAGGCGCATAGAGGTCTGTCTCGCTGAGGTGAGGCTGAGCGCTTGGCTTGGGGACGCGGCTTGCGCTTCGCCGGGCTTTGGCCGAAGGGGCTGTTCCTTTTTTACTCTCGCTCGTGAATGCCTGGTTACTCATCTCTTTTGCAACAGGCGCTTTCACCTCGACATGGCCTCCCACAGATTTCCGCGTCTTACAGGTTCACCGTGCGCTGGACAAACAAAATCAAAGGAACGCTTACCGACTTCGCGAATGGAGCGGTGCAAACTATTCAGATCCCAAGCGAGAAACTTAGGAGAGGCTTGGAGCTTCCCTCTGCGCGTAGTCACGAGGTCGCCTGCAAGCAGCACGTCGCCGTACAGCAGGCAGGTGTGATCAAGCGTATGTCCTGGAGCCGGAATCGTCTCGATGTCACCGATATGTTGCCCGGCCACGTATGTATCCGTGACTGTGGGACGATCGACTTTCATCAGGGTTTGAATGACCCTACGCAAGCCAGGCCCTTTGACTTCTCCATGAATGTACGGTACCTCGCCTTTGGGCGCCCACAACCGCGCACCTGACAGTTCCTGAAGCCGCTTGGCATTCCCGATGTGATCGACATCCTGATGCGTCAGCAGGATATGCGCGATATCCGTCGGTTGCATGCCTAGAGCTGTGAGTGCCTTGAGGACTCGATCTGCGCGACCTGACATGCCCGTATCGACAAGGACCGGCTCTTGTCCGAGAATGAGATATACATAACTGCCTTTCATCTCTTCGAGGAGATGAACGCGTTGGGTAATTTCCACTAGCCCACCTCTTTTCGCTTATGTCAACGGCGGAGCCGATTATTCTTCCCGTGGATGCTGGCGCGAGAGCGCCGTGTTAGCCTATATAATAATGCATAGGAGACGCATGCGCACCTCTTGCGCGTGTCGATGGAGGTGTTCGGATGCGACCGGTGTTACTCGGTATCGTGGCTGCAGTCTTTTTCTCAGCCACCTATGTGCTAAACGCACGTATGAGTCTAGCGGGCGGAAGTTTCCTGTGGAGCGCGTCCTTACGCTACTTGTTCATGCTGCCCCTGTTCCTGATCGTGACAGTACGCAGCGGGCGGCATCGGCTTTTGCTCACGGAGATGGTGGGCGCCTGGCGTCGCTGGGTGCTGTGGAGTACAGTGGGATTCGGACTTTTCTATGCTCCGCTTTGTTTCGCTTCAGATTACGCGCCTGCCTGGGCTGTTGCAGGCACATTTCAGCTCACCATTATTGCCGGTCCCTTACTCTCACCGCTCTTTAGGAACCCAGTGGATGCCAGGTTGCGCCAGCGCATTCCGTGGCGCAGTCTGCGCTGGTCGGGCGTCATGCTCGCTGGCATTCTGTTAATCGAGGAGCAGCAAGCCGCTACTCGAGGTGGGCATCAAACCTGGCTGGCGGCGCTGCCAGTGGTCGTCTCCGCATTCGCCTATCCACTTGGCAACCGCAAGATGATGGCATTATGCGCCGGTACTTGGTCTGCCGCGGAACGGATACTCGGCATGACGATCGCGAGTCTGCCGTTTTGGTTGCTGCTTTCGGTGATCGCTTACCTGACGTCTGGCTGGCCGCCGATCAGTCAAATCACTCAATCTGCGGGAGTGGCCGTATTCTCAGGGCTACTAGCAACTCTACTGTTTTTTACAGCGACGGATCACGCACGCGCTGATTCGCATCTGCTGGCCCGTGTGGAAGCCACGCAGGCGATGGAGATCGTATGGACGCTTGTGCTTAGCCTCCTTTTGGTCTCCAATCAGTTGCCCGCGTGGCCTTCTTTTGTCGGCATGGCCCTGGTGGTCATAGGCATCGTATGGCAGGCGCGAGCGCAGGCATGAGTGAACAAATTCTTTCCCTCTCTGCGTAAGAAATGCAGCACAAAACGGACGAGGATTTGATATAATCAAGATAGTTCGATTGTCGAAAGACAATGCGAGGAGGTAAGGATATTGGCTACGAGATTATCGCGTTCGCAAGTGCCAGTGGAATTGACGTGGAACTTGGCAGATTTATTTGCCACGAAGGAAGCGTGGGAGAAGGAGATGGCAGCCGTAGAGGCGGATGTCTCAACGGTGACGAAGTACCAGGGGCAACTTGGACAAAGCGCCAGCGTTTTGCTCGCTTGTCTGGAAGCGCATGAGAAACTGTCGCTGCGCTTGACGCGCGTGATGACGTTTGCGAGTCTGCGCTCATCCGAAGACGGATCAGATGCAGAGAAACAGTCCGATTCCGAACGTCTGAGTGGTGTGATGGCACGCATTCATGCAGCACTGTCTTTTATTGACTCAGAGATTCTCGCATTGCCAGATGGGACGATTGAGCGCTACGGACAAGAAGAAGCTGGCTTAGGGGACTTTCACAAACATTTGCAAGAACTGCTAGAGCGTAAACCATACCAGTTATCACCTGACACTGAACGTTTACTAGCCGCACTCGGGCCAGTCTTCGGTGCCCCGTACATGATCTATAGTCGTGCGAAAGCGTCTGATATGACGTTCGCGCCGATTACGGATAGCCAAGGGCAAGAGCATCCGATGTCCCTTGCTCTCTATGAAGATCATTACGAGCAGCTACCGGATACGGAACTGCGGCATAAGGCGTACGACTCTTTTACCGAAGGCCTTAAACGTTATCAAAACACATTTGCAGCAGGGTACAGCGCCGAAGTCAGACGGCAGATCACGATGGCGAAGGCGCGCGGGTATGAGTCGGTCACGGATATGTTGTTGCAGCCGCAGCAGGTGACCAAAGAGATGTATAACCGCCAACTGGACATCATCCAGGCAGAGTTGGCGCCACATATGCGCCGTTTGGCCAAAGTGCGCCAGCAGGTGTTAGGGCTTTCGAAAATGAAGCACTGCGACTTAAAAGTGCCACTCGACGCCGATTATGCGCCAAAGACCACGATTGCGGAAGCAGGACAGGTGATCGTTGATGCGCTTTCCGTCCTCGGGCCTGAATATCGTCAAGTCATTGAAACGGCGCTGGCTAATCGGTGGGTAGACTATGCGGACAATATCGGCAAGTCCACAGGGGCATTTTGCTCGTCTCCGTATGGCGTCCATCCGTATATTCTCATCACGTGGACGGATACCATGCGCGGCGCCTTTGTTCTCGCTCATGAACTAGGACATGCAGGTCACTTTTCTTTCGCGCAGCGACATCAGCGGCTTGTCAACACTCGGCCCTCGATGTACTTTATCGAGGCGCCATCGACGCTCAATGAGTTACTGTTGGCGCAGCACCTGTTCGCGCAAACGAACGATCGCCGCATGCGTCGGTGGATCGCATTGCAGTCGCTCGGGACGTACTACCACAATTTTGTGACGCATCTGCTCGAAGCTGAACTGCAGCGCAGAGTCTATGCGCTTGCGGAAGAAGGCAAGGCGATCACGGCGAAAGTACTGTCTGAACAAAAAGGCGAGCTGCTGGAGCGCTTCTGGGGAGATGCGGCCGAAATCGATGATGGTGCGCGTTTGACGTGGATGCGTCAGCCTCACTACTATATGGGGCTATACCCGTATACCTATTCGGCGGGCCTTACAATCTCGACGGCAGTCGCACTGAATATCCGGGAACAAGGGCAACCTGCGGTGGATCGCTGGTTACAAGCCCTCAGTGCAGGCGGCACGTTGCGTCCGCTGGATTTGATCGCACTGGCGGGCGTCGACATGTCGACTGCAGATCCGATCAAAAAAGCAGTGGCCTATGTGGGCACCTTGGTAGATGAAGTGGAGAAAGGTTTTGCGTAAATCGAATTTGCCAAATGCGAGAGGTCGCGCCCCAACAAGAGGCCGCGGCCTCTCGCCCGTTTAGGCGGCGCGCGTAGGAAGTTGCCCATGCGTGTAAACAAGAGTATGCTAGAAACGCTATAAGATTGGAAGGGATGATGGCTGATGACAAGAGTACAAGCGATGATGGGAGACTGGTTGAGACATCGGGCCGTGCTTCCTGACATTTTGGGTCGGGTGGATGCTGAGAAGGTGGACTTTGCCCCGTGGGAAGGCGCGTTGACGCTTGGTAAATTGGCGGTACATATGGTGACCTCCACCCATTTCTTCTTAACGGCTATTCAGACAGGGGAGTTTACTCGTGCCGAGTCCCCTGCATTCACCACTATGGATGATGTCAAACGCATCGTCCAAGAGTATACGGATGCTTCTAAGAAGGTATACGAGAGCTTGACAGACGATCAGCTAAACGAGATTCTCGATGCTTCATTCATGGGGATGAAGGCGCCGAAACTGGCTTTTCTGAGCGCAATGAAGGATCATGAAGTGCATCACAAAGGTCAGATGTTCGTGTACGCCCGGATGGCCGGCGCGACCGAGATGCCTTTCTTCATTTCTAGAGGCTGATCGTTTTCGTGTTTTCCGGCTTCTATATCGTAGCCGCTGCCCTCGCTCTTGACCGTGTGATCGGGGATCCGGCTTGGTTGCCTCATCCTGTGATTGGTATCGGTCGCTTGATCAAATGGTTGGAGAGAAGATGGAATCGTGCCGACAGCCGGCCACTTGTGCGCCGGCTGTTTGGTGTGTGTCTGGCGCTGTTGATTCCGACTTTCTCTGGATTGATCGTCTGGCTTCTCCTGCACGAATTGTCCTTGGTTCGCGGTTGGTTGTCTGCTGTTATCGCGATCTGGTTGACCGCAACGGCAATCGCTTGGAAAGGGCTGCTTAGCGCTGGGATCGATGTGCATCGCTGCCTGGCGCGAGGTGATTTGCCAGCGGCGCGTGACAAAGTCGGGCGCATCGTAGGCCGAGACACGGCAGACTTAACTGAGGAAGAAGTCGTGCGGGCCGCGGTGGAGACGTTAGCGGAAAATATTGTGGACGCGATCGTGTCACCCGCCCTTTTCGCAGCCGTCGGAGGTGCCCCTTGGGCATGGGTGTACCGCGCGGTCAATACGCTCGACTCTATGGTCGGGTACAAAAATGACCGGTATCGCATCTTTGGTTGGGCGTCCGCGCGCTTGGATGATGTGTGCAATTATCTGCCGGCTCGCATCACGGCGCTGCTGTTGTGGGTGGCCGTTTGGCTGACGGGGGCCGACGCCAAAAACGCCTGGCGCATCATGCGTCGAGACGCAGGCAAACACCCGAGTCCAAACAGCGGAATGGCTGAAGCCATGGTAGCAGGCGCTTTGGGCGTTCGCTTAGGCGGGTATAACAGTTACGGCGGAGTCGTGTCACTGCGGGCGTACATGGGAGATGCTACACGGCCACTCGTGGCATCCGACATCAAGCGCGTGGCGCGGTTAGTTAGTCTGGTATCTTGGTTGCTGTTGGTTATCTGCGCCGGTGCAGGCGTTATCCTCAGTTTGACATGATAGGGGGCACTCAGGATCGTCGTTCACGGAGGCACCATTTTTGACTATGCACGACAAACCGCTACACATTGGCAAGACATCGTGGATTGTAGCGCGAATATCAATCCAATAGGCCCGCCGATGTCCGTTTGGCAGGCGATCACAGATGCGTTGCCTGCGATTGTCCATTATCCGGACGCCTGCCACCGGCAAGTGAAAGAGGTCGTGGCTAAACGCTTTGGCATCTGCGAGAATAGTATTCTCTGCGGCAACGGCGCGATGGAGGCGCTAGAACTAACTCTACGCCACGTGCACCCAGCGCGGATCATCGTCTTGCACCCGGCTTTCGGCGAATATGAGGCGGTCGCGAGACGGCACGGGTACGAAGTGATAGGCCTTTCGCTTACCCATGACGAAGACGGTTATCGGGTGCCTTTCAGTAGCCTGCATGCAAAGCTTGCGCCAGGCGATATGCTGATGATCAATAACCCGCACAACCCGACGAGTCAAGTGTGGTCGCGCGAGGACTTGCGTGATCATGTTTTGGCATTATGCGCGCGGCAGATCACCGTCTTACTGGATGAATCTTTTATAGACTTTGTGCCGGGCGACGAAAGCTGTAGCCTGCTTCAGGAGGCGCAGCATGTTAAACACCTCTATGTGATTCGCTCCGCGACAAAGTTCTACGCCATCCCTGGACTGCGCTTCGGCTTTGCGGTCGGGCGCGCCAGTGAGATCGAAGCTATCGAGAGCGATCGCGACGGCTGGAGTGTCAATACGCTGGCGCAAGCGGCAGCGGTCGCGGCCTATCAGGATCAGACTTTTGCAACGCAGACACATGATTGGTTGATCAGGGAACAGTCCTATATAGCAGCGACTTGGGGAACTCACGCCCAACTCGCGATAGAATCCGTAGGAGTGAACTTTTTCTTGGTACGCTTTCCTGACGCTGACACGGCTATGCGTATCACAACTGGATTGCAAGAAGTGGGTATCTGGCTACGCGACTGCTCGAGTTTTCAAGGGTTAGACGGGGCTTACCGGCGCGTGGCTATCAAAACCCGCGAAGACAATGAGCGGGTGTGGACGCATGTCTCGCGACTGCTAGGCTAGGCGAAAACCGGGGTGTGAGCCATCTCACGCGCTGGCCTGCGAAGGCTGGGCTGTGTTCTGTGCAGTACCTAGGCGAAACATACTGATCGCAAGCGGCAGACAGATGAAGAGAATCGCTACGGCTCCGATGATAATCGTGCGAATCGGGAGAAACGGGATCAGTGCTCCACCAGCTAGAACAGATATGGATGCACTAGCAGTCGGCAACACCATCTGTAGGCTAATGATCCGCCCTTGGATCTCGACTGGGATCGTCTGCTGACGTACGGTACGCATGGCAGTCATTAAGGTGATCAGACCCGTGGCGACGATCAAGACGCTGATCGATAGCATAGGCAGGTTGACCGAGAAGGCGTAGGGGATGAATCCGAGCATGAGGATCAGAGTGCCTGCAGGCACCAGGACAATCGGCCGAAAGCGCTTGGCAAAGCGCGCGTTCGCCATCCCCGCCAGCACCATACCGATGCCGTTGATCGCGACAATGCTACCATAGCCGCCAGCGCCGAGATGCACGGCTTGGGTTACAAATAGCGCCTCATAGGCAGAGATCGCACCTGTCCCGAAGTTCAACAGCGTAGAGATCCAGATGATCTTGCGTAGCATCGCGTTGTTGCGAAGATAGCTAAAGCCCATGGCGACGTCGCTCCAGAACACACCGATGCCCTTACCTTTAGAGCTATTCTCCTGTTTCTTCGCTTGTGGGAAGCGTAGCCACGCGATCGTGAACGCGGAGATGATGAAAGACAGACCTTCACAAACGAACGGCAAACTGGTGCTATGCAATGTCAAAAGTCCACCGACTAGCGGCCCTACGAACATCGCCGCAGAGCTGACTGTACTGAGGACCGAATTGACCTCGTGAGCATTGCCTTGACGAGACAAGTGAGTGACCATGGGAGGTAGCGCCGACTGCAGAAAGATACCGGATGCGGCGTTGATAAAAACGAGTACGAAAAGCCAGTTCGAGTGTAGGGCAAACGGGATGAGCAAGGTCGCAACGGCGCAGATGATCTCACCACCGATGGCAGTCGCTTTGGCGCCGAGACGATCCGTAACGGAGCCTGTAAACCACTGCATCAGAAGCGGGGCGACCAAGCCGATCAACCACAGCAAGGTCAAATCATAAGCGTGAGTGCGAGCAAGTATAAAGGTGAGTGCCACCAGATAAAGTTTGTCACCAGCGATCGATATGAATCGTCCAGTATATAGGGTTAGCAGTGAAGGGGAGTATGCACTCTCTTCTTTCAAGGCGAGCCTCCTCAAAACCTAAAAAATTGTCCACTCATGTAAATATCTGTGGATGATAGCCTGTACGTAGGGTAGTGTTTTTTCATCTTTATGTCAAGCGTTTGAAGAAAGCGTGTAAATTCTATGGAACACACTGCGAGCGTTGGTGAAACACGCTAGGAAAGGGAGACCAAGCATTGTCTCTTGTCAAAACTCCAGTTTGCATACATAATGTAAGAAGTAAAAAGGCAGGTGAATAGGTGTGGGTGTGCGGATGATGAAGCAGCGGTGCCGTTTGTGTCTTGCTGCGCTGCTGGTCGGCTTTCTGGTGGTCGTGCCTGTTGCATTTGCAAAAGAGACTTCTCAACCCCCTGCGCTTTCTCTATTCGATAATTTGAAGGTACCACCAGCCAAATGGACGTATCGTTCCGAACTGGACAGTTTGTCTGCTCTAGCGTCTCTTGAAAATGCCACTGAAGTGAGCGTCAAGACGTTTGTGACGCCAGATCATAAGCGTTACTATTTTGGTGTGGCCACATTTCCCGACCATCACATCATGTTGGTTGCTAATCGAACGGTTTTTGCATCTCTGGCTCAATGGAAAGCGTACATTCATAATCAATCAGACTACGAGTTGGTCGGGGCTAGTCTTGGCGTGTACAACGGGCCTATTACAGTGACAGTGCAGGAAGATAGACCGTCTCACTGATCGTCTCCTCACTTGAGTTCGCCGCATAACATGGGAGGTCTATATGCAGCACGTAACGAATCGCAGAAGCGTCACCATCGCCGTGATGGTGGCGACTTTTTTGACGGCCATGGACAGTACGGTCGTCAGTACGGCTATGCCTACGATCGTGAGTGATCTGGGCGGCATCAGATTGATCAGTTGGGTGTTCGCGGTCTATTTGCTCAGTTCCGCAGTGACGGCGCCGATCTGGGGTAAACTCGCAGATCTTTTTGGTCGCAAAGGCGTATTCCAGATCGGAACGGCGATTTTTCTTCTCGGATCGATCTTGTCAGGCGCATCTGGCAATATGGATCAGTTGATCGCCTTTCGCGCCTTTCAGGGCATTGGCGCAGGCGCCGTCTTTCCCATTACGCTGACGATTATTGGGGACTTGTACGAATTGAAAGAAAGGGCGAAGATCCAAGGACTATTCAGTGCGATCTGGGGGATTGCCGGGATCTTGGGACCGCTTGTGGGCGGTTTCTTTGTGGACGCACTATCTTGGCGATGGATTTTTTATATCAATATCCCGGTTGGGCTCGTCTCTATGTTCCTCATCGCCTTGTATCTGCAAGAGCGCTTCGAGAAGCGCAAGCACCACATCGACTATGCAGGCGCCGTGACCTTTTCGGTCGCCATGACGGCTCTCTTGTACGCCCTTTTATCCGGTGGCCAACAGTTAGCGTGGGACTCGGTCATCGAGATTTCGCTGTTTATCGTCGCGGCAATGCTGCTCGTGATCTTTATATGGGTGGAGAAAAAATCTCCTGAACCGATGCTGCCACTTCGCTTATTTGCTTTACGTGCGATCTCTATCTCTAATGTCGCGAGTTTTCTAGCGAGCGGCGTGCTCATCGGAATCACCGTCTACTTGCCGCTTTGGATTCAGGGCATTTTGGGGCATAGTGCAACGAATGCAGGCTTGACGCTGACCCCGATGTCCATCGGTTGGCCGATCGGAGCGACGATCTGTGGCCGCATCATGTTCCGCTTAAACCCCCGCTGGTCCGCCGTTCTCGGCTCTCTGATGCTCACCGTCGGTGGCATTTGGTTAGCGACGGTGGGAGCTACGACGCCGTACATCGATTTGGTCGTGATCATGTTAGTGCTTGGCTTTGGGTTCGGATTTGCGCTCACTGTCTTCACTGTTTTAGTCCAGTCTGCTGTAGGCTGGCAAATGCGCGGGGCGGCAACGGCGTCTAATCAATTCGTTCGCTCTTTGGGCCAAACCATCGGGGTCGTCTTTTTCGGCAGTTGGTTCAACGCGCAGTTAGCACACCCGTTAGCAGCTACCGCCCAGACGCCTGCGCTTTCCGCCAGTCGTACAGTGGATGCGCTCAACCGCCTCGTCAATCCGCAATTTGCACAACATCTACCTACAGCACTGTTAGTGGAATTGCGCGGCGTGTTGGCAGGAGCTTTGCACAATGTATTTGTCATCATGGCTGTTCTCTCGGTGGCTTGTTTCCTATTCGTATTCGTGTTGCCGAGTCGCTTTAGTGATGCTTCTGAAGGGTCTGCGGGAGGATCGCAACAGACCGCACCGACCCCGGAAGTCGGCGGCGCGTAAACCCAGCTTGGAAATCTCACTTGCCACGTTGCATCTACGCCACCCCGCTTGTATAGTGAAATGGGACACCTATACAAGAGGGAGTGGTTGGCTGTGAAATTAGGCGTATTTGCCGTGCTCTTTTCGCAAAAACCGTTTCACGAGGCGCTGGACTACATAGCTGCAAGCGGATTGGAAGCCATTGAGATTGGCTGCGGGGCCTATCCTGGGTCGGCACACTGCAACCCAGCGGAATTGTTGGCGGATGAAGGCAAGTTGCAAGCATTTAAAAGGGCGATTGACGATCATCAGTTGGAGATCAGTGCACTGAGTTGCCATGGCAATCCGTTGCATCCTAACGAAACGATTGCGCGAGAGCATCATGAGACTTTTCGCCAGACAGTCTTGTTGGCGGAAAAACTCGGCGTTAAGACAGTCAATACATTTTCTGGTTGCCCAGGTGAGTCAGAGCACTCCCAAAATCCTGTTTGGGTGACGTGTCCTTGGCCGGAAGACTTTCTGGCCGTGTTGGATTGGCAATGGAAAGAAAAAGTGATTCCTTATTGGAAAGAACAAGATCAGTTTTTGAAAGCGCACAATGTTCGCGTCGCGATCGAGGCGCATCCAGGGTTTGTCGTTTATAACACGGAAACGCTCCTTCGCCTGCGGAGCGAATGCGGCGACAGCATTGGCATCAATTTTGACCCCTCACATCTCTTCTGGCAGGGCATGGATCCGATTGTCGGCATCAAGGAACTTGCGAAAGCAGGGGCCCTCTACCACTTTCACGCGAAAGACACGTACATTGACCCGCAAAACACGGCGGTCAATGGGGTGCTAGACACAAAATCATATCGCGATGAGCTGCATCGTTCGTGGATTTTTCGCTCTGTAGGCTATGGTCATGGCGCAGAGACTTGGAACCAGATCATTAGCACGCTACAGATGGTAGGCTATGACGGTGCCATCAGCATCGAGCATGAAGACAGCCTGATGTCGGTCGAAGAAGGCTTCCAAAAAGCAGTCGCCTTTCTCAAAAACGTCCTGATTAAAGAACGGATCCAAGAAATCTGGTGGGCCTAAAGATGAGGTCAGCGTGGATCGTTCAAGGCGGCTGGCAAGGACATCAACCGCAGCAGGTAGCTGATCTGCTCGCCGGTGAGTTGCGCCAGGAAGGGTTTGCTGTCACTGTGTTTAATTCGCTTGACTGTTTTTTCGATACGGAGCGTCTCGGTACTGCATCGCTGATCGTACCGTGCTGGACGATGGGGGAGATTACACAAGCGCAGTTGACACCCTTTCTCACAGCCGTGCGGTCCGGCGCCGGATGTGCTGGACTGCACGGTGGGATGGGCGACGCTTTTCGCAACGAGCCAGAGTATCAGTTCATGGTAGGTGGTCAGTGGGTGGCGCATCCAGGTAACGACGGGGTCACCTATCAGGTGCAAGTGGCAGACCCCGCCGATCCTGTGATGACAGGCAGCGAGACACTGACGGTTACGACGGAGCAGTACTATATGCACGTGGATCCGGCCAATCATGTTCTGGCTACGACACAGTTCGGGGACGTCACGATGCCGGTGGTGTGGAAGAAGCACTACGGTCAAGGGCGTGTGTTCTACTGTTCGTTGGGTCATCAGGTGGACGTGGTCGCTATTCCTCAGGTGTTGACATGGATGCGCCGCGGGATGGTCTGGGCTGCGCGTGAAAGTTCATGAGTGAGAAGCCAGTGCGAAGAGGTGTGCAATGAAACACGCGCGTGTAGGGATTATCGGTTGCGGGAATATCAGCGGGATCTACTGTCAAGCGGCTGCGCGGTATGAACAGTTGAATATTGTCGCTTGTGCGGACATTGATCTGCCACGCGCACAGGCCAGAGCACGTGAGTATCATATCGAGCGAGCCTGTACAGTCGATGAGATACTAGCGGATGAGCGTATCGATCTGATCATCAATTTGACTATCCCGCAAGCGCACGCGGAGGTATCGATTCGTGCGCTTGAAGCGGGTAAACACGTCTACACAGAAAAACCGCTTGCCATTTCTTTCGCAGATGGACGACGCATCCTCGATACGGCTAGAGCGCGCGGCCTGCGTGTGGGGTCAGCGCCTGACACTTTTCTGGGTGCGGGCTTGCAAACAGGCCGCAAGGCCGTCGATGATGGATTGATCGGGAGACCTGTGGCGGCAACTGCGTTTATGCTCGGACACGGACATGAACATTGGCACCCGGATCCGGCATTTTTTTATCAGCGAGGTGCGGGACCGATGTTTGACATGGGGCCCTATTATCTGACTGCCCTGATTCAGTTGCTCGGACCGATTAGACGGGTGACAGGGGCGACGCAGACGACCTTTGCGCAGCGTGTCATTACAAGCGAACCCAAGCGTGGAGAGACGATCCAGGTAGAAGTACCTACGCATATCGCAGGGGTACTGGAGTTTGCGTCAGGCGCGATTGCCACTTTGGTAACGAGTTTCGACGTCTGGCATGCACAGGTTCCCTTGCTTGAAATCTACGGCTCAGAGGGGACGCTTTCCTTACCGGATCCGAATCACTTTTCGGGCACTGTGCGCGTACGGCGCATGGATCAGCCTGAGAGTCAAGAGTTGGCGCATATCCGCCCGGAGGTAGACAATGATCGGGGGATCGGAGCGGCGGAGATGCTCGAAGCACACGAAAAAGGGCGCTCGCATCGCGCGAGTGGTGAAGTGGCACTGCATGTGCTGGAGGCTATGGAAGGATTTCACCTCGCAGCGCAATCAGGCCGTCACTATGAAATGACGACCTCATGTGAGCGATCTCCTCTACTTCCCCCTGTAGGGCTGTGAGTTTAGGGTTCGTAGATCATCTTGATCGTCATCCCGCCGTCGACCACAAAATTCGCGCCGGTGATGAATCCAGCATCCCGGCTGGCGAGAAACAGGCACGCCGCTGCAATGTCATGCGGGGTACCGACGCGTCCGACCGGGTGTTGCAGGAGGTCTGTTGATCTGTGGTGAGGCTGGCTCCTCTTTGAAGTTTTCTTCCAGTCGGCGACCTCGATCCAGCCGGGACTGATCGCGTTGACACGGACCTCGGGTCCGAGACTGACCGCCAGCGCATGGGTCAGCGCGATCAGTCCACCTTTGGAGGCTGCATATGGCTCCGTGTTGGCCTCAGACATCAGGGCGCGCGTAGAGGCAATATTGACGATCGCGCCTGGGTTGCTGCGGCGTAAGGCCGTTTCACAGTACTTTGCCAATAGGTATGGTCCGCGCAAGTTGACGGCAAGCAGTCGATCCCAGGCTTCCATAGGGCGTCTCGCCATGGGACGTGTATCGACAATCCCGGCATTGTTGACCAGGACGTCGATGCGACCGAACCTTTGGAGGATGTGGTTCACGCTCGCGTCAACGTCGAGTTCCTCGGCCACGTCGGCCCGCAAGCACAAAGCACTGGCCCCGGCCGCTGACAGTACCTCCTGCTGTTGCGCGAGCGCCTCTTCATCGATATCGAGGATCACGACATGCGCCCCGCGGCTGGCAAAGGCTGAACTGATGCCTTTGCCAATGCCTTGCGCGCCGCCGCTGACAATCACGACTTGATCGGAAAAATCTGCAGTCCCACTCATTTTACGAAGCCGAGATCGCGCAGGTGGCGAAAACTCGTTTTCACACTGTCCAGCGCGTCGCCAGGGCACACATCTTGCTCCACAAAGAACCAGCTCACGCCATTTTTCACGCCTTCTTCTATAAAGGAGCGAATCGGCAACGTACCTTGACCGAGCTCTGCGAACGCTTTGCTCTCATCGCCGCGCATATCCTTCAGGTGCAATAGGGGCGTTCTCCCTTTATACCGCTCCAGATAGTCGGTCGCTGTAAACCCTGCCCGATGTACCCAGTAGGCATCGAGCTCTACTTGTACATGTTTCGGATTGGTGTTCGCAAACAGGTAATCAAACGCATAGCGATCACCGACTTTGACAGCAAACTCGAAGTCGTGGTTGTGGTAGCAAAGTGATAAGCCGCGTTCTGCATACTTGGCTCCTAGTTCGCCGAGCTGCTTCATCAAGTCTGAATAATTGTCTCTCATGGACGGATCAAGCCATGGGCAGACCACGTACTCAAGCCCCACGACTTTGGCATACTCTGTGATCTCGTCTACCTGATCGAGCTGTGCCAGCGGGATATGCGCTGACACGCCGCGAAGCCCCAAGCGATCGAGTGCTGCTCGCAGATCTGTCGCAGACAATCCGCCAAACCCGGCAAACTCTACACCCTCATATCCGATCTCAGCTACTTGCTGAAGCGTGCCAAGAAAATCCTGCTGCATGCGATCACGCAAGGTGTACAACTGCAATCCGAAATGCGCCATTGTATAAAGGCCCCCCTTGTAGACACTACGTACCACATTAGTGTGGCAGTCGCCTATGTATGCGTTACCTCTATAGAGAATAACACAAATGTCGCCATTCGTGACTAAGGGCCGTCATGGGCACCGAAACCGATTTCGGACAAAAAATCGATGATTTTGCTCAAAATCGGTTTCGGATTCAGGAACCTATACGGTTGTCATCTGTATGAAATCACCTCGTAATGATCATGGTAGAATATTTCTAGTGAAAGCGCTATTGCATTTTAGAGAGACTCGTAATATGATGAACGCGTAGCCAATACAGACGAAAACCTTTTCGGCAATATAGAGCGCAGTGGTATTACACGCGTGTAGGAGGTCCGTTCCGAAAGGGCTTTCGTTCGTAGCATACACAATCTTTTAAGGGGGATTTTCCATTGGCAAAGAAACGCACGATTGGTCTTATGGGTGCAACCGCTGCCATGATGGTAGCACTGACAGGCTGTGCCACGATGGCAGCAGGTCCGACTCATGCACAGGACGCGTCTTCGGCATCTGCTTTGAAAACGGCCATTGCGAACGAAAAACCACTGGTCATGCTGCCTTCTCCGGTTGGCAACTATGCGGATAACTTTAGCCCATACGTGTCCAATCCGTCTTACACAGGGCAAGCTGGATTGATCTACCAACCGCTGGTCTATTTTGACGAAATTGCAACCAAACCGACATACCTCTTGGCAACTAGCTACAAAGTTGAAGACGGCGGTAAAACGGTCGTCGTCAACCTGCGCCACGGTGTCAAGTGGAGCGATGGCACCAACTTCACGTCCGCTGACGTCGCGTTTACGCTGAACTACATGCACAAGTATCCGGACATTGACAGCAACGGCGTGTGGTCGTCTCTAGGATCTGTCTCTGTGGACGGGCCGTACACAGTAGTATTGCACTACAAGAAAGTGAACATTCCGGCGATTAATTTCGCGCTCAGCTCGTACATCTTGCCTGAGCACATCTGGTCCAAGGTCAAAGGCGACCCGGCTAAGGCTGTGATTACGAAGCCGGTAGGTACAGGCCCGTACATCATGACCCACTTCACGCCTGAAGCGATCACGTATAAGGCTAACATGCATTACTACCTTGGCGTGTCGGATGTTCGCACGGTCGAGATTCCGGCCTTCTCAAGCAACACCAGCGCTGACTTGGCTCTTGCCAAGGATCAGGTTCAGTGGAGCGGTATCTTCATTCCGAGCATTCAACAGGTGTATACCTCGAAGAATGCGAGCAATCACTACTGGTTCCCAGCTGCTAACGTCGCTACCTTGTATCCGAACCTTAAGGTTGCGGGATTGAATAACCTGGCTGTCCGCCAAGCGATCAATCTGGTCATCGACCGCGCGCAGCTCGGTAATGAAGGGGAGTACGGCTACAGCGCCCCGGCAACCCAGAACAACATGATTCCTTCCTATGACAAGTGGGCGGCACCGGGTCTCAATACGGTCGTTAACCCGAATGTGGCCAAAGCACAGCAGATTCTTCAAAAAGCGGGTTATAAGAAAGACGCTAACGGTATCTTCGCTAAAGGCGGCAAAGAGCTTACCTTTACTGTACAAGTGCCAGCTGGTTGGACGGACTGGGATGAGGATGTTCAGCTGCTGACGCAGAGTGCGACCCAAGCAGGGATCAAGCTGGTTCCGGCAGTCATTTCGCAGGCTGAGTACTTCTCGAACTTGTTCGGCGCGACCCATAACTACCAGTTGATCATGAGCTGGACAAACGAAGGTCCGTCACCGTTCTATCAGTACGATTACGAGCTGTACTCCAAAGGCAGCTTTAACGTAGAGCAACTGAAAAATGCGCAAGTCGATCAGGCGATCAACACGTTGACGACGACCACCAGCGCAGCTGTGGAGCACAAAGAGCTGAATTTCTTGCAAAAGTATACAGCTACTCAACTGCCAGTCATCCCGCTCTTCTACGGACCGTTCTGGGATGAGTACAGCACATCGCAGTATACAGGCTGGCCGACGCAAGCCAACCCGTATATCTCCCCATCCCCGTACACGGGCGTGGCGCAGTCTGTTGTGCTGATGCACCTCAAACCAGTCGTCAAGTAAGAGGCAGGACAACGAGTCATTGGTTGCAGAGGCGGACGCGAGTCTGCCTCTGGCCTGCTTTTTGAGACCGTCTTCTCGCAAGAACTGCACGCACTTAGCTCGATGAACAGGGGGTTAACCCATGCGTTACTTCTTGAAAAGGCTTGGCTTCCTGATTTTCTCGATCTGGGCTGCCATGACCCTGAATTTTATTTTGCCACGCATGATGCCTGGCAATCCCGCGTTGATCTTATTCGGGCGTTTTCAAGGGAAGCTTCCGCCGCAAGCGCTCAAATCGATGGAATTGGAATTCGGCTTTAGTCACGCGCCGATGATCATACAGTACTTTCAATACCTAGGGAACATGGTGACCGGCAACTGGGGCATTTCTTATACGTACTTCCCGTTACATGTCACGAGTTTGATCGCGCAATACCTGCCTTGGACGATTGGCGCGGTCGGCATTGCCACTGTTTTCTCTGCAGTCATCGGAACTTTTCTCGGTATCTGGATCGCGTGGCGCCGTAACGGCATCATGGATCGTGTTCTGCCTATCGTTACGATGTTCATGCAGTCTATTCCATACAACTGGAGTTCTTTTGTCCTGCTGTACATCTTCGGATTCAGTCTCAGCTGGCTCCCGATGTACCACAGTTACAGCGCGAACACCACGATCGGCTTTAATGGTCCATTTATAAGCAGTGTGATTTCTCACGGTATTTTACCCGTCGTCACCATTTTTATCAGCGGGGTTAGTGGTTGGATTATCGGTATGCGAAGCAACATGATCAACACCTTGGGCGAAGATTATGTCACTTTTGCTGAAGCCAAAGGGGTATCGCCGCGTCGTTTGATTTTCTCTTACGCAGCGCGCAATGCCATGCTTCCTCAGATCACGAGCATCGCGATTGTACTCGGATCTGTCGTAGGCGGTTCGATTTTGATGGAGCAGGTCTTTTCCTATCAAGGGATCGGATTTTTACTGAATAACGCGACGTCGAGTGAGGACTATCCACTGGTACAAGGGATCTTTCTCATCATCGCCATCGTCACACTGGTGCTCAATTTCGTGATTGACATGCTTTACTCACGGCTCGACCCGCGGGTACGGACAGGAGGGGCTAACTAATGAGCGCACAGTCTCCGACTTTACCGAGTGTGAATCCGGGCGCCCCTAGCATGAAGAAGAGAAAACGCAGAAAAGGGAACTGGAGTAAGTTCTTTCATCATCCAAGGGCAATAGCCGGCTTAATTATTCTCGCGTTTTTTGTGCTATTGGCTATTCTTGCGCCGGTGCTCGCACCGTATAACCCGCAGGCTAATATCTTCATTCCGCTACAGCCGCCATCCTGGCAGCATCTGTTAGGCACGACCAACACGGGTCAGGACATTTTTTCGCAATTCGTGTGGGGCGCGCAAACGACACTGATGGTTTCGTTGATTGGCGGAGGTCTTTCGCTTATCATCGGACTGCTGATGGGCATGTATGCTGGTTACAGAGGTGGATGGATCGACGGATTACTCAACTCGGTATCCAACATCTTTCTCGTCTTGCCAAGCCTCGCTTTATTGATCGTGATCGAATCCTATGTGAAAGGCACGTCGCCGCTCATCATTGGGATGATCATCGGTTTGACCGGTTGGGCGTTTGGCGCACGTGTATTTCGTTCGCAGACCATGTCGCTCGCCAATCGTGATTTCGTCGTAGCAGCGAAGTTATCGGGCATGTCTGATCTGAGAATCATGTTCGGCGAGATCTTGCCTAATATGTCGTCGATTGTCGCAACTAGCCTCATGTACGGTTGTCTAGGTGCTATGCTCGCCGAAACAGGTCTCGCTTTTCTCGGATATGAAGGCATGAGTACTTCTAGTTGGGGCGTCATTTTGTATATGGCCGATGGCGGTGGCGCGATGTTGTCTGGCGCATGGTGGTGGTTTGTTCCGCCGGGCTTGGCCGTCGCGTTGGTGGGGACAAGTTTTTCTTTGATGAATTTTGCCATGGACCAGATCACGAATCCGCGTCTAGCCAATTCAAAGCGAAGGAGGAAGTCTCGTGTCGCAAACTCCGGTACTTGAGCTCGAGAACCTGTCTGTCGCGTATGATACACCCAAAGGCCCAGTGAGGGCTGTCAACCATGTAAACATGAAGATTTATCCGGAAGAAATTGTAGGGTTAGTCGGCGAGTCAGGTTCTGGCAAGTCTACGCTTGCATACGCGATTATGCGGTTGCTTAAAGGGTCAGCGTTCGTGCAAGAAGGAACGATTAAGGTACTGGGCCAGGACATGTACAAAATGTCTCCGACTGAACTCCGGGCTTTTCGCTGGGCGAAGATCTCGATGGTGTTTCAAAGCGCCATGAGTGCGCTGAACCCTGTGATGACAGTGGAACAGCAAATTATAGACACCTTGACGAGTCACCGTAAAGGGATCACACCGCCCCAAGCGCGTGCTCGGGCAGAGGAACTGTTGGATTTGGTGCGCATTGACCGCAAATACCTGAAGAACTACCCACACCAACTATCGGGTGGGATGCGCCAGCGTGTTGTCATCGCGATCGCGATCGCACTCGAGCCTGCTTTTGTCATCATGGACGAGCCGACGACGGCACTTGACGTTGTCGTACAGCGATCGATCTTGGACCAGATCCAGGAGATTCAGCGTCACATCAAATTCTCAGTGCTGTTTATCAGCCACGATTTTAGCCTGGTGGCAGAGCTGGCGCAACGCGTCGCCATCATGTATGCAGGGCGTTTCGTGGAAGTGACACCGAGTCAACGTTTGCAGGAAGCGGGCCATCATCATCCCTATACAGAGGGATTGTTGCGCGCGATTCCGCGCCTGACCGCTGATGAGGTGACTATCGAAGGCATTCCTGGCAACCCGCCTGACCTAGTAACCCTTCCGAGTGGATGCGCTTTTCATCCACGGTGTCCAGTGGCGACGGAAGAATGTAAGATCGCTTTGCCGCCGATCTATGATACGCCAAACGGATTGATCGAATGCCATCGCTTTGCAGGCGAGAAGGTGGTGCAACATGTCTAATGCTACGCTTGTCGACGTAAAGGACATGGTCGTACGATTTCCGATTCGGACCGGACGCGGGCGCAGTTTCATCACGCCGGTCGACCGGGTGAGCTTCACCATTGACTCAGGTGAAGTGCTGGCGCTGGTGGGTGAATCGGGGAGTGGGAAAACCACGATCGGCAAGGCGCTACTCAGGATTGAGGAGCCCAGTGCAGGGACGATTCAAGTAGGAAACCGGGATGTCACCCATATCAAAGGGCAGGCGCTCGTTCGGTACCGCAATGATGTGCAGATGATTTTTCAGGACCCTTTCGGGTCGCTCAATCCTGTCAAGACCATCGAACAGCACTTGTTCTTTCCTTTGAAGAAGCACCAAGGTTTGCGCGGGACGGAACTGTACGACCGTACAGGTGAACTGCTGGAGCGTGTAGGTCTTACACCTGTTCCAGAGACGCGGATCAAGTATCCGCACGAACTGTCGGGTGGCCAGCGGCAGCGTGTGGCTATCGCACGCGCGCTAGCTGTCAATCCAAAGTTTCTCGTGGCTGACGAACCGATTTCGATGCTCGACGTGTCGATCCGGGCAGGGGTGCTCAAGCTGATGAATGAGCTTAAGCGCGACATGAACCTGTCGTTCCTGTATATTACGCATGACCTCGCATCCGCTCGGTACTTTGGTGACCGGATCATGGTGTTATACGGAGGACACGTGATGGAGACGGCTGAGTCGTCGGATCTCTTGAGGCGACCTATGCACCCGTATACCAAGCTGTTATTAGCAGCGACGCCAGGGAACCCAGTGCGCCAACCATTGCCGGAAACGAGTAACCAAGCGCCAGATTTGTTAGAGGGCCGTAAAGGCTGTGTCTTCGCCACCCGGTGTCCGCTCGTGACAGATCTGTGCCGAAATGAAAAACCGCCATTGCAATCTTTGGATGCTGGTCACGCGGTAGCTTGTCACTATGCGGTGTAATTTGACAAGATAAGTAGGGTCCGGGCTCTGTAGGGGTCCGGATCGGGGGGACCAGCTATGGCAACCATCAAGGATGTCGCCAAGCGCGCGGGTGTATCTGTATCAGCCGTATCGCGAGCGCTTAACGGGTATTCGGATATCAACGCAGACACCAAGGCGCGTATTTTGCAAGTGGTAGAGGAGCTACGGTACTTTCCCAAAGCATCTGCCCGCCATCTGGTCACGCAAAAATCATTTACCATCGGGGTGCACTATCCGAGTATTTCTGGTCCAGGACTACGCCAACCTTTTATCGCTCACGTCCTCGATGTTTTCAAGAATTACGTTGGCATGCAGGGATACGATGTCATTATCTTTTGCAGCACGTCGATGCCTTTTATCCAAAAGTACGATCTCGCCGATCGCGTACGCTATCGCGATGTGGATGGCGTTCTTTTACTGGGGCCACCAGACGAGTCGATTGACCTGTTGGTGGCGTCTGAGATCCCGGTAGTCGGAGTGGACTTTGCGACGACCTCAAGCCGCGGTGGATCAGTCAATTCGGATAACAGGCGTGCCATTCATGAAGTGGTGCTGATGCTGCATGCCAATGGATATTCGCGGTTTGCTTTTGCGCATGGCCCCTTGGATCTTCCCGTGAGCCGCGAGCGTCTGCAAGGGTTTTATGGAGCGATGGCCATGATGGGGATGCAGCCGAAGCCTGAGTGGGTGGTGGATGGCGACTTTACAGTGGAGGGCGGCGTGCGCGCCTGTGAACGGATACTTAGTCTGCCTGAATATCCGGACGTCATCGTCTGCTCTGCTGATGGTACGGCGATCGGGGTTTTGCAGACGCTTCAAAAAGCGGGCGTCAAGGTGCCTGATATCATCAGTGTAACTGGGTTTGATGATATTGATGGCGCTTCCTTTGTATACCCGCAGTTGACGACGATCAGGCAGGACAAAGATGAGATTGGCCGTTTGGCAGCGCAAATGATGCTGCAACTCATCGAAGGCAATCCCCTGGGGGTACCGATGTACTACACGTTGCCAACGAGACTGATTGTACGCGGGAGTACGAGGCCGTTGCCGGTTATCCCAAGCTTGCTGGCCAGAGACATTCAGCAAGCGCAGTAGCCACACCGTGTATGTGGGACCAACATGCAAGCAAAAAGGAGACAGAGTTATGCCGGTCATACAGCCAGACCTCTTAGCAGCCAGATTTCCATCCACATTTCGTTTCGGGGTCGCATCCGCATCGTATCAAATTGAAGGTGCCGCGACCGAAGACGGACGCGGTGTGTCGATCTGGGATACGTTTAGCCGGACGCCTGGGAAAGTTATAGGCGGCGACACGGGCGATACGGCGTGTGATCACTATCACCGCTATCCGCAAGATTTCGCACTGATGAAGAAGCTGGGATACGATAACTACCGACTGTCTTTCGCTTGGCCGCGCTTTTATCCAGACGGGAAAGGGAAGCTGAATCAAAAAGGTGTTGACTTCTATGATCGCCTGATCGATGAGCTTCTCGGTCAAGGGATTAATCCTTTGGTCACCCTTTACCACTGGGATCTTCCGCAGGCGTTAGAGGATGAAGGTGGCTGGAAGAACAGAGATACCGCCTATCGCTTCGAGGCGTATGCGGCAGAGGTATTTAGACGCTTCGGCGATCGCGTGCAATCGTTTATCACACACAATGAACCTTGGTGCGCTTCCGTATTAGGCTATCTGTTCGGCGTGCATGCACCTGGTCTGCAGGATATGGAGACGGCACTTGTCGCCAGCCACCACATTTTGCTTTCCCACGGGTTGGCTGTCAACGAGTATCGCGCACAAGGCCATACTGGTCAGATCGGAATTACGTTGAACTTGAACCCCGTGTATGCCGCTACGGACGATACGCTGGATCAAGCGGCGGCGACCCGACAAGATGTCTTCTCTAATCGCTGGTTCCTTGATCCCGTGCTAAAGGGCGAATATCCGAAGGAAATGGAGCAGTGGTTAGGGAGCTTACCCGCCGCCATGCGGGCGGAGGACCTTCCGATTATCGCCGCGAAGACCGATTTTCTTGGAATCAACTTTTACTCCTACGCCGTGGTCAAACACGATCAGGAGGATAAGTTGCTGCAGTTGCAAAATGTAACCCCGCAGGATCACGTCACCGATATGGGATGGCCGATCAAGGCGTCCACATTGCGCGATTTACTGAATCGACTCAAGCGCGACTACGGCGACATTCCGCTCTATGTGACGGAGAATGGGGCGGCTTATCCAGACGTCGTCGAAGACGGTCGCATTCATGATACTGAGCGTACTGCCTATGTATCGGAGCACATCGAAGCATGCGCAGACGCGATCGCCGATGGTGTCGATCTGCGTGGGTATTTCCTCTGGACGTTCATGGACAACTTCGAATGGGCATTCGGGTATAGCAAGCGATTCGGCATCGTGTACACAGATTATGACACGCAAGAGCGGATACCGAAGGACACCGCGCTATGGTATGCAGACGTACTAAAGTCGTTTCGCACGCGCGCGTAGAAGATATCAAGAGGGATGGGGCCGTTTCGGCTACCCATCCCTCTTGTCTCTGCTTACTTCATCAGGAGTGATCGGGCTTGTGGTCCGGACTTCTGAAGGAGAACGTATCGCACATGGTGCCTCGGCTCGTTCCCACAATATCGTTGCCGATCGTTTTCACCATGATGGCACTGGCCGTGCAATGCAAGGACTGGTTGTATACACACTCTTCTACCATGCATTTGACTGCGCTTGGCATCGGCGACACCCCCAGATGTGAGATGATCTTGCCCGCCTAGCGTGTGTCACATGTGGTTTCACTATGTCTGGAAGTCTTTGCTCTCACACCCGCAAGCTCCCTATTCACTCACTAATTTGCCTGGGTTGAGAATCCCCTTCGGATCAAACACACACTTAATCTGACGCATCATGGCTAAGGAGTCGCTGTGCTCAGCCACTTGAAACTTGCGTTTGCCGAGTCCTACGCCATGTTCGCCTGTACAGGTGCCTCCCAACGCTAAAGCGTGTTCAACCATTCGCTCGTGAATGCGGTAGGCTTCGGCGACTTCGCTTGCATTGTCAGGGTCCACAGCTAGAATCGCATGGAAATTCCCATCTCCGACGTGACCGACAATCCCGCCGTCGATATCTGAAGCGTCGATCCATTGGCGTGCATGGGCGACCGCTTCCGCCAGTCGCGACAAGGGGACGCAAACATCTGTAGCGAGGTGCCGTTTGCCAGCGAATTGCGCTGTAAACGCCGTGGCCGCGACATGTCGGGCATCCCATAAACGGCGCCTCTCGTCTTCTGTAGCCACCATTTCGTAGGCCATGCACCCCTCGTCTTCTAGTAGTGCCCTTGCGGTCTCCACGTCCTGTGTGAGGGAGGAGGAACTGCCGTGAAATTCGAGAAACAGTGTTGGCACTTCTGGAAAGGAGGTCCCTTTAAAGCGATTGACTCCTCGTAATATGTGTGGATCTGCCAGTTCCATACGCGCCACTGGGACTCCTGCGCCCATGATCGCCGTCGAGGCGCGGACGCAGGCATCTACATCTGGGAACGCGGCGCGCGCCGCCATGACTTTCTCGGGCAAACCGTATACGCGTAACCACAGCTCCGTGAATACGCCGAGCGTCCCTTCAGAGCCCACTAATAAACCTGTCAAGTGATAACCGGATGAAGACTTAGCGGCCAGTGTCCCTGTGTGCATCACTGTGCCGTCCGCCAGCACCACTTCGAGAGCCCGGACTTGATCGCGCATGACACCGTAGCGAACGGTAGTAGTGCCACTGGCATTCGTGGCAGCCATCCCACCCATGGAAGCGTCCGCGCCAGGGTCCACAGTGAAAAACAGTCCGTGCCGTGCCAGTGCGGCGTTCAGCTGATCTTTGGTCACACCTGGTTGAACTCGGACCAAAAAATCGTCAGGTCTCACTTCAAGAATGCGATTCATACGCATCAAGTCTAAGCTGATGCCAGCTTGCACTGGGATAGTATGGCCTTCTAAACTGCTGCCGACAGCGAAAGGCGTAACGGGAACGTCATGTTCATGTGCGTAACGTAGCACCTGAACCACATCTTCTGTGGATTCAGCAAAGACGACCACATCAGGTAAAACGGGGGCGTGATACGATTCATCGCGGCTGTGGTGCTCGCGCATGGTCTCGTTGGCCGTAACCTGATCTGCGCGTAAAATGGCTTGTAGATCAGCGAGCAAATCCATCTAACATCATCCTTTCGTGTGTGAACTGATGTTGGTTATCAGGTGTAAAGGAGTAACTTTTGCCGTACATAACTACTAGTTTCATACTAGCACTTCTTGCGAAAAAGGGGCAGAACTTCGGTGCCTGCGCAAGCGCAGTAGCAGGGGCGGTTGCGAAGTGCGATATATTTCGCTGCATTGGTACAAGCTATCCATAGGGCGGCAGACCGTTGTCATTTAGCCATCAATACCGATGCATATGCCCATTGGCATTAATACGAACAATGGATAGACTTTTTGATAATCTGTTCGTATTTTGGCTTGACGAACGAAGATTCTCAAGTACAATAGAGGCGTACACTTCACAAAAAAGATATCCTCGGGAGGATCACGATGGAACTGCAGTCGACTGAGTTTTACGGAGAAGAGGTTCTTCATGTTGAGCCGCACGGTATCGACCCCATCTCTACACATGAGAGACATGGGCGTCCGCGAAACGTCTTTACTCTGTGGTTTTCGGCCAACCTTGAATTTGCAACCCTGACTGTAGGCGTGCTGCCGGTGCTGTTTTTTGGTTTGAATATGTGGCAGGCGGCGATCGCTGTACTGATAGGCAATATCGTGGGTGCTGGCGCCATCGCCTTTCTCACGACGTTTGGGTATCGCTGGGGCGTGCCCCAACTGATTCAGTCTCGCAGCGCCTTTGGTTTCTTGGGCAATTTCTTGCCGGCAATCGCCAATTTCATCGCTGGCGTAGGCTGGTATGCAGTAAATACAGTACTCGGGGTGTATGCTTTACAATGGTTGTTACCGATCGGTTTCTTGCCCGACCTGATTATCATGGTAGTGATTCAAGCCATCGTTAGTGTCTATGGACATAATCTGATTCACTGGGTGGAAAAGGCGTCTGCACTTATCCTCGCCGTCATCTTTATCTTGCTCACCGTATATGCTTGGGGCCACATTCACTTCAACATCGCAGAAAACGTCAAGGCACAAGGTGCGATGGGCACTAGTGGTGCGTTTATCCTGTCGATCGGCGTTGTCTTGTCTTACATGATGGGGTGGATGACGTTCAGTTCCGACTATAGTCGTTATTTGCCGGCTAATTCTTCGTTCTGGAAGACATTTGCGGCCGCTTTCTGGGGCAATGTGATTCCCAGCGTGTGGCTCGAACTGCTCGGTGCAGGTCTTGCTACCGTGAAGAGTGTCGTGGTGCCTACTGACCTGATCTCTGGGATTTTACCGCATGCGCTCGGCGTCATCACGATGCTGGGGATTATGCTAGGGACGGTCACTGCCAACGTGTTAAATATCTACTCGGGTTCGTTGTCACTGCTGTCGATGGATGTCAAGTGGATTCGCGCGTTGACCCCAAAACGCTGGGTAGCTGCTCTTTTTATCGGGATCTTGGGTGGTATCCTCTCTTACATCGGTGGACGGTCCGGCTACTATAACAACTACAGCAACTTCCTGTATGTACTGTCTTATTGGGTCAGTCCGTGGTTGGCTATCGTCGTGACCGATTACTTCTTGTTCCGCCGCCACTCTGTGGACGTCTCTGATTTCTATGAGAACAGTGGGAAAGTGAGAGCAGGGTTCTACGCGCTCATCATCGGGTTTGTCGTGTCTATGCCGTTTTTCAATCAAGAGCTGATGACAGGCTTTATCGCTGCTAAGTATCCGCAACTCGGTGATCTCTCTTACTATGTGAGCTTTGTGGTTGCCTCTGTGATCTATATGGTCGCTACACGTGGGCGCCGGCAAGGGACAGCTTCGACCGTTCGCGCGGCGTAATAGAACGCTCGACCTTGCTTGTCGAAAAGAGAAGGGGCTACCGTCAAGGTAGCCCCTTTAACATATCATTCAGCGGGAGCGACTCGCGATAAACGGCTTACACGCCACTGTGCGGTGATGCGCGCTACAGCGTAAGCGATCACTACCAGCGTGGCCACAAAAAAGCCCACAGGCCAACCTGTATCGTAGGCGAGTGCTACACCGATCCAAAGGGATAACAGCGCGATGGCGACAGACAGCATCATCGCGTGAGAAGGCCGATGAGTCAGATAGCTCGCTGCGGCCGCTGGACCTACCAGCAGGCTAAAGGAGAGTAAAGCGCCTACGATCGGCACTGTGACAGCGGTGGCAATGCCGATGACCACAAGAAACCATATATCGATAGAGCGTAAAGATACACCGCGCGCTTCTGCGTTATCTGGTGCCACGGAGGCAAAGAGAAGGGGACGGTACAAAACTACTAACAGCGCCAGACAGAGTGCGGCGAGAACTGCAGTATCGATGACTTCTCCTGTGCTCACGCCGACGATTTGACCGAAGAGAAGGGCGATGGCACCTGCCGCATACTCATTGTTGAATGACAGGAAAAGCGCTCCTGTACCGAGACCAAAAGCGAGAATCAGGCCGATGATGACGTCGCGGCGTGCCCCTTTGCCTAGCCACCCGATGCCAAGCGCCCCGCCGACGGCAAAGACACTAAGCCCCCACAGCGGATTGACACTCAGCCAGACTGCGCCAGCCGCACCTGCAAAGCCAATCTTGGGCAGCGCATGAGCGGCGAAAGCAGAGCCGCGGAGCATCGTGAAAAACCCTGCGACACCACACACGATGGCGATAATGGTGCCGCTTAACCACGCATTTTGCATAAAGCTATAGGTGAAGATGCCTGGGCTGACCAGCCAATTGATCCACCCGGTTGCAGATGAAGACATCGTTGTAGGATCTCCTTTCTCAATCCGCGAGGGCACGCGTAGGCGCCCCTTGGGGCCACATCCGTGATGCCAGGTAGAGCGCCAGCACGAGCCCAGTGATGAAGAAACTCACTGGCCATCCCCGTCCTGCCGGTGGCCAGTAGTAGCTGTCATACGCGAGCAAAATGCCTAGCCACGTGCACAGTAGGCCAATCAAAGCGGCGAGCGGTATCGCGCGGCCGATTCGAGAAGTCAGGCGTAAAGCTGTGGAAGCCGGGCCGATCAACAGCGCCGTACTGAGAAGAGAACCGACGATCAGTGCCGTTTCGCCCACAGAGACAGCTAACAGCAACATATAGATGAAGCCGATCAGCCGAACTGGAACGCCGCGTGCACCAGCCGTTTCGGCACTGAGCGAGGAGAACACGAGCGGACGATAGAGAATCAGCATCAGGACTAACATCAGTAGCGCGAGACCGGACAGTATCGGCGTCAATGATGGCTCGCTATCAAAAATGGAGCCGAAGAGAATCATCTCCGGAGCCCCGACAACGCGTGTGTCAAAAAACAGGAAAAGCGAGCCGAGGCCGAGCACTGCAGTCAACACAAGGCCGGTCGCGACGTCGCGGTCGCGCGGCCGCACGCCGAGCAGATCTACCAGCGCGCCTGCGATGACACTAAAGGACAAGAAGCCGGTCACTGCAGTTCCGCCTGCAAGCAAAGAGCCAGCTGCCCCGGCGGCGCCCATATCAGACATCGCGTGACCTGCGAAGGATTGTCCGCGCAGCACAGTAAACACGCCGACTGCCCCTGCGACTACGGCAATGACTCCACCGAGCCATAAGGCGTTGACCACCTGCTCATTGCTGAAAAAGCCAGGTGCAAAGACAAAGCTCAAGATGCGGTTCATGTTGACAACACCTCTGTACCGTGGCAGTGTTCGCCGCCAGTGACGCTGAAGTCTTCGATGCCGGAATCCTGGCCTCCGACCACCAGAATGCGATTGCGGGTGCGGATGACTTCCACCGGATATCCGTACAAGGTACTGAGCACATCCGACTGCACGACTACGTCCACAGGTCCGATGGCTGCTCGGCCTTGGGCCAAGTAAATGATGCGGTCCATCACATCGATAAGCGGATTCATATCGTGAGCGACAAGGATTACCGTAACGCCATGCTCTCTTTGAATGCGCGCGACAAGACGGACCACTTCACGCGCGCTTTTGATATCGAGATTCGATAACGGTTCATCGAGCAGCAAAATCTGCGGATGGGTCAAAAGTGCCTGCGCAATCAGCAAGCGTTGCTGTTCGCCGCCTGAGAGTCGACCGACAGGCGCATCTGCCAAATGGCGTGCATCGACCATCTCTAATGCCTCGTCGATTTGCGCGTGGCGTTTGCGGTTAAAAAAGGCGATGCCGTAGCGGTGGCCGTCGAGTCCTAGCCCTGCCAAGTCGCGACCGGAAAGCGGCGTCGCCGGATCCAAGTGAATTTTTTGGGGCACGTAGCCGATATACCGGTTGCCTCGCCGCACAGGACTGCCTAATATCTCAACCGTGCCGCGGGTCGGTTTTTGGAGGCCCAGTAAGATTCTCAAGAGTGTTGATTTACCCGCTCCGTTCGGACCGATCAGGCCGATAAATTCACCGGCCCCGATCGTCAACTCGATATCTTCAAGTACACTGCGGTTCAAAAACTTCATCCCCACGTGTGACACAGTGAGCACCGGGGAAGTGGAAAAGGTTTGGCTTGTCATTAGGAAATCGTCTCCGTCGATACGCCTTGGCTCAGCGCCAGGCGCAAGATGTGCACTTCATCCAGCATCCACGTTTGATAGGTGTGCCCATAGGGCATGGTTTCATATACCCCAATTGTTGGAATGTGGTATTTTTTCGCGATCGACAGGAGCATCACGGTCTGCGAATCAGGCGTCTGCTCGTTGTAAGCGAAGACTTTGACCAAGTGCTTCTTGAACAGATTCTCCTCGATCTGCACGTCTTGAGGAGAGGGGTCTGTACCATTCATGACCGACGCTTGAAAAGACCAGGGAGTCTTGATGTTAAGGCCACACGCTTGCAGCACATAATCAAACACGGGCTCCGTCACGGCAACAGGCGCGCCATGGTACATTCTCTTCACTTGCGCGATCGCTGTATACCAAGGTTGTAACGAATGGTCAAACGCAGTCAACCGGTGCTGAAAATAGGCGCGGTGCGCCGGGTCGAGCTTGGAGAGATCACTGGCAATCAGCGCGGCGACGCGAGACATGGTCGTAGGCTTGAACCACAGATGGGGGTTCATGAGATCAGCCGGGTAACCGAGAGCCGAGCCGACGTTAATATTCAGCCGGGCATTGTTTGGAGAAGCCGCTTCGAGCTTTTGGATGAAACCATCATAGCCTACACCGTTTTCCACCACTAACTGTGCACCTGCTATGTAGCGCGCATCTGTAGTGGAGGCTTCATACACGTGAGGATCTGTGTTTGGGTTATCCATAATACCTGTGACGGACACGTACTTTCCACCGATCTGACTGATCACGTTGGCGTATTCATTCTCAGCGCCTACCGCCTGAATGATCGGGCCTTGACCGTCATTCGCCTCCTGTGACACCTGTCGATCGTGCGACGTGGCCCAGACACCGACTCCAGCAATGGCCAGCGCGATAACGGTAACGAGCGTGCCAGTCTTCCACTTGCGTCTTGGTTTCATATCTCCTTGTTCATCCTTTCAAGTGACCAGCATGATTGGCAAATATCTGAAATGTTAAATGTAATGACTACGTTTTAGATCATAGCAAGTTATCGATGGTTTGTAAAGTGTAATAGTTACGATTATAAAAAGAGAAGGAAGAAGAGAGGACGCGCATGCTCGCAGCTCGCCCTCTCTCCACAATGATTGGCTAGGGTCTTTACACGTGTATCAGAAGTGTTCCCAATAAACCGATGCCATACGACACGATACCCACGATGATACCCGCGGCTGTCATTTCAAGGCCGCTAGACCACCAAGTCCGCACCGTAACGATCGATTTCGCGGCGCCTACAGCAAAGTGAGCGACGATGCTCACCAGCGCAGCGGCAATAATGGCTGCTGTCCCTGCCATGAAGAAGAAGGGGATGAGCGGCAAGACACCTCCAATAAAGGTAGAGAGGCTCCCGATGCCAGCCGACGACCAAGGGTTGCCTGCGTTGTCTTCGTGTATGCCGAGTTCCTCTTGGCTCATGGCTTTAAGGAACTGTTCGGGCTCTCCCGCCAACCGTTCAGAGATTTCCGTCGCTTCATTTTGCGTAAAGCCTTTCAGCTGATAGAGCAGGTTCAGTTCTTCTTTCTCCAGTTCTGGTTGTTCGAGGATCTCGCGTCGCTCATGCTCTTGCTCGCTGTGAGCCAGCTCATTTTTCGACCGCGTCGACAGCCAAGCACCGACACCCATGGACAACGTACTGGCTACAGCACCGAAGAAGCCACTGACAAGGACCGTATGCGAGTTAGCGGTGTATCCGGCGACACCTGCGATGATCCCGAAGATCGCGCCGAGTCCGTCGTTGACGCCATAGATCGCGTCGCCCAACCAACCAGCGCTTTCACGTTTGTGCCAGCGCTCGACGCTGAGCATTCTCGTAAGGTTTTCGGTGATGTGATGAGTTGGAGCAGCGAAGAGTGCGCGAACGGTACTGTCGTGATTGGCTTCTTCTTCATCGATGCGATCGATGATGCCCAGCATCTCGCTATCGTCGAGGACATGGCGCAAGGACGAGTACCAGGCCGCATTGCTTTGTTCGAGCTCATCTAGTCGCTGTAGCAACTGTTCATTGCTCAGATTATCCTCGTTGGCGGTTTCCAAATGATCAGGAAGGGACGCTTGAGCACCCGCTTGAATCATTTTGGCGGCCCATAATTCTGCGTGTGTTTGTTCGACCGCAGCGAGTTGCTTGAGCAAAGAACGGCGCTTAGGGTCAGTCTCCATCTTCGCGGCTTGTTCGTAGAGCCTTGCCGCTTGCATCTCACGTCGCCAACTCTCTGTCAGTGTCCGACCGAGAAGGCCTTTGTGTTGCGTCATACTCATAGCAGTACCTCCTTTCGTTGCTTTTCCTCAAGGAAACATTTAGTTGAGTTATTATATGTGTTCTCTATGCCAGTGTCATCGCGATGCCTGCACGGTCTCATCTATGGGCATAGCCCTCCAGCGGCACCCAGGTCCCGGAGGGCATGACCTCATGTACTTGCAGCCAACCAATAGTGATCTCTACGCTTTGGTGGATAACGCCTGTGCTCGTTGCGTATCGATCGTCTGCATCAAGGATGCAAAAGAGTCCGCGAATGATTTGAGGCCTTTGTGCTTCAGTTCTGCTCCGATCGCGGCGACGTCAATCCCGTTTTGTGCACAAAGCGCCAGCACACGGTCGTCAGATTCCTGATGCGAATCAGCGGTGCGCTGTACACTGCCATGATCGAGGAAAGCGGTCAGTGTTTGTGGCGGCATCGTATTGACCGTATCCGGGCCGATCAGGGTTTCTACATAAAGGACATCCGGCAAAGCTGGGCTTTTGACACCGGTGGAAGCAAATAGGGGCCGTTGGACACGAGCTCCCTTGCCCTTGAGGGCCGTGAAGCGCGCACTCCCGAAGACTTCAAAGAAATCTCGGTAGATACATCTCACGTTAGCGATGGCAACCTTGCCAAACAGATCACTCTTCATGGCAGCCGGTAAGACCGCCTCTACGGCGCTGTCGACGCGGCTGACAAAGAGGCTTGCAACTGACGAGACAGTCGAGAGGTCCTTGCCAGCGGCTGCGCGATCTTCAAGCCCGCTCATATAGGCGTCGGCCACATCGCGGAAATCCGACAATGTGAACATCAACGTGACGTTCACATTAATGCCATCTGCGATGAGCTGCCGGATGGCCAGCAACCCCTCCGGGGTAGCGGGGACCTTAATCATCAAATTGGGTCGATTCACGGCTTTCCAGAGCCGACGTCCTTCTGCCACGGTCTGCTCGTGATCGTCGCACAGCTCCGGTGATACTTCGAGGCTGACAAAGCCATCGGCGCCTTCAGAGGCGTCGTACACTGCGCGCAGTACATCAGCGGCGCGGGTGATATCGTCGATCGACAGCGTGTCATAGATCTCCACCGTCGATTTGCCCTGGGCAGCTAGGCGAGCGATGTCGGCATTGTACAGATCGCTTTTGGCGATCGCTTGTTCAAAGAGTGTCGGATTTGAAGTGACGCCGCGCACCCCTTTATCGATCCAGGTCTGCAATTCGCCGTTGTCGATCAAGTCTTTGCGGATGTAGTCCAGCCAAGGGCTCTGGCCCTGTTGATGAAGCTCGTGTAATGTTGTCATCGCTTATTTCCCCCCGAAAAGTTCTGCGGCGTGTGCCCGGCTCGCGTGCGCTGCCGCCACAATGGCTTCTACTGTAAAACCGAATTCTTTCATCAAAGTCCCTGCGGGCGCGGAAGCGCCAAAGTGATCGATCGCAATCATGCGACCAGCATCGCCGATGTAGCGATCCCAGCCAAAAGGATGTAGCATCTCGATCCCGACGCGAGCGTGCACGCGCGGCGGCAAGACCTCCTGACGATAGGTAGCAGGTTGTGCTTCGAACAAGGCGAAGGAAGGCATACTGACGACGCGCGTGTCGATGCCTTCTGCGTCGAGTTTCGCCTTCGCTTCCATAGCCAGACTGACTTCTGAACCGCTTGCGATGAGGATCAGATCAGCTTGTTGCCCGGATTCTTTGGCGAGGATATAGCCGCCGCGTTCCACGCCTTCTTTGGCGAGTTCCTTGGTCTTCGGGAGAATCGGCAACTTCTGGCGCGTGAGTGCCAGCGCAACAGGATGGTCGCGATGACCGAGTGAATAACGCCAGGCAGCAATGGTCTCATTGGCATCCGCTGGACGGATGGCGACCAAGTTAGGGATCACGCGAAGGGCTGCCATCTGCTCTACAGGTTGGTGTGTCGGACCGTCTTCGCCAACGCCGATGCTGTCGTGCGTAAACACATAGGTGACAGGGAGATGCATGAGCGACGCAAGGCGAATGGCCGGACGCAGATAATCGGAAAACACCATGAAGGTTCCGCCGTACACGCGCAGGCCGCCGTGCACTGCCATGCCGTTTAAAATAGCGCCCATCGCGTGTTCGCGCACGCCGAACCAGATATTCCGGCCACTGTAATCGGGTGACTGAAACATTTCGGCACCTTTGACAGTCGTCTCATTAGAACCAGCCAAGTCGGCCGAGCCGCCAAACAGGGTAGGGATGCGTTTCGCCAAAGCGTTCAACGCTGCTCCCGAACTTTGGCGGGTGGCTTGCCCCTCTGCGCCGTCCTCGAATAGTGGGAGATCTGCGTCCCAGTCGGCGGGAAGGATACCTTCCATGGCGTCAGTAAATGCGCGTGCGAGATCTGGGTGTGCGTCCTTGTAACGGGAGAG
>JAPNUP010000107.1 GCA_026627345.1 Bacillota bacterium | reverse complement strand
CGAGACGTGGTAGGCGCAGTCTCGCAGACACCTTCCCAAGTGATTTACACAGATGCGGAAATCGTCACCTACCGCATGACTGGCCATTGCCGCGAGCCACTGAAGCGAAGGCTCTTTGCCTATGCCTACGACCCGACACTGCTTCGCAAGTGGAACACGATTATTCCTTCAGGCATTGCTTATGCGCGATCGTGGCACGATCGCCTCGGCCTTTTTGATGAGGCAGTCTACCATTACTGGGACTGGGACTTTTTCCTGCGTGCAGGAGCGATTGCACCTTTGCGCCGGATCCCGCAAGCCAGTGTACTGTATATGGTGAGCGACCATGGGCACAACTTGTCAGCCGACCCGAACAGCATGTCCTCACACCTGTTGCGCCTGCAAGAAAAACACCAGCTCGGCCCGTTGCCCACGAGTTCCTTCGCCCTCATGCAACAAGAGCCTGCATTGGCAGGCTCGCAGCGCACTTCGGAAGTCTTATGGGACGGGCGTTTGCCTTGTTATCCTGAGACGTGGTCTGACGTTACCCCCCAGTCCTCATAATACAAGACCTCGGTAAACGGTAAGCGATCCCGCCACCCGGCTGTCTGCAGCAGGGGACGTTGTGGCCACTGCTCCGTGTATCCGAGACTGAGTAACCCTACCGGCTCCACGTGATGAGGGATAGACAAAAGCGCACGGATATCCCCTTTCTTGTAGATGCTCACCCAACCGAGTGCGATATTTTCCGCACGCGCCGCCAACCACATGTTCTCAATGGCACAAGATACAGAGAACAAGTCTGTCTCTGGTATCGAGTTGCGCCCGAGAACATGCTTACCACCGCGCGTAGGATCACTCGTCACGCAAATGGTGATCGGCGCCTCACGCAAACCTTCTACTTTCAGCGCGAGATAACGGCTTTGCCGCTCGTCTTCAAAATGGATGGCAGCTGCCTGCCGTTCCCGTTCCACTACCGCTCGCAACGCCAATTTGCGCGCGTCGTCGCGAATGAGAATAAAGTTCCACGGCTGCATAAAACCGACCGATGGTCCGTGATGCCCAGCTTGCAAGATGCGGCGAATCGCGTCTTCAGGCAGCGGATCGGACTTGAAACTTCGAATGTCTCGCCGCAAGTAGATCGCCTTGTAGACAGCGTCTCGCTCGTCGGCTGTAAATTCGAGATGCTCAGCGCTATAGCGCATTCCCGGCTCTGCATCGGCTAGGATTCGTTCCGGCGTGGCCAAGTCCTGCGGCTGAATGCTTGTCACTTCTGGCTCGTCCGGCGCAGGCAACTCCGCGCTTCCTAGCGACTCCGTTGACTGGTCGCGGCCGTCCTCTCGCAAGGCTTGCGCCACGTCAGCTTGCGCAAAAGTAGCCATTTCGCGCAGTGCTCGCTGCGCTCCTTGCAAGACCGATAAGGCAAGCACCGCACCGGACGCCTCGCCGAGGCGCAGCCCGAGTCCCAGAAGCGGTCGTACGCCGAGGCGCGCCAAGGAAATCGGATGCCCTGGTTCCGCGGACTGATGCCCGGCGATCACGTACTGTTTGACGCGTGGTTCAAGCAGTTCGGCGATCAGGATAGCGACCGTGCTGATCAGCCCATCGGCGAGGATTACGCAGTGCTGCGCTGCGCCGCCGATCGCAAGCCCAGCGAGTCCCGCAATCTCGAGACCGCCTATCTTTCGCAGTAAATCCAGGGGATTGCGCGGGTCCGGGCGATGGAGGCGCAAAGCGGATTCGATGACCGCCACTTTGTGCAAGCGCTGCGCTTCGTCGACTCCCGTGCCGTAACCTGTCAACGCTGCCACAGGCTCACCTGTCATGGCAGCGAGCAAGGCCGCGCTGCTCGTCGTGTTGCCGATGCCCATTTCGCCCAGTGCCAGAACCCGTCCGCCGCCTGCGCCTAGCGATTCACCGAGCTGTACACCGACGGCCAGGGCTTGCCAGACTTCCGCCGTCGTCAAAGCCTCTTCACGGGCAAAATCACGCGTGCCTCGGCGTACGTTTCGCGCCAGCAATAACGGATGAGACAAGGCTGTTTTGACCCCGATATCCACGACGTGAACGGTAGCCCCCACTTGCCTGCAAAGCGCACTGACAGCCGCTCCGCCCTGTAGAAAATTCTGCACCATTTGCGCCGTGACTTCGCTTGGATAAGCGGAGATCCCTTGCGCTGTCACACCGTGATCCCCGGCCATGATGACGACGTGCGCCATATCAAAACGCGGGATCGCTAAACGCTGCATGCCTGCCGCCGCCACCAAGGCCGCCTCAAGTTCGCCAAGGCTGCCTTTCGGCTTGGTCAACTGATCGAGACGCGCCGCCGCTTGTGCACGCGACTTTTCGCACGGCCGCATAATACGTTCGGCTGCGTCATTGACTACTTGCATGGCACTGTTTGTCCCATCCATCGTCGTCACCCTTTCCCTATCGCCCGAGCCTTCAACCAGTATCCGCTGACCTTTGCACAGGCACAATCTCACCTCGAGCAAACTGAATCCGGGACCATTGCCGGGCATCAGCACAGCGTGTCCACGCCAACCACATCCGTAGCGGTCCTCCGTGACTGACCACCACCACAGAACCCCGACTCCCGGCGGTCGCCTGACCAATGGCACTCATACAAGCCTGCATTCTTACAAACACCTCTTTGGCAGACTCACCACCAGGCGGTCGCCGGTCCCACATCTGCTCATACCACTCGGACGCAGTTGCGGGATCGATCGCCATAATCTGCGCATAAGACAACCTTTCAAATCGACCAAAGTGCATTTCACGAAGGCGAGCATCCAACTGCACGCGCAAGTGGTGGACTGCCGCAATGGACTCTGCCAAACGACGGGCGCGCGGCAGATCCGAGCTGTACACAGCCTGTACCGGTATACTCGACAGTCGCGCAAGGACGCGCGCTTCTTGAGCATGACCTTCCGCTGTCAAGGCGCTATCGGTCCAGCCCTGATAGCGCCGCAGAAGATTGGCCTCCGTCTCGGCATGACGCACCAGCAGCCATGAGCTCATCCTGCGATCCCCCTCGCGGCAAGCACAAGCGTCGTGATCAGTTGTGTCAGTTCGATGGAAGCTCCATAGGTATCCCCGGTCATGCCACCGAGTCTGCGTTTGCAAACGGTCGCAAAGTAACTGACGCAAAGACCCGCGACAGCACACGCGATAAGTCCTCCACCGCCAAACACCCAATAAGCGACCGCCAGTGAACAGACTGTAGCGATGATGCCGCCTTGTGCGCTGATTCCCTGCGCTACCTCATGCCCTCGCCCAGCAGTGCGTGCCGATCCGGTAAAGCGCAGGAGCAGAAGCAATAGACTGCGCGCATAGAGCGCACCGAGAAAAACTGCCTCGGCCATGGCCACCGGAGTCAGTGAAGATAGTGCCGCCACGCGTAGCAATATGGTGAACATGACCGCGAGCACACCCATCGCACCGACGCGAGAGTCGCGCATAATCTCAAGCATGCGCTCACGGGATCGATAGGACAACAGCCCGTCCGCACTGTCCATCAGCCCGTCTAGATGCAGGCCGCCAGTCCACCAGGCATCGGCCGCCACAACGATCACTGCATCCATCAGCGTTTGTGCAATCAGTACATGCGAAATCAGGCTTACCCCTGCCAACAGCACACCGATCATCACGCCGACGAGCGGATAAAAAGAGCGACTATGTTGCACCTCTTCAGGCGTTGGCGCGCCTATATCAGGCGTCGGGATACGCGTGAGAAATTGTAGCGCTGTGACAAACGATCTGTAAGCAAGACGCCCCACTCGCGCTTCACTCCTCAACTGCAGGCGCGCACACCCTGCCACGTCTTTTGAGCGGCATCGGTAGACCGGCCACCAGGAACGTGACATCGTGCGCGACTTGCGCCAATTCGCTATTTAGCCGTCCTAATACATCGCGATAGAGTCGCGTGCTCGCGTAAGCTGGCACGATCCCCATGCCCACCTCATTGGATACCACCCACAGCGGGTACGGATAAGCTGCAAACGCTTCTAGCAACTTCACACCTTGCGCAAGCAGCAGGGACTGTGAAAGTGTTTCGCCCGCATCGAACAGTAAGGTCCCGAGATACGTCGCGAGACAGTCAATGAGCAGTACCGCAGGCTCTTGTGTGGCGCCGTCTGTCAGCCACTGTGCCAAACCGCGTGGGCGTTCAACAGTCTCAAACAGCTGCGAACGCGTCGCCTGGTGCGTTTCGATGCGTTGCTCCATTTCCTCATCCGTCCGCACACCCGTCGCGACATAGCAGGCAGGCAGCGTCAACTGGTTCGCCTGCATCAGCGCACCTTCTTCTGCAAAGCGGGTTTTCCCACTACGCGCACCACCGAGAACCAAGTGAATAGGCATGCATGTCCCTCCCTTACCTCACAGACGGCGCCGTCCGGGTCAAGGACAAACGTTTGATCCCTGTGACTGGATCAGCAAACACGTTGCCTTGTACGCCGAAAGCCTCTTGCAATGCCGGGCCAGTCAGCACAACCTCAGGTGCTCCTTCCATCAAGATGCGCCCTTGATGTAGCAGAACGGCCCGGTCTGCATATTGAAGTACCAATTCGAGATCGTGGAGCGTGATGAGCACACTGCGTTGTCCGTCTGTCACAAAGCCTTTACAAATCTGCATGATATCCCACTGATAAGATACATCCAACCCGGAGACGGGTTCATCCAGAAGTAACAGTCGGGCATCTTGCGCCAACACTTTACCAATCAAAGCGCGTTGTCGTTCGCCCCCTGACAAAGTGCGTACATCACGCGACGCAAACGCCTGCAAACCGACGTGCTCGAGAATATCGTCTGTCTGCGAGGGAGACAGACCGCCTTTGCGCGCATACGCCCCGAGTTCCACGACATCGCGCACAGAGTAGGGTACCTCGATGCTCGTCTGCTGTGGGAGAAACCCGAGCAATCGCGCTCGTGCCCGCGCTCGGTACGACGCCAGCGGCCGTCCGCACAGCAGGACCTCCCCGCTTTTAATCGGAGTCACATGCGCACAGGCGCGTAAAAATGTGCTTTTGCCTGCCCCGTTTGGCCCGATCAACGCGACGATCTCACCTGGTCCAATCGTCAGGTGCATGTGGTGTAGGATCGCAGACACACTGATGTCTCGCACTTCAAGGAGCGCAGAGGTCGCTTCCGGCACAGCCCTTCCTCCTTTGTGAGACGATCAACTGCTGCGCATGCGCTCCGTTCGCAGTAACAAATATAGAAAGAACGGACCTCCGATAAACGATGTGACAATCCCGACATTAATCTCCATCGTCGGAATGGCAGACCGCGCCAGGGTTTCTGCTGCCACAAGTAAGGCAGCGCCAAACAGCGCACTGGCAGGCAGCACGAGTGCATGACGCGGCCCCACCAGGCGTCGCACGATGTGCGGCACGATCAGCCCCACAAACGCGATGACACCACTAATCGCGACCGCCGCACCTGTCATCAGCGCAGTCAGGGCGATCAGGAGGCGCTTGATCAACTCTACGCGCACACCGCTAGAATGCGCGTTATCTTCCCCGGTCTGCAACAAATCAAGCTCGCGAGACAGAAAAAGTGTGATCGTCAATCCGATGGCAACAGGAATCGCCACCAACCACACCTGCGTCCAACTATCACCTGAAAAACCGCCCATCAACCAAAAGACGATGCCGCGCAACTCATCGTTATTGGCAAAAATCAGAATCAGCGATAAACCTGCACTGAGCATCGAACTCACTACCATGCCCGCTAGCAGCACGCCGATGAGCGACGTCTTGCCTCGTCTGGTCGCCAGCCCATAGACCAAAAACACGGCGGCAGTAGCAGTGATAAAGGCCGCGAGCGGCAACAAAAAAGGAGACCAGACCGTCCATGACATCGCTAGCGCAAAGACAGCGCCAAGCGCCCCGCCGGCAGACACGCCAATGATTCCCGGATCAGCCATAGGGTTCTTGAAAATCGCCTGCACGACAGCACCTGATACGGAAAGTGCCGCACCGACTACCGCGGCGCACAACATGCGCGGTTCACGGATCGCACCGACGATAATGTCTGCTGTACTCGATCCATTCGGATGGAGCATCGCGCGCGCCACTTGCCAAAGCGTCAACTGCACGGGACCAATCGCGATGCCAAACAGCAAGGCGACCGCCAGTAGCACCGCTAATACTGGAAGCCACCATGCTCGCGCACGGTGGCTTCCTCGTTCTCTCAGCGTTCTCACTTCAGACCCAGTGCACGATCAAGCATCTGCTGCACATCTTGAACGCCCATGGGAAAGTACTGCGCCACATCGGATAGATTGGCATCTGGCGCTGTGTAGACGTGATGAGCCTTGACAGCCTTCAGATTCTTGAACGCTGGATTACTCAAGAAGGACTTCAGCTCGGCGTCTTTCGCCCCTGAATCATCCGGTATGACGACGACGTCAGGATTCAACTTGACAACTTCCTCGGCCGATACTGTCGCCCAGCCATTCATCTTCGCGGCAGCGTTGATGCCGCCGGCCGCGAGGATGACGTCGTTACCGGTCGTATTGGCGCCTGCCACGTCACCCCATGTATAGTACAAAACGGTAAGCTTTTTCTTCGGTTGTGAGGCTTTGAGCGCTGCGAGCCGAGCCTGGATATGTGCGACGAGCGCCTCTGCTTTGCTCGGCTGATCCACGATCTTGCCCAACGTAATGATATGAGACTCAATGTTGGCAAACGAGTTGAAGGTGGTAAATTCATACACCGGTATGCCTACATGCATCAGCTGACGAACGACGTTTTGATTCGTGTAGTCGGCGACGAGCACGAGGTCCGGGTGAGCTGCGATAATTTGCTCCGCATTGATGGAACCCGTTGCGCTACCCATGATCTTCAGGTGGTCCTTGCGGACAAGACCGGCGATGTGGGAATAAGTGGGGTCTGTGGAAAAGTAGTCGATGCCAGCAATGTCTGAAGGCGGCAACAGCGCTGTCAATACCTCGTCCGTGCCGAGTGTCAAAGACACGATGTGCACTGGCTTTTCCTTGATGACAACCGTGCGTCCGAGATCGTCTTTCACGGTCATCGGATACAGACCCTTGGTGCGGGCTGCGATTTTTGTGTGTGCGGATGCGTGAGATGCGGCATCGGCTAAAGGCGCGTGTACAGCGCCGAGTCCTGAGCCAAGCAGCAGTGTGGCCAGCGCAATGGCACCGACACGACTGGTCCAGCGCTTGCTTAATGAAGACATAAAAATAAACCTCCCGTAATTCATAGACTCAGGAGACCTCGGGAGGAACGATAACCACCTGGATAGCCAGATGAATGTAACGCGCGACGATCTTCGTCGAAAGCGTTGTTCGCTACACCGTACCTTTTCCGCGAAGGTTTCCTGGTGATCGTTCGAAAGGTAGGTCTCCTGGCTTGGGCTTGCGCATCCACTTCACCTTCCTCCTGATCGGAGTGGCATCTAAAGTGAACAACGCCCACACAGTGGCGCGACCGCTCGGGATTCTCACCCGCATTCCCTGTTATGCGCAAACAAGCGCACCTTTCAGGGTCAGTATAACGGAAACTAGCAGGACTGTCGAATCTGTCTCAGAGAAATTACACATCCCTAGAAAGTCAATGCAAAAACGATGTAAATTAAACGAAATGATTGCAGGAATTCGAACTATTTGCGCGAATATACTAGAACAGACTCGACCATTGACGCAAGGCACCTCAAGCCTTGCACTGCGAGTCTGTTAGAAGGATAGAAAGGGGAGACGATATGCAACAAGGCAAGCTTAAACGCGAACTCGGCCTGTGGGACTTGACGTTCCTAGGGCTCGGCGCCATTATCGGTTCCGGCTGGCTCTTCGGGGCACAAGGAGCTGCCGTCGATGCAGGTCCATCTGCTTGGATCGCTTGGGTGATCGGTGCGATCGCCGTAGGCCTCATCGGTCTTGTCTACGCGGAGCTCGGAAGTGCGCTGCCGCGAGCGGGCGGGATCATCCGTTACCCGCAGTACTCGCATGGTCCGCTAGTCGGATACATGATGGGTTTTGCGGCTCTCATTGCCTACTCGAGCGTCGCCGGAGTAGAAGCCGAGGGTATGCGCCAGTATCTGCAGGCACAGTGGATTCCCGCGCTCGGACAGTCGACAGGCACGATGCCGTCCGTACTCGGATGGTTCGTACAATTTGCACTGCTCGTCATTTTCTTTCTGGTGAACTATTGGAGTGTCAATGTATTTGGCAAAGTGAACTCCGTGATTACGGCGTTGAAATTTGTGGTTCCTACGCTGACGGTCATTATCTTCTTCACCGATTTTCACGTCGGCAACTTCTCTTCCCACGGGTTTGCACCTGGTCACTTTACCGGAATCGAGCAGGCTGTAGCGACCTCGGGTATCATTTTCTCCTTCCTCGGTTTTCGGCAAGCAGTCGATTTTGCAGGTGAAGCCAAGAACCCGCAGCGCACCGTACCACTCGCCATTTTAATGGCACTCTCGATCGGCGCTGCGCTCTATATCTTGTTACAGATCGTGTTCATCGGCGCTGTTCCGGCAGACGCACTAGCACACGGTTGGTCCAAACTTTCTTATACAGCGCCGTTCGCTGACCTCGCAGGGTTGATGGGACTCGGCTGGTTTGCACAGGTGCTGTTCGCAGATGCCGTCTTGTCGCCAAGCGGTACAGCGAACATCTACCTCTCCTCTACGTCGCGGGTCATCTTCGCTTGGGCACGGACGGGAACGCTTTTCAAAATCTTTACGCGGATTCATCCACGTAACGGCGTGCCTCGCCCGGCCTTGTGGCTGGCCTTTATTCTGGCCATCTTCTGGACGCTGCCTTTCCCGACGTGGCAAGGACTCGTCGGCATTGTGTCTTCAGCCACGGTTATGACATATATCATTGGGCCGGTCTCGCTTGGCGCATTTCGCAAGACGGCGCCAGCGCTGCATCGACCGTTCCGTCTTGGGGGCGCCTCCGTCATTGCACCGCTCGCCTTCGTCATCGCTTCCTTGGTCATTTACTGGTCCGGTTGGGGCGTGGATGAAGACTTGACGATCGCGCAAGTCTCGGTCTTTGTCCTCTACCTGATTCTGATGGGCTTCAAAACCATGCCGAGCGACAAGATCGGATATGGGCAGCAACTGCGTTCGACAATCTGGTTGATCGTCTACTACATCTGCATGTTCCTAATGTCCCTCTTCGGTACATTCGGTGGTAACGGCAAAATTGCAGGTCCCTGGGACCAGATTATCGTCATCGTCTTCTCGCTCATCGTCTACTATTGGGGTGTCGCCAGCGCGCTTCCGACACACGCGATTGAAGAAGAAGACACCGAAGAGCAGTTTGACGGCGCAAGTATATAGGCTATAGCAGTACGCAAGGTAGACAGAGACCGTTTTTGACGGATCGCAAAGACAATCAAAAGGTGCCGCATGAAGGAGAGCCCCTGCCACCACGTCCTTGAGGACTGGTGCAGGGGCTCTCCTTCATGCTCTTTTACTCGATCACGGCCAGCAAGTCGCCCGCCTGAATGACGTCTCCAACTCGGACGGCCACCTCCTTGACGCGACCGGCGCGCGGCGCTTGTACTTGCATCTCCATTTTCATAGCTTCCGTGACCATTAGAAACTGCCCTTGAGTGACCAGTTCCCCTTCTTCCACCATCACTGACACTACAGTGCCAGACATCGAGGCGCCTACTTCACGATCATCTGCTAAGCTGGCTTTACGCTTTCGCTGCCCTACGGCCGCTTGCGCCAAGTCTGTAACCTCGACTTCGCGCGGCTGACCGTTTAGCTCGAAAAAGACAAGCCGCGTTCCATCCAAGCGAGGTGCTGAAACGGAGATGAGCTTGATGATCAGCGTCTTGCCGGGATCGATCTCGACGGCGACTTCTTCTCCGGGGCGCAACCCGTAGAAAAAGGTGAGCGAGTCTAACACGGATAGCGTGCCAAATTCATTTTGGGAGGCTGCAAAATCCAGAAAAACGGGTCCATACAGCGCGTACGACAGCAGCTCTTGTGAACTTGGCGTACGCTGTAGCTGACCAGATAGGTCATCCGCGAGTACGTCAAAGTCTACAGGCTCCAAGTAGCTGCCTGGCCGATCTGTCATGGCTGTGCGTCCTTTTAACACAGCCTTTTGCAGCCAATCGGGAAACCCGCCATACGGTTGGCCCATCATCCCTGCAAAATAGTCGACGACGGAGCTCGGATAGTCAAACTCCTGCGCGCGCGTCTGGAGATCTTCAGCACGCAAGTGATTTTGTACCATGAACAGTGCAAAATCACCTACCATTTTAGACGACGGAGTCACTTTGACGATGTCGCCGAGTAGGTCGTTGACAGCACGATACGCACGTTTCACGTCGTCAAACTGTCCGCCGAGCCCCATAGACTCAGCCTGTGCCATCAAATTGGAGTATTGTCCACCTGGCATCTCGTGATCGTAGACATCCGCTGTCCCCACGCCACTATCGCTGGCAAACGGTTCGTAGATCTCGCGCACCGCGGAAAAGTACACAGAGAGTGGTTGCAAGCGATCGATCTTGATCCCCGTGTCGCGCGTCATCCCGGCGAATGCGGCAGCGACGGCCGTCGCACTCGGTTGCGAGGTAAAACCAGAGAGTGAACTTTGCGCCACGTCCGCAATGTCAAGACCAGCTTCTGCAGCTTTCATGATGGCAGCCACTCCTGTGGCCGCTGTATCGTGCGTATGCAGATGAATCGGTGTTCCCACGTGCTCCTTCAGCGCTTTAACCAACTCATAAGCGGCAAAAGGTTTGAGCAAGCCAGCCATATCCTTGATCGCGATGATGTGTGCCCCTGCCCGCTCTAGCTCCTGCGCCAGCTTCACGTAGTAGCCAAGCGAGAACTTCGTGCGCGCCGGATCGAGAATGTCGCCTGTGTAGCAGATGGCGGCCTCTGCGATCTTCCCACTTTGACGAACGCGCTCGATGGACAGTTGCATATTTGGCACCCAATTGAGCGCATCAAAGATGCGAAACACATCGATGCCTGCCAGCGCCGCTTCATCGATGAAGCGGGTCACGACGTTATCCGGGTAGTTACGATAGCCTACAGCGTTTGCACCGCGCACCAGCATCTGTAGCAAAATATTGGGGATTTTTTCGCGAAGCAGTGCTAGTCTCTCCCACGGATCTTCCCGCAAAAAGCGCATCGCTGTGTCATAAGTCGCCCCACCCCAGACTTCCATCGAGAAAAGGTCAGGCGTCTCACGAGAGAAGCTCTGCGCCACGCGTACCAAGTCATACGACCGCATGCGCGTCGCAAAAAGGGATTGATGCGCGTCTCGCATCGTTGTATCCGTCAGCCAAAGCCGTGGTGTACTGCGAATGTGCTCGAGCAGCCCGTCGACTCCCCGGGCGAGCAAGATATCTCGCGTACCTGTAGGCGCAGTCGAGCCATACGCATAAGGGGGCATAGCGGGTAGGCGAACCGGCGGCTTTTTATGCCCAGGTTTGATGCCGTTCCCACCATTGACCGTGGTATTCGCAATAAAAGTAAGTAGTTTCGTTCCGCGATCCAATCGCTTACGAAACACCAAAAGCTCTGGGTGCGTATCGATCATGCGAACGGTGTAGTGACCATTTTGAAACTCGGGATGATTAATGACATTTTCGAGAAAGGGTATGTTCGTTTTCACACCGCGAATGCGAAACTCCGCCAGCGCCCTTCTCATTTTGCCGACAGCAGACGGAAACGCGAGTGCAAAGACAGAGACTTTCTCCAGCAGTGAATCGTAGTACGGCAAGATTCGCGCACCACTAAACCCATTGCCACCGTCGAGCCGCACCCCAAATCCGCCGCCTGTCCGGTATGCTGTAATCCGTCCCGTATCCGGCATGAACTGATTCTGTGGATCTTCTGTCGTCACGCGGCACTGAATGGCATAGCCGCGCACGACCACGCTGTCTTGATTCGAGGTCAAGCCGATCCCAGGCGTCGACAACGGTTCCCCCTGCGCGATGAGGATCTGCGACTGCACGAGGTCAATACCCGTTACGAGCTCGGTCACGGTGTGTTCGACCTGAATGCGTGGATTCACTTCAATAAAATAAAACTGCCCGTCCGTGCCGAGCAAAAACTCGACGGTTCCTGCGTTCACATAGCCTACACGTTGCATCAAACGCAGAGCCGTATGACAAATCTCCAGGCGCAACGCTTCCGGCAACATCGACGGAGCGACTTCCACGATTTTTTGATGGCGCCGTTGAATGGAACAATCCCGTTCATACAAATGCACGATATTCCCGTAGCGATCTCCGAGGATCTGCACCTCAATGTGCTTCGCGTTCTCCACCAGCTTCTCGACATACACCTGCGACTGTCCGAATGAAGCTTTGGCTTCTGAGGCGGCGCGCGCAAACGCTTCGTCGAGTTCTGCATCGCTTGCCACCGTACGCATCCCACGTCCGCCGCCACCGCTTTGTGCTTTCACCATGAGCGGATAACCGTGCTCATGTGCAAACGCGCGCGCTGCTTCGACTGCAACTGGTCCGGAACTGCCTGGAACGACTGGGACCCCAGCTTCCTGCGCAGCTTGACGTGCGGCCACCTTATCGCCAAAAAGCTGCAGATGCTCCGCATTCGGACCGATAAAGGTGATGCCGGCCTTTGCACAAGCCGCCGCAAAATCCGCATTTTCAGACAAAAATCCGTAGCCCGGATGAATCGCGTCGCAATCGTGGCGGCGTGCTACGTCTATGATCCCTTCAATATCTAGATACGCTTCCACTGGCCCTTTGCCCTGGCCGACCAGATACGCCTCATCTGCCTTGTAGCGGTGCAAAGCGAGACTGTCCTCACGCGAGTAAATCGAAACCGTACGAATCCCAAGTTCCGTACATGCGCGACAAATGCGAATCGCAATCTCTCCTCGATTCGCCACCAACACCTTGCGAAATGTCACGTCCCTCTCTCCTCTATCTCTGAATAACGGCGCAGCCGCTTATTCTTCTCGCAGACGGTGGTGCGACAGCACCCCGTCTTTGTCATGAGTCTCTGATGTCCATTGTACCATGAGCAGGATTTCTGCTTATAGGATAAAAGTGGTTGCCCATACCAAAAGGGTCCCGTTTGACGATAGACGAGACCCTTTTGATATAGCCGACAGACTAAAGCCCTTGGAGAGTAGGTGCGAACGGAGACTTGATATCTGGATCGATGATCGGACAGTCGATGAAATCCGGGTCGATGTACAAGGACATCATGACATTCGCCACCGAGAAATCGCCCATATTCAGGTACGCTGCCAACTTGGTGACAGCATGTGAATCCCAGCCATTTTGAATGTTTTGCCCGAAAAAGATGCCGACGTCATTGGTTTGGGCAGACGTTTTGATAAACCCGCAGTTAATGAGCGCTGCCATTCGCTCGCCTCACTCTCTTTGCTACCTCGACTGGCTTATACCCCTTGAAAATAGCCCAGTGCAGGAGATTTCACGTCATTATCGAAGATGGGCACATCGATGATATCCGGATCGTTCAAAAGGGCCAAGTAAACGGTGAGGACATTGTAGTCGCCCGCGATCGCACCGACCCCTGTATTGGCTTTGCTGTGGCTATCCCAGCCATTTTGCATATTTTCTCCAATGAAGATACCGCAGTCACTCGCCAGCGACCCGACCTTGATCCCGCCGAGATTGACGACTACCCCCATGCCCATCACCTCTCGCGAACAGTGTACGCAAATGAGAAGCTAGGCGTTCACACAACGATACGCAAGCAACATAGGATGAGGAGAAAGGCAGCAGGGAACAAGCTTGAAAAGGGGACCCATGTTATGTCAGACGTGCAATTGCGCATCGGTCAACTGCAGTTTGGATCCGTTACCGGCTCATCCGGCGTCTTTGTGGGTCAGTCGGTACAAAAAGGGTGGCGTGCGACGAATAAGGGTAACCAAGGCTTCGGCAAAACAACCGGTTGCCATAACCACACGCAAATTGCCAGTCGTGTCGACGACGGCGACTTCATTGACACCTTACGTCCGCCGCGCGATCTTCCCAACACAACCAATCAGTGACGTGCATCGACTAAAAGCCCCAGTCCATCCGCGTCTATACGCGGTCAAGACTGGGGCTATCTCCGAATAAGCGCCTACATATACGCATTAGCATCGTCCGCTCATCCTCCGTCAAAGCGGATCGGCACATCTTGGCCACGTGGCGCGTTGTCCGGATCGGCCTTGAGCATTCGGACTTCCAGCATACCTTGCCGGTAGTTGGCGCGAATCTTCTCCGATTTGACCCGCACGGGCAAAGGGACATCGCGCACAAACTCCCCGCGCACCATCTCGGCATGCACGACCTGATCATCACTGGACATCGTATAAGGACGCTTGAGATTGCCTTTGACACGGAGCGCCTCCGGTGTCGCGCTGATCTTCACATCGCCTGCTTCTACGCCAGGTAACTCGATCCACACGATCACCTCATGACGCGTCTGCACCACGTCTAGTCGAGGAGACGCTGAGGCTCCCGATTGACTGGCTGGTGCTGCAGTCGCGCCTTGGGCGGCTGCACCTCCCGGTGCGCCACCTGCTCCCATCATATTAAACGGAAACCCTTGCATGTTCGGCATGCCAGGTACGCCAGGGATGCCCGGCATACCTGGCATCCCTCCATTAGCCCCAGGCATGGCTCCAGACATTCCAGGGATCGCCCCGTCACTCATGCGGGATCCGGAGTCAGCTGCTCCCGAGCCACCTCCAAGCATTTCCGAAACATTGATTGATTTCATCAGATTCTGCACGAAATCGTCGCCAAACACGCGACGAAATTGATCTGCCATAGACCCAAAAGAGCCGGATGGATCAAATCCTTGCGCCACGGGTTAGTTCCCCTCCCCATGAATACGCGGTCGATAAGCCTGATAATTCTCAGCCATAATACTGTCGATCGCATCAGGGTCTTCCACATGACCGGTGGCGTTTGGAAAGGTGTTGTTGTTGCCAGTCACCTTTCCAAAACCCGTGTTGGTTTTTGAGTAACCGTCCCAGTCCGCTTGAACACTCTGTCCGAAATTGACTGCGGCTGCATTCTCGATATTGGAAAAGCGAATATAGCCAATATTGAACGTCATGCGAATGTGCACACCGATCACCCCGCTTGCACCCATCCTATGCAGCCTAAGTGCGAAGGGGCACAACTCAGCTCAGATCTACAGAATAATCAAATCACGCCTCATCTGCGTTAACACCAGTACCGAGTCATCTGTGACCACTACGTCATCTTCGATGCGCACGCCAAACTGCCCAGGCAGATAAATACCGGGCTCAATGGTAAACACCATGCCTGGTATCAATGGCAGGGTACTACCCGCCATGATACTTGGGTACTCATGTGTCTCAAGACCTAAACCGTGGCCTGTACGATGCGTGAAGTAAGGGCCGTAACCTGCATCGGAGATGACGGAACGAGCCACACGATCGATGTCCCCCGCAGTCTTTCCAGGCTTAACGGCCTCGACAGCAGCCGCTTGCGCTCGCTGGACAGTCTCATAAACGGTACGCGCTTGTGCACCCGGATCGCCGAATGCCACTGTACGCGTGGTATCGGCGACATAGCCTTCCACAATAGCGCCAAAGTCTAACACCAGCAGGTCGCCGATCTGCACCTTAGTCTCTCCAGGAACACTGTGCGGAAGCGCTCCGCGCGCACCCGCGCCTGCAATAGTGCCGAATGGCAAGGACTGCGATCCCTGCTTTTTCAGTTGATATTCAAGTTCAGCCGCAATCTCCAGTTCCGTCATACCCACGCGCAGAAGCGGTAACGTCGCCTCAAGCGCGGCATCTGTGACGCGCGCGGCACGCTGCATCACGGCGATTTCTTGCGCAGACTTGTACAGGCGCAGCGCCATCACGGCACCCGCGCCCTCGCGAAGCGTCGACGCGCCACACTCGCGCAGCGCTTGCGCTTCAAATAAGCGCAGATGCGTTTCTTCTACAGCCGGGGTGCTTTCAGGAGTTAAGCCGAGCGCGACTGCCAAGGAAGCCATCGCACGCGCTGGCCCTTCCTCATCTGCGTACGAAAAGACCGCATCTACTGCGGCGTCTCGTGCGCTATCGAGTTCGAGTTGCGGGAGGACAAGCGCCGTACGACCCGATGCGTCGCAACCAAACAAAGTCAGACGCTCACTTGCGTGCAAAGACAGCGACGTAAAATAAGTAAAACTAGCGCCAGGCGCGAGAAAGAGATGAGAATGTCCGGCATCTGCCATCGCGTGGCACAGTCTTTGTCGACGATCTTCAAGGAGTGTCATGGTAGTCGCCCTTCTTTCTTTGCATATAGGATGCGGCTGCCGCCCGTGACGTTCGATCGTCTTTGCCTATGCAATGACCTGGACGACAAGAAGCGCGGTCAGCGATCCATCCTTAGCCTCTATAGTAACAAATCCAGGGCGTTTACAAGTCATCTCGTTGCCGAGCAGATACACCCCCTCGCCTTGACTACCGGAACGCCAAGTCACAGTATCGGTCACGTCCAACCAGTGCTGTCCGTTCCACTCCCGAGCCACCAAAGGCACGCGAGTTCCTTCTGTCACCACAAGGCCAGTCTCAGGCCGCATGATCGTCAGCGCGCGACCCGTTTGATCATCCAGTACGTCCATCGTGGCAGTTCCATCTTTTCCTACTGCAATATGCGATAGGCTGATGCCTACGGATTGACCATCCCAGAGCCGGTTGCTCGGATGACTGGAACCTGTAAAACGATCATTGCCCGCGGAACTCGGATATGTATCGTCGAGGACGCCAACATCACTGCTCGGTTCCTGAAGTACATTCGTGCCACCGGCTTCGATCACCTGCTCGTCATAGTGATGCGTTTTGTTTTGCGACGGGGCATTCAACACGTTGTTCAAGTAATCATACGACCCCGGTAGCGCTTCACGGCCGTCGATATGCCAGATCATCACACCGCTTTCCGGCAGACCCCGGTCAAATGAAAGCGATTGCACGTTGTCGATTAAAAAAAAGTCGTTTGGGGCCTGTGAGCTGGTCGCCTTGCTTGTCGTGCTACGACGCTTCGCCCCTGTGCCACTGGATGGTTGCACGTCCCAAGGTAGCGCGCCTCCCCCGACTGGCGCTAGTTCATAGACGACAGGCTCCTGTTCAATCGGAGGCACCCGTAACCCGGTCACACTTTCACGTATGACAATCGGGTTGATCCACCCGAGCAAAATGCGGGACCACGGGTCAAGCTCAGCAGGTTGCGCCCCTTGCGGATAACCGTTCCAGTTCCCAGTAGCCATCAGCGACCAAGGGCCATCTCCTTCACCGGCATTGACCGCCCCCGAAGTGTCATAGAGGTCGTCCAAACCTAAGAGATGTCCGAGCTCGTGTGCAAATACCCCGATGGTAGGCGCTTCATCAGTCATATCCAACTCAGGCACCAAGTCGTAGTTTGTGATCATCAGATCTTTCTCTTTGGTCGCCGTGCCACCCGGCAACGGCACGGCCACCGGTGCGTTAAAGGAATCTTCTACAGGCCATATCAGGTTTGCGTCACCTGGCTCCACATCAGCGCCGTACCCGCTATACACGATCGCCAGATACGGAAGCTGTCCATCTGTCTCATAAGGTATGAAGTTAAAATGATCGGCAATCAGTTGATAAATCACATCCGCAACAAGTTGATCATCATCATGCGGGTACGGACTGCCTGTCCCGTTGTCCTTGCCTGCATAATAAGCTTCCGTATGCGGAAGTTGCAGATACTGCGATGGATGCATAGGGTCCCCTACGACTACCCCGCTCAGTTGAAACTGTCCAAAAGAGACTTGCCTATAGTAGTCGGCCACAGAACCGGTCTTGCCAAAGTAGATCTGGCGGTACACAGACAACGGCTTGATAGCCTTTTGCCCGGCGAACTGTACACATACCACGAGCATATGTGCGTCCGTCTCCGACTTCGCTGTGAAGACAGGCCATGGCACACCTGGAATGGTCTGCGCAGACTCGGCTGACGCCGTCGTTCCAAACGCGGAGGCGGCCTGTGCACGTCCGCCTTCGCTCATCACCAATGAACAAGTCAGCACCAGTAACGTCCCGATCCACGCTTTGCGATAGATTCCTGGTCTCAACGGCCTCACCCTCCCAATCTACTAGATCATACACGGGAGATGTAAGGCCGGCAATAGCCAGACTCATAGAATGAGCAGAACCTCTAAACGAAAGACACTTCAGATTGCGCCGCCATTAAAGCCCGATACATCGACCGCGCTGCCGACTCACCAACTTGGTTAAAAGTCGTACGCAGCACCAGGCAAGCCTCTTGCTCGCCACCTAGATAAAGAGAAAGTACAAAATTCTCCATGGACTCATATTTTTCTATCAGCCACTTGCAGATCATCGCATTCGACACTGTCGCCTGCACTTTGCGTACATTACGGATGATCCCTTTTTCTTGAGTCAGCAACTGTTCTGTCATGACCTCATCAAAGCAAGCCACAGCATCGATGTCAAAGTCGCAAAACGCCTGACGAAAAGCCGTCCACCGCCTCTCCACGACAGCGGGTCGAAACCCGGTGCAAAAGATGACCTTCGTCAAAAGCTCCAAAAACTGCGCGTCACTGCCTCTCCATACGGAGGTTTCATCGATCATGGCTTGCATCCCAACCACTCCCTGACCAGTTATTCGTTGCAACAGTCAAAGAGTAGCAGTCTTGTAGCCAGCAGAACATGCCGTATAGGAGATTTCATCTGCTCCCACGACGATCTTGCAAAAATAAATGGATCATTTGCGCGGTGAAGGAGATCGAAAGCGCGCACCGGGCCCTTTGCGCCGAGAACTCCCTTTGGTGCGGGCGCTAATCGCAACGATGATAGCCGCTCCGACACAGGCGATCCAAAACCATGTGGTCGGGCCAAATACCTCTGACTCGACTGCCGGTTCAAAGGTCAACGTGCTTGCGGTGTGTCCATCCAAAGTCACATATTCACCGTCGGCAGCGAACGTCTTCGTGTCGCCGGGGAGAGGCAGCGTCTCATAGCCATTGAAAAAGCGGAGTTCGCCTGCAGAATCCGTGCCCCCATAGCTCCAGCCCCCAATCACTGTCTCGCCGATCGTTACTTCCTTGAGAAATGGATTCGATGTTTGGAATGGATCGAGCGCCAGGAATATCCACACAAAAAATGAGATAGCCGCTGCCGTGACGAAAAAAAAGATCATGCGTACGCGCCAATCCCCTTTGGCGCGTACGCGCCGCACGCGCCGGGTCGGCTTCCACAAAGCCTTTCGCATCGTGACGATCGCCCCCTCGTCACTCATTGTATGAGCTTATCCGGTTCGATAGACAGCGAACAAGCTATACGTCACCACAATAGCAAGAGGCAGTCCGCGCACGCGGGCTGCCTCCAAAGCCAAGCTATAAATAGGATCGTTACTCCTGCTCACTCACCATAACAGCCAATCGTTCCACAGCTTTATCGCTATCGACGCCATTCGCTCGAAGGGTCACTTCTGCCCCCCGCGGAATAACCAAGGACATGACGCCCATAATACTTTTAGCGTTTACAGACTTCCCGTCTTTCTCCAAATGCACATCACTGCTGAACTTGTTCGCTTCTTGTACAAATAGGGCAGCTGGGCGAGCCTGCAGGCCCGCGCGTAAATTCACTGTCACTTTGCGTTCCGCCATCTTCCATTCCTCCGCATCGTACTCATTTAAACTCAGTATACCAAGGTCAGCGTTGCGATGCTATGCGTGAGAGTGCACAGGGTCAATTGTATACTCTGGCACTGTCTCCGTCGTCATCTTGTGCGGGCTCCGGAATGCCTCTTTCCACCCGCACTTTACGCGCCCATTCATCAAGTTTACGCAAGCGGTGATTCAACCCCGATTTGCTGACTTGATCAGGCAGCAATTGCGCAAGTTCATGCAGTGTCATCTCTGGGTACTGCAACCGTTTCTCGGCCACCATGCGCAGCTTCACGGGTAGCTGGTCGAGCCCCAGTTCTTCATCCAGAAGGCGTATATTATCGAGTTGTCGCACGGCGGCCAATATCGTTTTGTTCAAATTGGCGGTTTCACAGTTCACCAAACGGTTGACCTGATTGCGCATGCCTTTGACGATGCGCACGTCTTCAAAGCGAAGCAGCGCTTGATGCGCGCCGATAAAGCCAAGGAATTCAATGATTTTTTCGCCCTCTTTCATATAAAGGACAAACCCGCGCTTGCGTTCCATGACTTTGGCGCGCAGATCGTGCGCCTGTGTGAGCTCCCATAACGCATCTGCATGCGCTCGCGACTTGCTGGCTAACTCTAGATGATAAGAATTCGCATCTGGATCATTGACCGACCCCGCAGCGAGAAAGGCTCCGCGCAAGTAGGCCCGTTCGCAGCACGAACGGCCTTTCACACGTACGCCGACTGTCTGCAATAGCACACCGTCTCCGTCGAGCAAGTCCAACGAGTGAAGCAGATCGTGCCCGCCACGGCGCATTCGAATCACGTAGACATTATTTTTCTTCAGGCGCATCTTACGCTGTACCAAGACCTCCAGGCCTTGCGGACAGAGCGGCTTTAACAGTGTGTACATGCGCCGCGCAATCGCCGCATTCTCCGTAGACAGGTGCAACGAGTCAGCGCCACCTGACTCGGAGTCGGTGCCGAGAGTACCGCAGTGCTGGATGAGAGCTGTAAGCTCCGCTCGCTCGCAGCAGGGTTTGTTTGCGATTTGGGTCAATTCTTTCTTCACCTGTGCCGCGAAGGACATCACCGTCACCTCAACCCGAGCTCTCTACTTACGACGATGCTCACGCCCAATGAGTGCAAGCACCTGCGTCGCCACCATGTCTGCATCATGCCGTGCGTACATCGCGTAGTGCAAGAAATTGCGCGCGATCACCGTCAACCCTAGCTTATGCAAATTCTCCACATCGGCCGCCACTGGGTGAGAGCCTTTAGACTCATACTGCTCGATCACCGATTGTGGGATCGTCGCTGAGTTTACGATAATCATATCAAAAAAACCAGGCCCCACGTGATCATAGATTGCCTTGATATGATCTGAGGCAGAGAAGCGATCCGTCTCCCCTGGCTGAGTCATGACGTTACAGATATAGACCGCCTTGGCGGGGGATTGGCGCACCGCCTGCGCGATCCCCGGTACGAGAAGATTCGGCAGCAGACTCGTATAGAGACTGCCTGGTCCTACGACGATCACGTCAGCCTGTGCAATCGCCTCGAGCACCTCTGGCAGCGGCTCTACGTCCTTCGGCTCGAGCTCGACTCGCACAATACGCTTACCCACCTTGGGAATCGCCGATTCTCCAACGATGCGCGTGCCGTCTTCGAACACCGCTGCCAAATGCACGTCGCGCTTGGCCGAAGGCAGCACGCGTCCACGCACAGCAAGAACGCGACTCGTCTCTTTCACTGCCGTCTCGAAATCGCCTGTAATCCCGGTCATAGCGGCTAAAAACAAGTTGCCAAAACTGTGGCCGGCCAGTTCCGAGGCAGTATCGAAGCGGTACTGCAGCAACTCTTCGAGTAGCGGTTCCGTATCAGCCAAGGCAACCAAACAATTGCGAATATCTCCTGGCGGCGGCATAAACATCTCCGAACGCAGCCGCCCCGAACTTCCGCCATCATCTGCTACGGTGACGACAGCGGTGATCTCCGCATGCTGACCTTTGAGTCCGCGAAGTAAGACCGGCTGCCCAGTCCCTCCGCCAATCGCGACCACCCGCGGTCGGCGCTCCTCTTGGATAGCCTGAAGCTTCACCCGGGCCTGGTTACGCACTCGGGCAAAAAGCAGAGCTACCCCACCGAGGATGACGCATAAAGTGCCTATCGTCCATCCTTTAAATCCTTCATGGGCCGCGAAGGAAGCCGCCAGAAGACCGATACCAAAGACAAAAACCGCCTGTGCGATCGCTTTTTGCTTCTTTCTCATCGCTCGCCATCCTTGCCGAGATCACGATGTGCTACAGCTACGGTGTAATTCAGCTGCAGATGCTCTCGTAACCGCTCAGCAATCGCGACAGAACGATGCCGGCCACCTGTGCAACCGATGCCAAGGATGATCTGGGACTTCCCTTCATGCGTGTATTGCGGGATAAGAAAATCCACCATATCGAGCAGCTTCGTCATGAATGCCTGCGTCGCAGGCCACCTCATGACATAGTCGTATACTTCTGGATCCTGACCTGTTCGGGAACGCAGTGCGTCGACATAATAAGGATTGGGCAAAAATCGCACGTCAAACACCAAATCAGCGTCGATCGGCAGCCCGTATTTGAAACCAAAAGAGATGATGTGCACCGTCAACGCATCGTATTCATCAGGTTTACAAAAGCGGTTGACGAACACTTCTTTTAACTCTTGCGCTTTCATCCGACTGGTGTTTAACACCAGGTCTGCACGCCCGCGCAGTTCGTCCAGTTGCGCGCGCTCGCGCGTAATCCCATCGAGAATACGTCCGCTTTCCGGCGCTTGCGGATGGCGTCGGCGCGAGGCTTTGTACCGGCGCACCAAAGTCTCGTCATCTGCCTCCAAAAAGACGATCTGATAGTCGATCTGACTTTCATCGAGAACGCTTAACTCGTCAAACAGGGCGTGAAAAAACTCACCCCCGCGCAAATCGCAGACCAGCGCGACACGGCGTAGAGATTCACCAGATTGCCGCACAAGCTCACTAAACTTCCCAATCAGCGCAGGCGGTAAATTATCCACACAAAAGAATCCTAAATCCTCGAGACTCTGCACAGCCACAGTCTTGCCAGCGCCGGACAACCCGGTGATAATCACCATTCGCGTACTGTGTGCCATACATTTCCCCCTTTGACGACTCAGGCGCAGCAGAGCCTTACAGTGCTAAGCGCGCTGCCCCGACTACCCCTGCATCGTTGCCGAGCGTCGCTGGCACGATCGTCGCAGCGAGCGCCACCCGACGCAACGCATAGCGTGGGAAAGCCTCACGTAACGG
>JAPNUP010000104.1 GCA_026627345.1 Bacillota bacterium | reverse complement strand
ACGAAAGGTCGGATAGCGGCCTTCAGACCCGCCCATACAGAGGCTTGGCGTTCTTGGCCGCCGCTGACGACTTGGTACACGGCCGTTCCATTCACACGGTCGACTAGCGCCTGCACGCGTTCGATATCCTGCGCCCGCACGACCAGAATGATCCGCGTCATTCCGTACGCACGCAAGCGCTCTGCTGTATACAAGAAAAGCGGCAAGCCGTCCACAGGTATCCACTGTTTGGCGATGGGTCCACCTGCTCGCAGGCCACTTCCAGCCGCCATCACCAGTCCCTCTACGTCCTCCATGGCTGTCACGACAGGTCTCCTTTTGACGCGCGAAAACGCACTGCCGACAGCGGATCCCGCTGCTCCGGCAGTGCGCTGCGCCTATTGGTGAACGACACTATAGCGCTTTCTCAAACGCTTTAGGCTTCGCGAAAATCATTCTTCCTGCACTCGTCTGCAACACGCTTGTCACCAGCACATCCACGCGACTGCCGATATACTCGCGCCCGCCTTCGATCACAATCATCGTACCGTCATCCAGGTAGCCGATGCCTTGTCCAAATTCCTTGCCATCCTTGATTACCTGTACCGTGATCTCCTCGCCGGGAAGTACCACCGGCTTAACTGCATTGGCCAGATCGTTGATGTTCAGCACGCCAACGCCTTGAAGCTCGCAGACCTTGTTCAAGTTGAAGTCGTTGGTCACCACTTTGCCACCCAACTGTTTGGCCAGTTTGACGAGCTTGCTGTCTACTTCAGAGACTTCTTCAAAATCCGTCTCGAGGACCTGCACCTTGACTTTCAGTTCCTTTTGCACGCGATTCAGAATATCGAGACCGCGCCGACCGCGATTACGCTTCAACACGTCCGAACTGTCTGCGATGTGCTGCAACTCTTCGAGCACGAAAGACGGAATAATCAGTACACCGTCGAGAAACCCAGTCTGTACGATATCCGCAATGCGACCATCGATAATAACGCTTGTATCGAGAAGCTTAGCTTCCTCACCTGCGCGAAACGGTGCCGCAGGCGCTGACTGTGACCCGCTCACACCCATCAAGCCACCGCGCCCGCGCATCGCGCGCGCCGGAAACTGCGGGATCAACCCGAGGATCTCTTCCCTGCGCGAGAAGAAAATGCGAAAACCCAAATAACCAAGGAGTACAGAAGCAAAAAACTGCACATAGGGTCCGATCACATCGATCCTACCAATGGCGGGCGTCAGGATGGCGGCGACCAGCAACCCGATCACAAGCCCGATCACACCAGACACTAAATCGAGGAGTGGTGTGCGAATCAGCCTATCTTCCAACCACCTAAACCAGCGCACAAACGGATCGACAAAAAACGTACCTACAAAAAGTCCGATCAGACCACCGAGTACCGATGACACGACCGTCTCCCACGAGAAATAAGGAACATGAATAAGTGCAAAGACTCGGTCGCCATACGTTCCCCCCAAAGCAATCCCCGTGACCAGAAAAAACAGTTGGACTATCTTTTTAACCAACATCATTCACCTCCTACTTTGCCAGTATTGACATCCTCCTTCAGTTTAAACGGGGGGTACGTTTAGATTAACACGAGGCTTGTCAAGGGTCAATTTCAACTTTTTCTATGAACATATGGGAAGGTGCCTTTACTTCGACTGTGCGCGTTCGAGACGCTCTCTTTCCTTCGCTCGCCGCCTGACGAACGCGCGAATATCGTACCAAACGCCGTACCCTCCGTATAAAGCTAGCACGACGAAGACCAGTCCCGGCACGAGATCGCGGTGGCGCACGAAGAGAATCGCGACGAATACCGCGAGCAACGGGATGACTGTCGCCGCCCGCTTAGGCAATCCGACGCGCTTGAAATTCGGGTAGCGCGTCTTGCTGACCATCAGGTAGCTAAGCGCAACCGTGAGAATCGGCAGCCAAAAAGTTGGGATCAATCCGTGATAAAGCGCAAATGCCGAGAGAATGCCGCCCGCCGCTGTGATCGGCAGTCCAACGAAATACTGGGTGCGACCTGACTGTGTATTGAAGCGTGCGAGTCTTAGCGCGCCTGCAATCGGAAACAGTACAGCGATCAGGTCACCCGTCAGACCGAGATCGCGCAGTGCCGCGATATACATGATCACGGCGGGCGCAACCCCGAAGGTGACGAGATCGGACAGCGAGTCTAGCTCCTTGCCAAACTCACTTTGCGCACCGAGCGCTCGAGCCACCCGCCCGTCCAAACCATCTAGCGCCATCCCCACCATCACGATGATGGCCGCTACTTGATAGCGACCATCATACGCGTTCATCAAAGCGACCATGCCCAAGGCCAGATTCATGGTTGTAATCAGATTAGGCAGTACCTTGCGCATAATTGGTCTCCTTCACGTATACGAATTTCGTTCCAAAGACGCCTGGTCGTGCATCCGTTTGAGTCCATCTTTAATCGTACGTGCGCGCGCTGTTCCGATCCCTTCGACTTCGTGCAGTTCCTCCACAGTCGCTGAGACGATGCGACCAAGTGTGGAGAACTCCTCCGCGAGATTATCGATCACCGGCTGGGGCAAACGAGGAATCTTGTGTAAAATGCGATGCCCGCGCGACGAGATCGGGCGCTCCTTCCAGTTGACTTCTCCACTATACCCTAATATCTGAGCCACCGTTTGTTCTTGCAGCATCTCCTCGGCGTCTAGTTGCGCCAAATCCATGAGAATTTGATGCGGTGTACTGCTATGCGCGGGAGCCATATAGTCCTTGACCAGCAGATACGCCTCTTCGTCGACGCGCGTCGTCAACTCTTCGAGTTGCATTGAGACCAAGCGGCCTTCTGTACCGAGTTCTGTAATGTAGCGCTTGATCTCCGCGCGAATCCGCGACACCATCTGAAACCGCTGCAAGACGTTAATCACCTCGTGAAGAGTGACTGTTTCATCCATTTCTAGCGTCGACAGATTGGATAGGCCCGCGTCGAGCACGGACTTATAGCGCTCGAGTGTTTGAATCGCTTGATTGGCCTTGGTCAAAATAGTGGTCAAGTCTTTGAGCGAGTAGCGAAACTGCCCTTGATACAAGGTGATGATGTTGCGCCGTTCGGAAATGCACAAGACCAAGCGGCTCGTTTGCTTGGCGGTGCGTTCAGCCGCCCTATGGCGCGTGCCAGTTTCCGTTGTCGGAATACTTGGGTCGGGGTTTAGCTGTGCATTGGCATACAGAATGCGTTGCGTGTCTTCACTCAAGATGATCGCGCCATCCATCTTCGCCAGCTCGTAGAGTCCAGCCGGAGAAAAGTCACAGTCAATTGCGAAGCCACCGTCAATCAGAGACCGCATGTCATCGTCGCAACCAATGACGATCAGACCACCGGTTTTAGCGCGCAACACGCTATCTACGCCTTCACGCAGCAGGGAGCCGGGGGCCACCATCCGCAGGATTTTCATCCAAGTCGCATCTCTCTTCGCAGCATCCCGCCTTGCGTCTTCTCGTTCCCTCACCCGTCATCCCCCTAACGCACACCGAATCGCATCTTGTAGCGACTCCACCCCGATCACCTCGACGGAAGAAGGCCATCCGCTCTCGTGTCGAGTCAGATTCCCGGACGGCGCAAGCACGCGTGAAAATCCGAGTTTCGCGACCTCCTGCACCCGTTGATCCAAGCGTGTGACAGCGCGCACCTCTCCTGTCAGACCCACCTCGCCGATGGCGACCATGCCGATCGTGAGCGGTCGCTCGCGAAAGCTCGACGCGATGGCCAGCGCGATTCCAAGGTCCACAGCAGGCTCATCGATGCGCATGCCACCCGCGACATTCACATACGCATCTTGGCTCTGCAGTTGCAGACCTACGCGTTTCTCGAGTACAGCCATCAGCAGCGTCACGCGATTGTAGTCGAGCCCTGACGCCATGCGTCGCGGGGTGCCAAAAGCAGTCGGCGTGATCAAAGCTTGCACCTCGGCGAGCACCGGCCGCGTTCCCTCCATACTCGCCACGACAGCAGAGCCTACTGCGCCAATCGAGCGCTCTGCGAGAAACAACTCAGATGGGCTGACGACGTCTTCGAGCCCGACCGTTTGCATATCGAATACACCGATCTCATTAGTGGAGCCAAAACGGTTTTTCACGCCGCGCAGGACGCGAAAACGGTGATGCCGATCTCCTTCAAAGTACAGCACGGCGTCCACCATATGCTCCATCAGTCGCGGTCCGGCGATCGTGCCATCTTTCGTGACGTGTCCGACAATACAAGTCGCGATATGCAAGTCCTTGGCGATCTGTAAGAGGCGCAAGGTACATTCGCGCACCTGCTGCGCACTTCCTGGCGCAGAAGGCAAGCCTTGTCGAAACATCGTTTGAATGGAGTCGATAATTAAGAGTATCGGAGTTTGTGCTCTAACATGCTTTTCAATTTGATCAAGATCGGTTTCTGCCAGTACAAATAATTGATCGCTGAACGAACCAAGCCGCGTGGCGCGCAGTCGGACTTGCTGCGGGGATTCCTCGCCCGTCACATAGAGCACCGTCGCCCCTGACAGCGCTACCCGGTGGGCTGTCTGCAACAGCAAGGTGGATTTGCCGATGCCAGGATCTCCACCGACGAGAATCAGCGAGCCTGGAATGATCCCACCACCGAGCACTCGGTCGAACTCTGCGCTCCCTGACGTAAACCGCGCGACCTGCGCCATCTCCACGTCTTGTAGCCGCAGTGGTACGCTAATGCGTGAGCCTGCCGGCAGTGCGACGTGAGAGGATTCTACTTCTTCTTGCATCGTGCCCCAGGCGTTACAACCCGGACAACGCCCCAGCCACTTCACACTCTCTGTACCACAATCACTACATACGAATCTCGTTTTTGGCTTTTTCATAGTGTTTTCACTATACCCCACGCTGGGGAGCATTGACCAGTATGTAAAGGAGATGAGCCCATCTCCTTTAGGCGATATGAAACAGGCGCCCCTCAGATGAGGGACGCCTGTTTCATTATTGAGCCGCTAGTTACACTAGGCCGGCCCCTACTCCTGTTCGCGATGTGCGCGTTACCGAAAGCGCATCGCCCGTTTCACTCACATCGATCAGCACATGGTCGCCGCGCTCGATATCGCCTGTCAGCAACGCTTCGGACAATTTATCTTCGATATGCCGCTGAATCGCGCGTTGGAGCGGTCGCGCCCCGTACTGTGGATCGTAACCAGCCTTGGCGAGAAACGACTTGGCAGCATCCGTGAGCGCAAACTGAAGCCCGTACTCTTCCAGCCGTTTGCGCAGTCCGTCCGCCATCAGCGACACAATCTGCTGAATGTCTGTCTCTGACAAGGAGTGAAACACGATCAGATCGTCGACGCGGTTGAGAAACTCTGGCCGGAAGGTCTTTTTCAGCTCCTCCATTACCTTGTCTTTCATATCGGTATACGCACTGTCCGCTGCGGTATTGCTAAACCCGAGCGGTCCACCTTTTTTCAGCAGGTGTGCGCCGACGTTGGACGTCATGATGATGACCGTATTGCGAAAATCGACCGTCCGCCCTTTGCCATCGGTCAAGCGCCCGTCATCGAGTACTTGCAACAGGATGTTGAAGACCTCGGGATGGGCCTTTTCTACCTCGTCGAGCAGGACAACGGAGTAGGGCTTGCGCCGTACTTTCTCGGTCAACTGCCCACCTTCTTCGAAGCCTACATACCCCGGAGGCGCTCCGACGAGTCGCGCTGTAGAGTGACGCTCCATGAATTCCGACATATCCACGCGGATAATCGCATCCTCGTCGCCGAACATCGACTCTGCCAACGCGCGAGCCAATTCAGTTTTACCGACACCTGTAGGACCAAGGAAGATAAACGATCCTATCGGCCGTTTCGGGTCTTTCAATCCGGCGCGCGCGCGGCGAATGGCACGCGATACAGCGGTTACGGCTTCTTCTTGACCGATTACGCGCTGGTGAAGCAACTCCTCCATATTGAGTAGACGAGAAGACTCTGCTTCTGCCAGTTTCTTGACCGGTACACCCGTCCAGCTAGAGACGATATCGGCAATGTCTTCTTCAGTCACTGCGACGTCACTCGAATCGTGGCGTTGCTGCCACTCCTCGCGCTTTTTCTCCAACTCGTCACGCATTTTCTGCTCTTGGTCGCGCAAAGAGGCCGCCAATTCAAACTCCTGTTGCGAGATCGCAGAGTCTTTCTCGCTGCGCAACTTCTCGAGACTGGCTTCTAGATCCTTGAGATTCGGTGGCGCAGTGTAAGTGCGCAGACGCACACGCGACGCTGCCTCGTCGATCAGGTCGATCGCCTTGTCTGGCAAGAAGCGGTCAGAAATGTACCGATCCGAGAGACGAACAGCAGCGGTGACGGCTTCATCCGTAATCTTCACCCGATGATGCGCCTCATAGCGATCCCGCAAGCCATGCAAGATTTGAATAGCTTCCTCAGGGGAGGGCTCATCCACTTTGATGGGCTGAAATCGCCGCTCGAGCGCTGCGTCTTTCTCAATGTGTTTACGGTACTCATCGAGCGTCGTGGCGCCGATGCACTGCAGTTCGCCGCGGGCCAGCGCCGGTTTGAGAATGTTGGATGCGTCGATAGCCCCTTCTGCGCCGCCTGCCCCGATGAGCGTGTGCAATTCATCGATGAACAAAAGGATATTGCCGGCGTTACGAATCTCATCCATGATCTTTTTCAAGCGATCTTCGAACTCGCCGCGATACTTCGTCCCCGCGACCACAGTCCCCATGTCGAGCACCATGACGCGCTTGTTGCGCAACGTCTCAGGGATTTCATTGGTTACAATGCGCTGCGCCAGCCCTTCGGCGATCGCCGTCTTGCCCACGCCTGGTTCACCGATTAGCACCGGGTTATTCTTGGTGCGTCGTGACAGCACTTGAATCACGCGCTCAATCTCATTAGCTCGCCCAATGACCGGGTCGAGTTTCGAATCTTTCGCGAGTACAGTGAGATCGCGTGCCAAGCCGTCGAGCGTCGGCGTGCTGGCCGATGCGGAGTTGTCCGCGGACGCTTCAGACGCGTCGCTGCCGAGCAGCTGCAGCACCTGCTGGCGCGCTTTGCTAAGGCTCACGCCTAGGTTGCTCAGGACCCGCGCCGCCACGCCTTCTCCCTCGCGAATAAGGCCAAGTAAAATGTGCTCCGTGCCGATATAGTTATGATTCAGTTTGCGCGCTTCATCCATCGACAATTCGATCACTTTTTTCGCGCGCGGTGTGTACGTGGTTCCCGTTGCGTTGCCCGGTCCACGGCCGATCACTTTCTCTACTTCCGTTTGCACTTTCTCCGCGCTCAGGCCGAGGCTAAACAGCGCTTTGGCCGCAATGCCTTCCCCTTCTCGCACGAGCCCAAGCAGGATATGCTCCGTGCCCACCCCTGGATGTCCGAGGCGCACCGCTTCTTCATGCGCCAGTGTCAGTACCTTTTGCGCGCGTTCCGAGAATCGATTGAATAACATGTATATTCCCTCCGTTTCGCAGTCAAATCATATTCACTTCAACTCTGGGCGATACCATCTGTACGCAAGCGCTCCCGGATCAGCGCTGCCCGTCTGCCGTCTCGTTCGTCGGGATCCATTTCTTGACTGTAGTACTTTTGCAAGAAACCCGGCTGAATTGCCACCATCAGTTCTTTGAGGATGGAGGCTGACACCCCTTTGATAATTCCCAAGTCAATGCCTAGACGCACGTCTGACAGCCGTTGCATCGCTTCTTTGGTGTCAATTTGCCGGGCATAGGCGAGGATACCAAAAGAGCGGCACACCCGATCCTCGAGCTGATCACGGCGCTCTGCAAGTAACCTTTGTCGAGCCGCGCGCTCGTGCTCGATGATTTGACGCGTGACACCATGGAGATTGCCGATGATCTCCGACTCACTTTGCCCTAGCGTCACTTGATTGGAGATCTGAAACAAGTTGCCAAGCGCGTCGCTTCCCTCACCGTAAATGCCGCGCACAGCGAGCCCCACCTGCGTCACAGCCGGCAGTATTCTGTTCATCTGCCCGGTCGCCATCAACACGGGCAGGTGCATCATGACTGACGCCCGCATCCCTGTTCCGACATTGGTAGGACAAGCGGTCAGGTAACCTTTTTCTTCATCAAACGCAAAATCCAGCACCTCTTCAAACGCATCATCGAGACGATCAACCTGGCCATAGGCGTTGTCGATCTGATACCCCGGCACCAGACACTGGAGCCGCAGATGATCCTCTTCGTTGATCAGCACACTCAGTTCACCATCGGGGCTGAGCAGCGCCCCAGCGCCGCCGTTTGACTCCGCTAGGCTAGGACTGATCAAATGTTTCTCCACTAGCACCTGCTTATCGACAACGCTGACATCAGCCATGCGCAGCAAGGTAAATGGACCTAACGCACGCACGTCGCTCTGCTCTGCCACTGTGGCAATCTCATCGAGCAAAGCGTTTTGGTCTTCTCCCGACGCGATCATCGGAAATGCTCGCCCGGAAAGGTTACGCGCGATACGCACGCGACTGCTGATGACAATGTCCGACTCCGGCCCTTCATCGCGTAACCAGTGGCTACCTTCTCTTTGAAAAAACTGACCCAGTGACATATTGATCTCACCTCTTTGCATACGGAATTACGCCTGTGAGCTTTCTCTTTCCAAAATGCGAATGCGATCGCGCAGTTGCGCCGCCTCTTCAAAGCGCTCCTCTGCAATACGCTGGCGCATCTCCTCACGCAAACGAGTCAACTCGCGCTTCGCTGTGATCGCACCGCCGCGTCGTCTCGGCACCTTACCAACGTGCTGCTCGGAGCTTTGGATCTTGCGCAGCAGCGGACTCAGGCCTTCAGCGAACGCCTCGTAACAGTGCGGGCAACCAAAGCGCCCAAGCTGCGCGAACTGGTTGAACGTGAGACCACACTCATCACACTGCGCGCTCGGTGTATTGACCCGCATCTTCACCGACGGGTCGAAATTGAGCAACCCCGACAACAGTTGATTGATCGAAAATGCACCTGCGATCGCCTGATAGGCAGCTTGACCTTTCTCGCGAGCGCATACCTCACAGAGATGGTACTCACTCTTCTGGCCCTGCACGATTTCTGTAAAATGCACATTAGCCGGTCGCTGACCGCACTGTTGACACATCATCAGACTCACCTCATTCGAGCATACACATTGTGATTCTCTACTCATCATCCAGATGTGCGAAAACCGCCGCCAACATGGCGCTCAAAATCCGCGCTCGCACCTCGTCACGCTCTGGCAACGGGAGCGCGAGCACATTTCGCGATAGCACCGCCCTCATCACATCCGCTTCGCGTGAGGACAGGACCTCGTCTCCTTCCAGTCGCCACACGATATCCTCTGCTTCTTTCTGTGCGATGCGATCGCCGACTGCCTGGACAAGCTGACCGATCCGGTTGATATGTTCAGGCGCGATCCGCTTGATCCGGATGTAACCCCCGCCGCCTCGCTTGGATTCCACCACGTACCCTTTTTCCAAGGTGAACCGAGTGGCGATCACGTAGTTGATCTGCGAAGGGACGCAATCGAACATCTGCGCCAAGTCGCTACGCTGCAGTTCAATCACGCCATCACTCTTTCGCAGCAACTCACATAAGTATGCTTCAATCATATCT
>JAPNUP010000076.1 GCA_026627345.1 Bacillota bacterium | reverse complement strand
CGATCTCGAGGTTGTCGTAACGTCGACGAATCTCCTCGTGCAAGTCCTTTCGGATGTAGGTGGTGACGCGGTCGAAGCGCTCCTCAAACTTGGGCCGCTTCTTTCGGGACTCGGCGCGCGGCTGGGCAGGCATCCTCCGCGTCTCGGGGATGCTCGGCTCCGTGCCTACGACCGGCACAATCTGAGGCTTCCCCATCCCGGACGGCATGACCGATTTGCGCCGTTGAGGCTGCGCTGCTTCTGTGTCGTGTGATTGAGGCCGAAGAATCATCTTATGCTCCATGCTAGGTGCCCCTTCCCCGTTTGGACTGCAAAACATCGACGTCTATATGTCGTAGTCGTCAATGTTTTGTTAGGTATCCTCCGGGCGAAAACGTAGTGTTCTTGGGATTGGGGCGTCTGTTTGACTGGCGGAGCCAGTCCGGGAATGTCCCGGTCGAGGGGGGACCTTTTGCCGCCGACCTGTCTTGAAACCCGCATCCGAGCCGGGAATTGCGCACACATGGCTCGAACGACCCGTCCTGTATCCGCCTTCCGCCATCTGTTGCTTAACTCGCATACCCGACAGTTAGACCACCTAATAAAGCGGCTCATCTCTTAGTTCCTGCAAATCCATCTGTTCGATCGGGCAAAGCGCTCTGCGTTCCTACTTCATCCCGCCGAGGCGTTCTTTTTTTGTGTAGCCTCTAGAGGCGATAAGACAGCCAGCGCCTTTCTCGTGTTGCGGCCAAACACGGACACGAGCAGGCCGCCCAATCCATGTTTCTCAAACACCCTGGCTGGCAAGAAGACCGGTGGCGCCTCGCGAGATAACTGGAGTTTGTCGTACACCAGCCACTCCATCGCCTCTTGGATGTGCCTCTCTCTGTCCGGTCCACTCCAGAAGTCTCGCGGGGCGCACCCGAACTGCCAAGGACGAAAGCGTCCGGGATACACCGCGTCGATCGCCTGAAAAGGGGAACCTCCAAATACGGTCTTGATCATCGTGTCAAGCCCATAGTCCTTGAAGGTGGTAAAGCGCACGGCCTTCGGAATGTCCTCGATCGAAACGCACAACTTTTGCTCCACCAGCCAGCGCACAGCAGCTTCTGCGTGCGCTCGGCC
>JAPNUP010000021.1 GCA_026627345.1 Bacillota bacterium | reverse complement strand
ATCGTAGCGAGCCGGTCTGCCGAGAAGTTGAAGACTGCGCAGTCTAAGCTTGGCGGCAAAGTCGCCGGGTACACGCTCGATTTTCGCGATGTGAACGCGCTTGATGAATTTTTCCAAGAAGTTGGGCCGCTCGATCACCTCATTGTTACAGCAGGGGACGGCGCAATGGGGCCGTTTGGTACACTGTCGACGGAAGTAGCGCGCACGGCGTTTGACAGCAAGTTCTGGGGACAATACGCTGCGGTGAAGTCAGCCCTTCCATACTTGAACAAAGCAGGGTCCGTCACGTTAACCTCGGGTGTGTATGGTTTGCGTCCGCCTAAGGGTGCGTCGGCGCTGGCGGCCATCAACTCTGCAGTGGAAGGACTTACTCGTGGATTAGCAGCGGAACTGGCACCGATCCGCGTCAATGTCGTCTCTCCGGGGCTAGTCGATACACCGATTTATAGCGGTATGGATGAAGCGTCACGGCAAGGGATGTTTCAAGCCGTAGCCGACTCGTTGTTGCTCGGACATGTGGCCCAACCAGAAGAAATCGCTGCCGCCTATGTTTACCTGGCGACGAATACATTTACAACGGGTGCAACACTACAAATCGAAGGTGGCGCCCTGCTTTCCTAGGCAGTCAGAGGAATATGAGATGTCGAAAGGAAGTCTGAGACATGAGAATCGCTATCATTGGAACAGGAAATATCGGTGGGGCACTGACCCGTCGATTCACGGCGCTTGGACACGAAGTCACCATCGCGAACTCACGCGGACCAGAAACACTCCGGAACTTGGCGACAGAGACTGGGGCAACGGCGCACACGGTTGATGACGTCGTGCGTGGTGCCGACGTCATCATTGTAACCATTCCCCAAAAGAGCATTCCGCAGTTGCCGGCAGAGTTATTCGCACATGTGCCCGAGTCTACAGTCGTGATCGACACAGGTAACTACTATCCGCAACAGCGCGATGGACGTATTGCAGAGATTGAGGACGGAATGACCGAGAGCCGCTGGGTCGCCAATCAGTTGGGGCGCCCTGTCGTGAAAGTGTTTAATAACATTTATGCGAAACATCTGTTGGAAAAAGGTGTAGCACGGGGCACGAAAGGTCGTATCGCGCTCCCAGTCGCTGGGGACGATGATGTCGCCAAAGCGAAAGTGATTCATTTGGTAGATGAGCTGGGGTTTGACGGCGTCGACGCTGGAAGCATTGATGAATCGTGGCGTCAGCAGCCAGGCACCCCTTGCTACGGAGCAGACTGCGATGTCGAAGGGTTGCGCAAGGCGCTTCAGGAAGCGAGTCCACAACGGGCGATCGCGTGGCGCGCATAAGATCTTAAAGGAGCCCTCTACATGTCCAGTGTCATTGATTTCAAAAATGTGTCGAAAGTCGGTCTGGAGACGTCGCCTGTAGCCGAAGCACTTGCCGGTCTACGTGCTAACGAGGCCCGTTATTTCATGAACAAATACAAGCATGAATTTTCTGTTGTCCCAGCCAGTGAAAGTCAAGATACACTGGATTATGTCAATCGTATTCTGAAAGATGAACGAGCCATTGAATTTGCAGCAAGGCCCTTAGAAACGTCGCGGTTTCAAGTGGAGAATATCGACTGGGCCTACGTTTTTTACGAGGATGGTCTTGAAGTAAACGTCATGTATACGCTCGATGATCCTAAGAGGCGGGCGGTCGGATTCAAACTCTCCGAGGGAATGGAGGTACCCAAGGAGCTGGAAACGAAGTTTAAGTTTGCCCGACAGAAGTCCAAGCTGGCGGGTACAATTCGTGGTTCATTTTTTGTGATTAAAGGAAGCTATTTAAGCCTGCCTTAGCGAATGCATACCCAAGTTGCGAACCTACCACATCAACGCTAGCGGTAGGTTCGCGTACTTCAAGGGCTTATGTTTGTGCTGCGGTGGTCACTTGCCATTTTACGCCGAACTTGTCTTGCAGACGGCCGAAAAGGGATCCCCAGAACTGCCGCTCGAGTGCCATGATGACGGTGCCGCCGGACTGAAAGCTCTATTTATAGAACCGTTTTGAACGTTGCGTCGGGTGTTTTCGGATATAGTACAGGACTTCATTCAAATTATCGATCCGCATGCCACCATTGATCATTCGGGCGATAAATTCGTAGTCTTCCGCTCCACTCACGCGCCGCGTCAGTCCGCCTTGCTTGTCAAAAATGGACGCGCGAAACAGCGCTGTTCCGAGTGAGACACAGTGACCACCTTCGGCGTAGCATTGGCGGATCGACTTCCAACCGTATCGCAGCCACGTTGGCTTTTGAGTCTCGATCACTTTACCTGCAAATACCCGGTAGTCACTTCCCACCAAGCCGACCTCCGGATGCTGGCGAAGGAACCGGACTTGTTTTTCCAGCCGCTGCGGTGCTGACTTGTCGTCAGAGTCCTGAACGGCGATGTACTGTCCGCGTGCGGCAAACAGTCCGGCGGTGAGTGCGCCTGCGTAGCCAGTGTTGCGCGGTAAGGCGATGAGTAGGACACGTTTTTGCCAATCGGGTGACAGGCTTTGCCTCCAAGCTCGAATGGCTTGAGGACTACCATCTGTAGAGCCGTCGTCGACAACGATGATCTCAAGGTGCGGGTAGGTTTGCCGCACAATGCTGCGAAGGCAATCCAGTACGTATGCGCGGCGGTTCCACGCTGTAACGATGACACTGACCAAACCGGATTTGCGGGCGGCCATACCGTGTCCCTCCTTTTAGATCAGGATATGTCCGTCAAACACTGACAGTGCAGACGTTTGTCTTGTGAAACGGGTGGTGCAACACCGAGAAAGGGTGAATGATGGTCTCGGCCACTTCCTCAGTGACATTACGTCCACTCTTCCGTTATGATGAAAGAGCGCGTAGAAGAGGAGGGGAGCGTTTTGTCTGTAACCAAATTGCATTTTCTCTCGGCCGGTCGCTGTGGCGTAGCGGCTTCCATGCTCGATACACGGCGTGAGGCGCAGCCGCTCGTCAGTCTTCCGATCTGGTCTTATCTCATTGATACGACCGATGGCCCTATTTTGATCGACACAGGGATGCCAGATGAGTGTGTGAACCACCCTGATTTATTTGAAGCAGAAGGTGAAGAGACGACGATCGCGCCCTACATGAGCGAGGATGATAGCATCGTTCGCGTGCTGGCTCGCGTGGGTTATCGGCCGTCGGACATCGTCTGCCTGATCAGTACCCACTCCCATTTCGATCATGCTGGTGGCAACCGTCACTTTAAAGGGCCTGAAGTCTTCATGCAGCAAGCGGAATACGATGAGGTGATCCCCCGTATCGGCGAGGCGCATGCGTTTGACTTTTGGTCGACAGGCGATCTTCAGTATCATCTGGTAAGCGGTGATCACGAAGTCGCGCCAGGCATCCTCCTCTTGTCGACGCCCGGGCATAGCGTCGGCCATCAGTCCGTTTTGGTACAAACACCGAGGTCCGGAAATATCCTATTGACCATCGACGCTGCTTATCAGGCTGCAAACTTCGAAGACGAGGTGCCCTTTGCAGTGGCGGACCCTGTGCTGGCGCGCAGCTCTATTTTGAAACTTCGAGATGTGGCAGCTTCGGAAAAGGCGTTTGTCTTTTATGGGCACGACACCGTGCAAGAACAAGCGGTTAACTTGTATCCAGCGGCATACTAGAAACGATAGGGGAGCTATATACATGAAGATCTTTATCTCTGCTGATATCGAAGGCGTAACCGGAGTCGCGACGAATGTGCAACTGATGAAGGAAGGTGAATATCAACGCTTTCGTCGGCTCTATACACAAGATGTCAATGCTGCTATTGCAGGGGCATTTGACGGAGGAGCGACTGAAGTGGTCGTCGCGGACGGGCATGGGAATATGTCAAACATCCTCATCGAAGATCTGGATGAACGCGCGATGCTGATCAGTGGAAGCAATCGGGTCATGTGCCAATTGGAAGGGCTGGACAGCTCGTTTGACGGGTTGTTTTTCGTTGGCCATCACGGCCGCGAGGGGGGAGATGTCCGGGCTGTCATCAACCACACGCTAGCTGGCATTTGTGTCACGGAGCTAAAAGTCAATGGTACGGTTGTGGGCGAGACGCAGCTAAACGCGCGCGTAGCTGGTGATTTTGGGGTTCCTGCCCTGTTTATCTCCGGCGACGACGCGTATGTGGCTGAAGTAAAAGAAGATCTTCCGGATGTCGAGGCTGCCATTGTCAAGTGGGGAATCGATCGCTATGCGGCCAAATTGCTTCCCCCTGCGAAGACGCAGCTATTGATCCGAGAAAAGGCGCAAGCGGCCATGAAACTCGTGGGATCTGTAAAGCCTGCACGCCTCAAAGGCCCGGTGACCTTCGATGTGACGTTTAAGAATACGGCGCAAGCGCACATGACCACGACCATTCCGCTGATCGAGCAAACGGCGCCTACCTCCATTCGATTCACCAGTGCAGATATGGTGACGGCGTACAAGCTGTTCTGGGGTTGTGTCATTATTGCGATGACGGCAACGAATGGCGTACTCAGCAGCGCCAACGCATAATCGGAGCATTGGGTCGGGACGCCTACAGTGCCAGCTCTACAGTCACGGGGCAGTGATCGCTGCCGAGCACCTGCGCATCAATACCTGCAGCCTTGATCAGTGGTTGTAGTGTGTCGGATACGATAAAGTAGTCGATCCGCCAACCGACATTGCGTTCCCGGACTTTGGGCATGTTCGACCACCAGGTATACGCATCGGTCTGGTCGGGGTATAAGTAGCGAAAAGAATCGGTGAATCCGGCCGCCAAGAGTTGCGTCATCTTGTTTCTCTCTTCGTCCGTGTAGCCGGAGTTTCCGCGGTTGCTTCTGGCATTTTTCAGGTCGATGGCTTGATGCGCGACGTTCATGTCACCACAGGCGACCACGGCTTTGCGCTTGTTCAACTCGACGAGATAGTCCCGAAAGCGATCCTCCCACTCCAGTCGATAGGGGAGTCGGGAGAGATCGCGTTTGGCATTCGGCGTGTAGACAGTCACGAGATAAAAGGAAGCAAACTCAAGTGTGATTATCCGCCCCTCTGGTTCCACATCATCTTCTATGCCATAGCGCACCGATAGAGGTGGGATGCGGGTGCAGATGGCTGTACCGGAGTACCCTTTTTTCTCAGCGTAATTCCAGTACCATGCGTAGCCTGCCCCAAGATCTAGCTCGATCTGTCCGGCTTGTAGCTTAGTCTCCTGTAGGCACACGATATCAGGATCTTGTGCGCGCACGTAATCGGCAAACCCCTTATTCACGCAAGAACGCAATCCGTTCACATTCCACGACACCAGTTTCACGAGTAGATCCTCCAGCCATGCACAGGTTTTCGGCTATTCTACCATAGTCGATAGAGCAGGTCATTGATGAAGAGAGGATGACTGACGACATGACAAAATCCTATGTGCTTGCTTTGGATCAAGGGACGACGAGCTCACGCGCCATATTGTTCGATAAAAGCCGTCATATGCACGCTGTCGCCCAAAAAGAGTTTACCCAAATCTATCCGAGGCCAGGTTGGGTCGAACACGATGCGATGGAAATCTGGGGCAGTCAAAGCGGCGTGGCGCGTGAAGTCATTGAGCGTGCTGGTGTCCCGACAAAAGAGATTGCTGCGATCGGCATCACCAATCAACGGGAAACGACCATCGTCTGGGATAAAGATACGGGGAAGCCTGTCTACAACGCCATCGTCTGGCAAGACCGTCGCACGGCACCAATCTGTGATGACTTGACAACACGAGGTCTCGCAAACCGTATTCGGCAAAAGACAGGACTAGTAGTAGACGCCTATTTCTCAGGGACAAAGGTAAAATGGATTTTGGATAACGTCGTAGGCGCACGTGACAAAGCCAACCGTGGGGAGCTTTTATTTGGCACTGTCGATAGCTGGCTAGTCTGGAATCTGACACGCGGCAAAGTACACGTCACCGACTATACGAATGCGTCGCGGACGATGCTGTTTAATATCCACACTCTCGAATGGGACGATGAGTTGTTGGCGGCACTCGATATTCCTCGGTCTTTGCTCCCGACTGTTCGCGAGTCTAGCGCAGTCTACGGATACACCGATGAGAAGACCTTTGGCGGCGCTAATATTCCCATCGCTGGAATCGCAGGAGATCAGCAGGCAGCACTGTTCGGGCAGACGTGTTTTGAGCCGGGCATGGTGAAAAACACGTATGGAACAGGGTGCTTCATGTTGATGAATACAGGTGAAACGCCCGTGGACTCGAAATCTGGTCTCCTGACGACGATCGCTTGGGGGATCGACAAAAAAGTGACGTATGCGCTTGAAGGCAGTGTCTTCATCGCAGGGGCTGCGATTCAGTGGTTGCGCGACGGCTTGAAGTTCTTTGATTCTGCGGATGACTCCGAGTATTTGGCATCTAAAGTGGCGGATGCCGATGGTGTCTATGTCGTTCCGGCGTTTGCAGGCCTGGGTGCACCGTACTGGGATATGTATGCGCGCGGCGCGATTTTTGGGTTGACGCGAGGCACGACCAAAGAACATCTCACGCGTGCCACACTCGATTCGCTTGCGTATCAGACAAAAGATATGATTGATGCTATGCAGGCAGACTCCGGGATCGTGCTCAAGTCGCTGCGCGTCGATGGCGGTGCAGTCGCGAACAATTTGTTGATGCAGTTTCAAGCCGACATTCTAGGCGTCCCTGTGCAGCGCCCGCGCCTCACGGAATCAACGGCTCTTGGCGCCGCCTATCTCGCAGGGATTGCGGTTGGATTCTGGATGCAAGAAGAAGTGGCCAAGGCGGGCGATCTCGAGCGTACATTCGATCCACAGATGGACGCCGCTTGGCGGGACCATTTGTATAAAGGGTGGCAAAAGGCTGTTAAACGCACGATGGCTTGGGAAAGTGAAGCGTGACAGGTGGGTATGTAGTTGGCGAAAGGAGTGACAGCACATAGAGGCATCATTTTCTTTTCATATGCGACCGATCATTCAGGAAAAGATGACGAAGGAGACACTCGATCTGCTCGTCATTGGCGGCGGCATTACAGGGGCTGGCATCTTGCTGGACGCGCATTTGCGAGGTATGCGTACAGGTCTCATTGACATGCAAGACTTTGCGGCCGGGACATCCAATCGATCGACCAAGTTGGTGCACGGCGGACTGCGCTATTTGAAGCAGTTCGAAGTGGGTCTAGTGGCAGAGGTGGGTAAAGAACGCGCCATTGTGTACGAAAATGGGCCACACATTACGACACCTGTATGGATGCTGTTGCCGATCGTCAAAAATGGCACCTACGGGAAGCTTGCCACTTCCTTCGCATTATACGTGTACGACCGTTTGGCGGGCGTCAAACACACTGAGCGGCGACAAATGTTGACTCCGGAGGAGACGCTCGCCCGCGAACCGCTGCTGCGAAAAGAGGTGCTGAAAGGCGGTGGTTATTACGTCGAGTATCGTACAGACGACGCGCGACTGACCCTGGAGATTGTCAAAGAAGCCGTGGCGCGAGGCGCGATGGCGCTAAACTATGTCAAGGCCACGAATCTGCTTTATCGCGATGGTGTCGTATGCGGGGTCGAAGCGCACGACTTGTGGACCGGACAGACATATGAGATTCACGCAAAGAAAGTCGTGAATGCAACCGGCCCATGGGTGGATACCATGCGCGACATCGATCATTCAAAGACTGGGAAAACACTTCATCATACGAAGGGCGTACATATCGTCGTCGATGCAAAACGCTTTGCGTTGCAAAATCCGGTCTACTTTGATGTTCCAGATGGGCGCATGATCTTCACAATCCCGCGCGAAGGGAAAGTCTACATCGGTACAACGGATACGAATTACGAGGCGGATCTTGCCTATCCGAGAATGACAGCGAAAGACAGGGATTATCTGATCGAGTGTGTAAACTATATGTTTCCGTCTGTTCACCTGAGCAAGGAGGACGTCGAAAGCAGTTGGTCTGGTGTTCGACCGCTGATTCACGAAGAGGGCAAAGACCCATCGGAAATTTCGCGTAAAGATGAGGTCTTTACATCTCCTAGTGGACTGTTGACGATAGCTGGTGGCAAACTGACCGGTTATAGAAAGATGGCGGATAAAGTAGTCGGCCTGGTCGCAAAGCAGCTACAGGTGGAAACGGGCCATACATACGCCAGTTGCCAAACTGAGCATGTGGAATACTCCGGCGGCAAGTTCGGAGGCTCGCAGAACCTGCCAGCGTTTGTAGCCAAGCAGATTGCGACGGGAATCGAGCTTGGTTTGACCCCTCAGGAAGCGCAGCGGCTGGTTCATCGCTACGGCACGAACATTGCTACGGTCTACGGGTTTATCGAGCAGGGACGTGAAGAGGCCGAGGAACGGGGGATGTCACTTGAAGTGTATGGCGCGCTTACCTATGGAATGGCGCATGAACTGGTGATCACGCCTGCGGATTTTTTCGTGAGACGCACAGGAGCGCTGTATTTTGACATCGATTGGGTGCGGCGTTGGCAAGAGCAAGTCGGGTTGTATATGGCGGAGTCATTCGGCTGGACAGAAGAGACCAAGGTCGTGTATATGGCGCAGCTACAAGACAGCATTCGCCAAGCAACTGTGGTCGAAGATGATAACCGATGAAGCTAGGGCTCGGACAGCTTGATCATCACGGTTAGGCTCGACGGCGCGTGTCTAGCGTGCTGGCGCGACAGTCATCATTGATACCAGATGGACTCGTCCTGCCTGCTATAAAGTCGAATCCCCAGGGTCCCGTATATCAAATACATGGCTACCAGCATGACAATTCCGCCTACTTGTTGGTCAGCCAACGGCGAGAAACCGAGTTGCTCGACACCTTGTGCCAAAAGTGGGTACCAAGGATTGTGCGAAATCAGCAATATCACGATGATCGGCATCATAAAGTTTGTGGAATAAGCGATATAGAGAATTTTCAAACCGCGTCCCATCTGGGGAAATTCAGGGAGCGGACTGACGATTGGCCACCAGAAAAAGACCGCTGCCAGGAAGATTACATTTTGCGCAATGACGTGTAGCCAGTTGTCGGCCAGCAAATGATTTAAAACCACAGGGATCAAGGTGGCAGTCAGCAGACCGTTAAACAAAACCATAGCGAAAATCGGACGCGTCCACCAGTAGAGAATCTGCTTGATCCAGCGGATCTGTAGCAGCAGTTGGATAATCTCGTACGGTAGGCTAAAGATCAGCAACCAAGGGAGCACCATCGTGCTAGTCAGCATTTGAATAACGTACAGGGTGAAAGACTCTTGTTCACCCAAAAAAGCGAGTGGCCCCATGGCGACATACATGACCACAAGCCCACTGGAAAAAGCCAGGTGACGGCGCCAAGGCGCGCGAATCTTCACCGTGGTTGACGGCGTAGGTTGTTCCTGTTTGACGCTGAGTTGACCGCTTGCAATTTGGCGAATCAACATGATGTAGATGCAGGCGAGCACGATCTGTAGGACGAGCACATCAGGCCGCCAAAATTGCCACAGGTGATCCTGGATCAGGGCTAACCACGGCATTGTACAGCCTCCTTTCTAGATTCGATAATAGGCTAAGGCTATCAGCGCGAGCAGCGCCAGCAAAGCCCAACTGAGACGCCCTACGTACTGCCACGGAGAAAAACCGACTACGCGCAGCGAGTTGCCGAGTACAAAGACACTGGACAACACCATCGCAATCGCTGCAAGGACTGGTGAAGCCAGACCTTGTACGGCAAAAAACTGCGCAATCACATTGTACCCGAGCGCCCAAACCAAGTTTTGCTTGACGACGCGAGAAGTCAGGCGCACCGTGTCTAGAATGTAGGGGATGGTCGCCAGTTGATTCTGCGCTAAAATCATGTGCCCAGCCTCCAGCGCGATGTCGGCGCTAGAACCCATCGCCACGCCCAAGTTCGCTTCGACTAACGCCGCCGCGTCATTGATACCATCTCCGATAAAGCACACGCGCTGCCCTTTGGCTTTGCAAGTACGGATAAGCTCAGCTTTATCCAGTGGGTTTTGCCTGGCCAACCAATCGGTGATGTGGACGGCTGTCGCCACTTGTGACACCGCCTGCTCGTGATCGCCGCTGGTCAGCCACACCTGTATCCCTCTGCTCTGTAGCGTCTGCACCACATCCGCCGCCTCAGCGCGAATCTCACTGGTAAACGCCAATATACCTGCCACCATGTCATCGATCAGCACGTAGGCGGTCGTCCAACCTTTAGCCTGCCAGTCAGTCACTTGCTCTTGCCAGGCGGGGTCGATCGCAGCACACAGTGGGGTGGAGCCTACGGCCACCTCGCGGTCTCGTATGCGCGCGCGCACGCCCCAGCCAGACTCGGCAGCGAAGGCTTCAACAGGGGATTGCGGATAACCTTCCCTTTGTGCGAAGCGTATCAAGGCGTCAGCAATCGGATGGTCGGCAGGATACTCTGCAGATGCCGCCAACGCTAGCCACGAGTCTGGGTCCGTGAGAAAAGCGCTCGGCCCAGTCGACGCCGCTGCGGTCTGTGGCCAATAGGCTTCGAGCGCCATGCGACCTGTCGTGAGTGTGCCGGTTTTGTCAAATACGACCGTCGAGATCCGTGTTGCCCGTTCAAATGCGTCGGTACTGCGCAGTAGCACGCCCTTTTGTGACAAGGCCTGAGCGCCACCGATTAGCGCGACTGGCGTGGCAATACTGAGCGCGCATGGGCACCCAATGACAAGGACCGCCACAGCGCGCAAAAGGGCGGATGCCAAGTTCACGTGCAGCCCCCACCAAGCCCATGCGAAAGTCAGTACGCCGATGCTCAGCACGATCGGCACGAAGACCACTAGGATGCGGTCCGCGAGACGTTTCCAGCCGGAATCGGACTCCTGCACTTTGCGTACGTAACCAACAGTCTGAGACAGGAGCGTTTCGCCGCTGCGTAACACCTCGACGAGCAGCATTTGCCCAAAGTAGGTTGTCCCTGCATAGACCAGATCGCGCAAGCCTTTCGTTGCCCGAACGGATTCGCCGGTCAAGATGGCCTCATCAACTTCACCATCGCCTGCGAGCACGCGTCCATCGATGGGAATGACGTCCCCAGAGCGAATGACGATACTGTCGTGTTCGGACAAGGCATCGACGGATACGAGTTCCTCTGCATCTCCGACTTTGCGCCGTGCCTCTTGCGGGATGAGGCGCTGGGCCAAGCTGAGCACAGCCATTGCCTTTTGCCGCGTCCCAGCCTCTAGTACGCGGCTGAGTAACAAAAAGGTGATGAGCAGGCCTGAGGTGTCGAAGTACAGATAGCGGTCTCCGAGGAAGAGACTGAAGAAGCTGTAGAAAAAAGCGGACAAGCTCCCGATACTGACGAGCAGATCCATGGTCGGTACGCGTCTTGTGAGGCTTGTCCACGCTCCTCTTAAAAATGGCCATCCACTCCAGAACACGACAGGCGTGGCGAGCGCAAAGAGGCCCCAAGACAGCGTATCGGCTATCGGCCCTGGAAACAGTGGCAAGTATCCTGACCACACGGGAATACTGAGCATCATCATGAAAAAGGTGAAGATCCCGGCCACTGCGAGGCGTTGCCGCAACTGCGCCACCGCATCACTGTCGACTGCCGTCCGATCGGTCTTTTTGCTCGCATCATAACCGAGTTTCTTAATCTCTTTAGCAATCTGCAAGTCGCCGATCTGGTCAGCGTCATACAGGACGTCCGCTGTGGCCTGAGCAAAGTCGATCTTCACTTGGACGACCCCAGGTTGTCGCTTCAGGACTTGTTGAATCAAAATACAGCAGGACGGGCACCACACGCCGGATAAGGCGAGTTGGATTTCTTGCGCGTTACCAGCCGTGATCATCGAGCGTGTCGATTCACTGGCCGGCAGATTGCGTAAATTAGCCCAGTCGATGCCGGGTTGGCTTTTGAGTAGCCGCACCTGTTCTTCACCCAGCAGTTCGTACAGCTGCTTACAGCCATGGCAACAAAACACCTGCTCGTTAGAAGGAATAGGGGTCTGCACCGGTTGTTCGCACAACGCACACGTTAAAAGAGCCATGGATTCACACTCGGTATCCAGTGATTAACAGCCAAGCCGCGCAAGATGAACAAAATGCCGCTCAGTCCAATAAAAATCGCAGCCACCTTCGCAAATGCTCGTCCTTGTAACCTCTTGCGGCCATAGTATCCTAACATCGCCACCGTCAACAGCGCAGGCACCGTGCCGATGCCAAAAGCGAGCAAGGTGGCACCGCCTCCCCAGACTGAGCCAGTCGCTGATGCGGACAATAGCATGGCAAACAGTAAGCCGCAAGGGTGCAACCCCAGAACGAAGCCGGAGAAGTAGGCACTCGTGGCTGACGTCCGCTGGGTGCCTTTGCGCAGGAAAGTTTGCACAGCTGGGATTGCGAGAAGCGAGAAGCGTTCGATAAAACCGGCGCCATGCCCGGTACGCCATTCGTCAATCGCCCAGCCCAGCATCAAGACCCCGCCGATAAAACCCGCAATCGCTTCAATGCCTGTGGTGTCGCCGATCGTATTGATAAACGAACCGATGAGGCCGAAGACTGCGCCAAGAACTGTGAAAGCGGTAATTCGACCGGCGTTGTGAGGCAAATGGTTTCGCCAGATGACACGTGCGATGGTGTGCCATGTCAAGGCTTCGTTTTGCTTGGCGCCAAGTGCCATACTATAGGCGAAGACGAAGGGACCGCACATACCGGAACAATGCAGGAAACCTTGTAACAACCCGACGGCGATCGCGCCGGAAAACAATAACCACAGATGCATAGAAAAGTCCCCTTAGCCCACACCTTACCAGCTGAAGTGACTCAGCACGTTCGCCAGCGTCATGAGCACGACCGCTGGTGTGACCCATAAGCCCAACCATGCGCGTTCCGGAATCAGTACACTCCAAGCGGTGCCAGCCAGAAAGCCCATGACGACGACGATGACATCGACTTCGATGAGCAAGGCAAGGTGGGTATCTATAAACAGATTAAGTGAAGGCAGCGTCCAAGCCAGCGTTGGGAGCATGCCCAGAACGATCATGGCGGCCGATGCCGCTCGTAAAAATGCCGCTCGTTGTGCATCGCTTCGTTTCGGTAACAGGACCTGAGCGAATACCTCAGCGATCCGCCTTACAGTGGTGGACAGCGAGAGCGCCAGCCAAACGCCTGCGAATAGTATGGCGAAGTAAATCGCGTCATGCGGTAGCACGACCGCCGCCTGGTCAAAGTGCGTCACCCAGTGGTCGGCCTCGGTGTTGACAGCGGCGATGTATAGCAATAGACCGATGCTGGCACTAAAGACGCGAAAGCGCTTGGACTGCACACGACCGTCGCTCGGATTCAGTGTCACGTCATCCGACTTGTATGTGGCTGGTTTGCTCATCAGTCGCTCCTTGCGTGTGGACGTAGGTATGAAGAAGCCAAGGTCCACTCATCGTAAAGATCACATGTCCTGCGTAGCGGCCCGCGCCTTTCGGGTGCAGCGTAAACTTGACGGGGGGCATGCTCATGTCAGTCATTTCTATACTCACATCTACTCGATGCACTTGAACGTTCCTCCGCGTTGGATCCATATGAACGATAACGGATACGGGTACTTCCTGTAGAGCCTGTGGCTTTGTTGCCACGGTTACTTCGATCAGCGCGCCGTCTACCACCGCTTTATGCGTACTGACTGTCGAGGCGGCTGAAGGCGTAATCGTCCCCGTGCCACATCCTGTCAGCAGTAGCCCTGCCAGACTAATCGTAGCACCTTTGCGAAGGATAGACCAACCTTGAGCTTTCGCTCGTTTAAATTCCGCCATACAACGCTATGCCTTCTTCCCTTTGCTTACAGAGCAATTCGCTCGTGTCAGCGCGATTGTCTAGATCATAACACGTTGCATCGCTTGCGACATAACGTTATTGAGTGACCAGTGGAGGTGTCACTTTTGTCATGAGACATGACCTGCTTCCCGAGGAGACTTATCTTACTATACTCTCTCCAAACCATGGCAATTCGTGATAGTATAGAGAAAGCGTTTTGCTACGCGTGATGGTTTCTGGAGGAATCGTACTATCGTGTCTCATCGGAATCCGCTATTCTGGTCACTGATCGGTGTGTCTCTCATAGGAGATACGCTGGCTTTGTTGAGTCTATTTATGTTGCCTGTGATGATGAGATCTGTGCATCTCGTAAGCTTGGCGGAACTGATCTTACTCGGTCTGTGGATCATGCCGTGGGTGGCGAAAATGCCCAGCGGTTCCTCATGGCGCCCAGGTATACCACTCATGACGATGGCGATTTTTTTGGTGCCGCCGGAAGTCGTGCCGCTGGTTCCACTGTTGGGCCTTATCCGCATCACCTATCGGGCCAAAGCCCCGTGGTGGAAATACGCCGAGACGATCGGTCACGTGTCTTTGAGTCTTGCTGCGGGGGCGTGGACGTATGCGGCGATGACTCATCTCATCGGTGGCCGGGGGTTATGGCCCACGGTTGCGCTGGTGCCGGCCTTGCTCGTGCATCTATTAGTGAATCGAACGATTTCAGCCATGATCGTCAGTTACCGCGAGCACCGTCCATTGCGTGAGCAGCTGTTACTGACGGTTCGCGAACTGCATTGGGGCTACATGAACGCCTATGCCTTGATTGTCTTGTCATCGATGACAGCGCCAGGGCAGATGCGCTATGCCATTATCATGATTGCGATTTTGCAAGCCAGTGTGTTCCTAGCTATTTCTCATTATAGCCGAATCGAAGAGATGCAAAAGTCTATGGGGTTCGATGGGCTGACAGGCGTCGAGAACCGCGCAGCGTGGGAAAAGCTGGTCGCAAGCACTGCGGTCTCTGGTACGCAACTCTACATGCTCGATGTCAACGATTTCAAGGCTATCAATGATCGCTACGGCCATTTGCTAGGAGATCAGGTCTTGCGGCTTCTAGCACAGGACTTGGGACACGTGCTGCCGCGTGGCGCCCGGTGTTTTCGCGTCGGTGGCGATGAGTTTGTGGTTTTGACTAATGGCCGCGCCGAGGCGTGGACTGAGCGTTTGCACGAGCACTTGCGAAAGCCACACGCGGCTCTTGCCATGTTGGATCGTCCGCTTACGGTGAGTGTGGGCGTGGCGACGGTGCCAGACGATGGCACTGTTATCAGGCAACTCTTTGATGTTGCCGACAAGCGGATGTACGAACACAAACGCTCCAGTCAGCACACTGAGGAATTAGATTTTGGACTATCGTCTAGCGTGTGCAGCTTGATCCTTGCGGTGGAGGCCAAAGATCCGTACACTTCTTCGCACAGTCTGCGAGTCGGCTTCTACAGTTGGCAACTCGCTCGCTATATGGGCCTGTCGGAAGAGGCAGCGCAAAGCGTTTTTCGTGCGGGCCTTGTCCATGATGTAGGCAAAATTGGAATCCCTGACTCGTTGCTCACTCAACAGCGAGCGATGACGCCGGAACAGGTTGAACTCATTCGGCGACACGCGGAGACGGGCTATCAAATTTGTAGGAACCTTGGCTTTACCCAGAAGGAGCTAGAGGTCATCCGCTATCACCATGAACGTTTTGATGGCACTGGTTATCCTGAGGGTAGGACTAACGAGGAGATTCCACTTCTCGCGAGAATAGTAGGCCTAGTCGACGTCTACGATGCCTTATTATCGAAGCGATCTTATCGTGAACCATGGTCTCATGAGGCGGCGTTAGCCTACTTGTATGAGCAGCAAGGGGTCCTGTTTGACCCTGAATGCGTTGCGAGCTGGTTGGCGCTAAATGACAGAGAGCCACAACTAGCCGCGTTTCTCGCATGGGTAGAAGCGTCACCGGTGGCCCAGCGTTTTCGGGAAGAAGCCGCAGTGACACAGCAGAGCGTATAAGGCTTTGTTTTGGGACTGTGGCCCTGCCCTGTATCACTCACACATCTAGGAGTTGTATCTTCGTGAATCGACAAGCGAGTCGCTACCGCTGGGTGGTCTTCAGTGCTGTCTTATGGTCGTATTTTTTGGTGGTGAGCCAAAGGACGGCTCCAGGACTCGTCACAGGTCAACTGATGAAACAATTTGCACTGTCGGCCACCACGATGGGGTTGATGAGTAGCCTGCAATTCTTCGCGTATGCAGGATTGCAAATTCCAGTTGGATTGTTGTCCGACCGATTCGGCCCGAATCGCTTTCTCATTCTTGGCACCTTTCTAAACGGCCTGGGTACTGTGTTGTACAGTATCGCCCCGAACAGCGCTGTATTACTTGGTTCGCGATTTCTGGTGGGAGTCGGCGACGCCACGATTTTTGTAAATTTCGTCGCCATCTTGAACGCCTGGTTCTTGCCCCGCGAGTTCGTCAGGTTGCTCGGCGTCATCGGGTTGGGTGGGGGTCTGGGGTCGCTCATGGCGACTGTACCTTTTTCAATGTGGATCTCGGACGTTGGCTGGCGCGTGCCGTTTCTGACGGTAGGCGCTTTCTTGATGGCGTCGTCTGTCTTGCTCGTGGAGCTTCTCGTCAGGCGCCCTAGGCGCCTGTTTCCAGCAGAGGCCGGCATGACAACGGGTAATACGCATAAGCCCAAGCGAATTGGTGTGCTGCAGACAGTGCGGCGCCTGCTCACCACTCGCGAGGCGTGGGCAACCTTTATGTGTCATTTTGGCGTAGTCGGCACGTATGTTGGATTTGTGGGTTCATGGGGCGTTCCTTATAGTATGCATGTCTTTGGCCTCCCTCTCGGTTCCGCGAGCGCTTTGATGATGTTCGGGCTATTTGGCGCCATGGTAGGGGGTCCCCTGGCTACGTGGATTGCCAGCAAGGTAGGGGCAAACAAACGTGTGTATACAGTCGTATATGTGCTCGTATTTCTCAGTTGGGCTGTCTGGTTCCTTTCAGGTTCAGCTCCCTCGCTTGTGCTGGTCACGTGTCTGCTTGTCGTCATTGGCCTTGGCAATGGCGCTAGCGCGCTCACCTTTGCGATTGTCCGCGAGTCTTTTTCCTCTGAGGTTGTGGGCGTGGCTTCGGGATTCGCCAATACCGGGGGATTCCTCAGCGCTGTTTTGCTGCCCAGTATCTTCGGACTCATCCTCGACACTTTTCCTCAGGCCTCAGCGACGATCGGGTATCATGACGGTCTGCTCATTCCGGCGGCGTTTTCATTGATTGGGTTGGTGGGTGTCTTGCTGGTCAGAGAGCGGAAAACAGCCTAGCCTAGCCTGTGTGCCATCTAGCCAAGGTGGTCATTGGGTCTCTTGCCATCACCGCGGCAGCACTCGCACATACAGCAAAATCAACTATGGCGTGTATAATGAAAGAGGATATCCCACAGTATAGCGAGTGGGCGACGAACAACCGTGGCTTTGATTCTAGGAATGAGGGATGACGGAGCATGCGCTTTCACTTTCAGATCTTCTCAGATTATATTTGACCCTTTTGTTATGTGGGCAACGGGGTTGTCCAAGCGCTGAAACAAGAGTTTGATATCGACGATCAGTGGGTCAGTTATGAGATTCATCCGGAAACACCAGCGCAAGGTCTGGACATGGCTAAGCGTTTTCCGGCCTCGTCCCGAGAGGCGATGATGGAACGGCTGCAAGAGATGGGAGCCCCGTATGGGATCACCTTTGGCAATCTGAAATTGCTGTCGAATTCGCGTTTGGCGCTTGAAGCGTCTGAATTTGCACGTGATCAAGGCGTCTTTCACGCCTATCATGACGCACTATTTCACGCATATTTCTCGGAGGGCAAGGACATCGGGGATTTGGAAGTATTGTTGCAACTGGCGGTGAGTGTCGGGCTACCACGTGATTCCTTGGCAGCCGCTCTAGCAGATCATCGTTTCTTATCTGCTCTTGAGGATGGTCAAGAGCAAGGGGAGCGGCATGAGGTGTCTGGGACTCCGACGTTCATCATAGACGGTCGGTATAAAGTCGTGGGTGCGCAACCGATCGACGCTTTCCGCCGTATCCTTCGCAAGATCGAGGCAGACAGTCGCGCCTAAGGAGCAGGCCCCTTGTACGCACAAAGGGCCTGCCAGTGTTTTGATTACCAGAACCAAAGTCCAAACAGTGCATAGATAACCAGAAAGGATACCGCCCAGCGTTGCCAACCATATCCAAATCCATAATCACCTGCGCCGGCTCCACCGGCTCCCATTCCATACCCACCACGTCCACCCCAGAAGGCGAGTGCAAGGTCTAACCTGCTTTCCTCATCCGCACTCACCGGTTGTGCGAGATGGCGGGGCACATATTGGCGAGGTGACAAGATGATCGCTTGGTCTGCAGTCACGCGCTCGACCTGCCCAATATGCTGTCCATAAGGGGTGCGAAATTGGATCCATTGGCCGACATGTTGTTGACACTGTGCTCTAGAACACACGGGAAAACACCTCCTTGCTTTCAGTCTACGGCCCTATCCTTGTGGATGGCACGGCCAATGAAGGCGCGTGATTGGCCTAATACAGGCGAACACCCCAAACCCACAACTGGTTCGGGGTGTTCGCCGAGATCACAGCCAGTGAAAGCTTAGTACCCGTAGCCGGCCGCGCCTGTGGTGGCGCCAGCGCCGTAACCCTCAGGGACGAGCAAGATGAAAAGGACAAAGAGGATCAAAAATACGACTGCCCACCGCGTGTATCCACCGAAAGCGCCCATGTGTGTTAGCCTCCTTGTTGTTCAAGAGTGTTAACTTAGTATGCGCCGCCGCCGTATCCCGGGACGAGCAGGAAGAACAGGACGAAGATGATCAAGAAGACCACTGCCCAGCGTGTATAGCCACCAAATGTACCCATTTGTAACTGCCTCCTCTCTATCGCTCAACACAACGTACGTACTAAGCGGCTGCTTCGCGCGGGCGGATGCCCTAATCGTGTGAAATGTCGTTTGGAAAGGCAAAGTGGAGATGGCAACCACTTACTGTAATCATGTGTAACATCAAGATGGTATAATGTCTGTACAAGGAATAAATTTCATATTCTTTGCAGGAAAGAGCTCGAACTTTGTCGAATGATGTACGATAGAAAAAGTAAATATCGGCAAAGCTGCGGAAACGCAGTGACGCAAAACTATAGGGGCTTCGGTGTACGCCATGCTAGCCAGTTGCACATGTGCAAAACACTTCCCCTATGCGTGATCGATTCAGGGTGGGTGTTTTCTATATTTTTATAGAGGAGGATGCGCCGTGGCAGAAGTCTTCGTGAATGAACGTCTTCAGATCGCATCCGAAGAGATCTTGAGATTGATTAGCAAGTCGGCATCAGCACGTACCATGTTTGTGAATTTGCGGATCAAAGGCATCCTGCAAACGGTCGCTGTGCATCGCCGCGACGGGGTCGACACCAAGGACCCGTTGCCGCGCATTGAAGTACACGCGCAGCCGGACGGAGATCTGAGAGCGTATGGATGGCGGATCGGAAAGGCGCCTTTGCACGTCACAGCCACACCGGAGGCGATGACAGGCACTCTGGAAACTGGCGCGTACGCGCTGGCACCGATTTTGCTTCGCGATGGAGAGTTAGTAGGAGTGGTCTGCGGACTCGCCGACGAGCAGACCGTGTGCATCGACCGCGACGTGGATTTGCTAACTTTGGCTGCTGCTTATATTGCGCAAACGATAGCTACAGAACGAGCGATATATGTAGATCCAATAACCGGGGCGTTTACTCGCAAGTATCTGTGGGATTTGTACCAACAGTGGGGAAATGAAGATCGAACGATCAGTCTATACTATTTTGACCTTGATAACTTCAAGTTTCTGAATAGCAGCGAAGGGTATGGGTTCGGCAACCAGGTACTCGAAGAGATGGCACAGCGAGTGCGACACTGTGTTGGGGATCGCGGCTCGCTGGTGCGGATAAATGGTGATGAGTTTGTGCTTGTCTCACGCGTTTGTCAGCGCTTGCAAGAAGTCCAAGCGTTTGCGGAGGAAGTTTTCGCTCTCTTTAAGATCCCTTTTACAGTCGAGGGACACGAGTTTTTGATGACGCCTAGCATTGGCGTATCCATGTATCCAACTTGTAGCAGTACTCTGAAAGAACTACTCGTTGATGCTGAATCTGCCATGTTTCAAGCCAAGCGCGGCGGTGGGGATCAGATCCACTATTATCGCCTGGAGGATCGTGCGCACGTTCAACAAAGACTAGCTCTACAGGAGAGACTGCGTAAAGCCATCGCCCACGACGAGCTAGAACTGTACTATCAGCCCAAGTGGAGTTTAACCGATCAGAAAGTGACGTCTGTAGAAGCGCTGATCAGGTGGCGTGGCGACGAAGGTCGCTTTATCCCGCCTGACCAGTTCATTCCAGTGGCTGAAGAGAGCGCGCTGATCGGGGAACTTGGGACGTGGGTGTTGAAACAGGCAGCCAGACAGCAAAAAGCATGGGTGGATCGCGGGTTGCAGCCGATCGTGGTAGCTGTCAATGTGTCACCTAAGCAGTTTCAACTGCGAAGTATGTACGTGCAGATTTGCGAGGTGATCGAAGTCACTGGGATAGATCCGAATCACTTGGCGATCGAGATCACAGAAGGTCTTCTCGTGCAAAACTCGATGGCCGTAGCTGTCGAACTCCGAAAGATCCGAGAGCTCGGCGTAAAGATTGCGATCGATGACTTCGGCAAAGGGTACTCGTCCTTATCGTACCTAGGCCTTTTTCAACCTACTCACTTGAAAATCGATCAATCTTTCGTCTTTGGGATGCTGGATAACCCCGGTGACGCAGCCATCGTCGATGCAATCGTCCATCTGGCCCATAATTTGGGGATGCGTGTGGTAGCAGAGGGAGTGGAGCGTTTCGAACAACTCGAGAGTTTGCGTGCATCCGGGTGCGACATAGTGCAGGGCTACCTGTTTTGCAAACCGCTGCCGGCGGATGCGGTGGAGACCTTTTTCAGTGGGTGCGTCTGGCTCGACTCTTCTTTGCAGACGGCCATGTACTGAGTGCAGAACGCCGACGGAGGTGATGGTATGGCATCGGTCATTACCAGAATGAGAAGATGGATGTTGCGCAGTCCTGCAGAGCTCGCTCCTGAGCCGATTTTAGAGCGAAAGCCTGAGTCAGACGATGGGGCACCGACTATAGAAGCGAAGTCCCTGTGCGCCGCCGTGAATGGGGCGATCGCGGTTATGGACAATCACCTGCTGGTGAAGAACCCTGATCTCGGCGGCGTATTTGCCACCGTCACCATTCCTGACGACCCGGTACTGACTGTGATGCTTGACGGTCTACACTGCACTGGGCAGACTTTCGTAACTGCGGAGCAAGAAGTACAGATTGACTTTCAGCAGATTGCACCGGTCAGGAGATTCACCTATCGCGTGTCTCGAGACGCGATGAACGTATTCGTCAGAGTGGACGTAATTGCCGGGTATACCTATCATCTAAGAAATGTGTCCGAGCGCCATCATGTACTGCTTGAAACCGAGGGTGTCGAAGTGTACCCGGATGCAGGTGATGCTGATACGATCGTGGCGGAGCTTCTCACTACCTACAAAGGACTCGTCGATCGATCAGGGGTGGAACGTCTTTGCCAGATCAGAGAGTCCGCGGAGATTCCTGCCCTTCGCGGGATCCACGCTCGGCGTAGTAAACCAGCCCGATACAAGCCTGTGCGATTGCCCAAAGTGTATGACCCGATCCATCGCCGGATGCGCGTGGCCACGGTGTCGACAGGGGTGACCGTCGCCCTGTATGAGCCTGGTATTCCAGGCGTCCCCGGGGTAGATGTCTTTGGACGAGCTGTTCCCGTACCGCACAATCGAGCACTTCAAAAACTCGGCCAAGGTGTCATAGAGGTAAGCGGGCAGGTCATCGCGATGCGAAATGGTCGTTTCGTCTATACGCGTGGTCTGATCGACGTCGTTCCTGAGCTAGTGATTCCACACGATTTAACGAGTAAGGACGGTAAAGTGGAGTTTGACGGCGATGTAATCGTACTTGGCACTGTCCAAGACGGTAGTTTTATTCAGGCTACGGGTAGCGTCGAAGTGCACGGTAGCATCTTTGGTGCCGCAGTATTTGGGGAACGTGGTGTTTATGTAGTCGATTCGATTGTAGGCTCGGATGTTGTGGGCGGGCAATCTAGGTTGATTTATCAGAACCTATTTCCGAAGGTCCGCAAGTGTGCGCTAGCCTTCAGACGGTTTCAGGTCGAACACGGGGAATTGTGGGAACACGGGAAGAAGCGCCCTGATGCGCAATCACGGCTTCCACTTTTGGCTGATCTGCTGATGGCCAAACGACATGGCCATCTCGAACAGGTGATTGCTGACCTTGTACAAGACAGCGAACACATCGCTGACGGCGACGACCGTTACAGACAATTGGTCGGCGAATTGCGCATGAGATGGACAGGAATTGGCAGGACACATATCCTGGTGCAAGATGTTACATCGATCCGCACGTTGCTGGACAGTTACATGTTGCATATAGAGTCCCTGATGTCGACGGTCGTGGCTGAAGTCAAGGCAGCGAGTGCTGCATCAAGCAAGATCAGGTGCGCTGGCAAGATCGCTATCACCGGTTCGGGCCTGTATATGAGCACTGTTGAAGCCAGTGACTCGATTGTAGTCAGAGGCTCAGTACGTGGTGGAAGTCTTGTCGCACAAAACCTGATTCGCGCGCGTGAACTAGGTACGGTCTCAGGAGCTAGGACGACAGCGCGGGTGTTGCATCCAAATGGAAAAATAGCACTCTCTGTCCGTCACCCCAATACCTTGCTTCAAGTAGGGGATCACAGCACGCTAAGCGAAATCCCACAAAGTGTCACCGTCCTGAGAGGCGGACGCCAATCCTGATCACATGACAGGCGTCCGCATCAACGCTACAGAAGCGCAAGTGGGCTGCGCGCCTCTCTAATTTAAAAAAGTAATCGTTTGGTCGCGCGTGTTCAAGAGAATCGAAAGTTTGTGGAAGGCGAGAAAGCGCAGACCGAAAAGATTGTCTGTCGGGAGTGAGGGATCGACGATACATTTAACATTACGAAACAGCCTGTCGCCAATCTGTACACTCAGACTGCTTCGATACGCCTTCGCTCCCCCTGAAACCCCGCTAATTGTGACAGCGCCCAGATTCGGCAGGTTCAGCGAGCTTGCCGTGGCTGAATTGAAAGTCATTTCGTACGCCCCTGTGTCCAGTATAAAGGGCACAGGAGTGACGTTGCCAAAGCGTCCGACTGGAAGTGAGAACTGAAAGCTGTCGGCTTGAATCTGCCCGGAAATGGTGATGAGAGAGGTCGAAGTACTCGACGTGGTGGCCACTTTTTGTGCTCCTTTGCTCTAAGTTGTATCCTCCTATCGATGTATTCTTGTGGCCACGCGCGTGAGGCGGCGGTTGTCCGCCCTTAAGATGTCGTCAGTGCTAACTCGGGCTTAAGCAGGTGTCGCATGATTTTACCCGTTGGCCCCACAGGCATCTGTTTCAGGAACGTTGTACAGGCTTGCGGGTTGACCAGCCGACTTTCTGTCCGACAATGTAGCTGAGATAAGGCGTTTTGCCCACCAAGTACGACACGACGACGCTGACTGCGTAAATGATGACAATGGCTGGAATGGTAAGCAGTCCGCGTGCCAGTACAGACGGATGCAACGCGTATACAGATACCTCAATGAAGTGCAAAATCAGTGGATGGATTAAAAAGACGCCAAACGATGCTTTAGCGATTAGCTCGATCAGGC
>JAPNUP010000168.1 GCA_026627345.1 Bacillota bacterium | reverse complement strand
GGGTATCTAGGTGGCATCGGTGATCGTTTGATGATGCGATTCGTCGATTTGATGCTTTCCTTTCCAGCCATCTTTCTCCTCCTTGTCGTGTTGAATTTGACAGGGGGCAATGCATCCGTGTTTTTAATGATTGTTTACTTGGGGTTATTCGGTTGGGGCGGGCTTTCTCGAATCGTTCGCGCGCAAGTCTTATCCATTAAGACGCTGGATCTCGTCACTTCGGCGCGCACCATCGGCTGTAAGCCTACGACCATATTATTTCGACACGTGCTACCGTCAGCTTTGGCGCCCGTATGGGTGTCTGCCGCTTTCGGTGTGGGTGGTAACATGTTGGCTGAGGCAGCCCTTGATTTTCTCGGGTTTGGGTTATCACCGTCTATTCCGTCTTGGGGAAACATGCTAAACGATGCACAAGACTATATCGTCACCAATCCGGTAATGATCCTAGCGCCTGGCCTTGCTATCACGATTGCAGTCGTGGCGATCAATTTTATTGGCGATGGGTTGCGCGATGCGCTTGATCCCCGCGCCAAGATCGGTATGCAACGAATCGGGTAGGGTCCTGCAAAGGGCAGCGATGCTGGGGTCATATGTTGGGAATTCATCGAGATGGGGATGAGCATTCGATGACGCTTGTTGGTGTCAGCTCGCTGCCTGATGCGCACGCCGCCAGTACAGAAAATCGAGAGGGCTACGCGATAGGGCTTATGTCCGGAACCTCTGGCGATGGCATCGATGTCGCTCTCGTATCGTTCAAGGAGATAGTAGGAACAGAGTTTCCCGAAATGCATTTGGAGCATTTCCTCTATGTACCCTTTGAGGCTTCACAGCGTGAGGAGGTATTTGCTCTATTTGACCCCCGCGTCTCTGCAGACTATGTCGCTTGGATGGACCGGCGAATGGGTGAATGGTTTGGACAGGCGTCCCGACTGATCATGCGTGAGTCACAGCTGAGCCCTCACGCTCCCCTCGTCATCGGACTGCATGGTCAAACCGTGTGCCATCATCCAGATCGTCATTTCACCCTACAGATAGGAGATCCGGCGATTGTAGCTACTTATACATATTGCCCGGTCGTATCAAATTTCCGCAAGATGGATATGGCGTTAGGCGGGCAAGGCGCACCTCTGATACCGTACTTTGACTACGCCTATTTTCGCAGCCAGAAAAAGTCTAGAGTTTTACTCAATTTGGGTGGTATATCGAATATCACCTTGATTAAAGAAGGAGCAGCCATTTCGGAGCTAGTCGCTTTTGATACAGGACCGGGGAACATGGTGATTGATGGTGCCCTATCGCTGCTGAGCGATAACCACTTTCATGTTGATGAAGAGGGTCGCCTAGCTGCACGCGGACATGTGGACACACAGTGGGTTCAATCACTCATAGAAAAGGATGATTACTTTAGACGGAATCCTCCGAAATCAACAGGGAGAGAGGAGTACGGGGAGTCTTTTTTACGGAAGGAACTAGGCACTTGGCTGGCCGAGAGGACGGCCTCTGGATCATCTGATATCACTGACCAAATCATGGCTGACGGGGTAGCATCTATGACGTTTTTTGTCGCCCAAACGCTTGCGCTTGCGATTAAACAAGTGATCGATGGTCAATTTGAGCTAGTGATCACTGGAGGTGGGAGACATAACCGAACGCTTGTCGCTTGGATAGTAAACCTCGTGAAGCCAGAAAAGTCCCTCCTGTCAGAAGATTTCGGTGTTCCTAGTGATGCTAAAGAAGCGATGGCATTCGCCCTATTCGCTTGGCAGTTCTTACATCATCGAAGTGTGAATATACCGCATGCAACAGGAGCGAGCCATGCTGCCGTACTCGGAGCGTACACACCTGCGCCGAAGAGATGATTTTCACAGGTGACCATTTCGTGCGTGAATCGATATAGGTATCGCCATGTCTGTTTACAACATAAAAGTGGCTATGGACATTTTTTTTATTAGGGTGTACGATGTTGTTGAAATAAATAACCAGTCAGTGTTGTAGTAGATTGAAAGAAGGGGGCAATGGCTTGGTTGCACTTGGGATCGAGGAACTGCTTACGCACCGTAGAGACCTCTTGCGTGGTCGCCGAGTCGGTTTGGTCTCTAACTACGGTGTAACGGACGCAGCCTTTCGCCCTGTTATCAGGCTTCTGGCTGACAGCGGCGAGTGGGAGTTGGCCAAGCTCTTTGGACCAGAACACGGTGTTCGAAACTGCGCGAAAGAAGGTGAAAAGGTCGGTTTCTCGATCGATGAAGCGACCGGTATTCCAGCGTACAGTCTATACGGCGACGATAAGCGGCCATCTTTGACAATGCTTGAAGGGCTCGATGTATTGGTGATCGACCTACCGGATATCGGGTGTCGCTACTACACTAACATGAATACGCTTGCTTACTGCATGGAGGCGTGCGCAAGCAGTGGTATTCCATGCGTAGTGCTCGATCGCCCGAACCCTCTCGGTGGGATCAAACGGGAAGGTATCATTTTGCAGCCGACCTTTTCGTCATTCGTCGGTATGCACCCCATCCCCAATCGACATGGCCTGACCATGGGGGAACTGGCGCAGTTTATCAATGCTAGGCTGCCGCAACCGTGCCACCTCACGATTGTGCCGATGTCTGGGTGGACACGGGACATGATGCATCCGGATACGGGTCTTCCTTTCGTGTCCTCGTCACCGAATACAACGGATCTAGCTATGGCGGTCTTGTACCCGGGTACGTGTTTATTCGAGGGTACCAACGTCAGCGTCGGACGTGGGACCACGCATCCTTTTGAGTGGATTGGCGCGCCGTTTATGAAAGCGCATTCCCTAGCGGACTGGTTGAACTCTGAAGGGGTCCCGGGCGTGGTGGCGCGACCAGTTTACTTCGTCCCCACCTACTCTACGCACACAGGCGAGGTCTGCGAAGGGATCGCTCTTCACATCACGGACATACGAGCACTCGATCCAGTGTTCCTAGGGGTCAAACTACTGCAGGGCGTGGCTGCGCAGTCCTCAGGTCAATTTGCGATCCTTGGCGGGGAGGAAAAGACGATGCCGTTTCTCGACCTCCTAGCAGGATCTGATCATCTGCGTCGTTATCTGCTAGAAGGTCACGCCATGGACTATCTAGAGGAGGCAAAGGGGGATCTAGAGCGGTTTAACGACGAGATACTGCCCTATGAACTTTATAGAAGCTAAGAAATGGAGGAATGCGCCTTGATTCGACACTATCAGAGTGGGGATGAAGCGGCGATAGTTGCGCTTTGGAATCGCGCTTGCCCGAGTGATCCGATTACTATGGATCTGTTTACCAAACGGGTGTTGATCGATGCTAATTTTGATGCAGAGGGTCTGATTCTATTCGAGGAGGCGGGGGACCTTCTCGGGTTTACTTTAGCTATTGTACGCCGTCTCCCGTTATCAGGAAGTGATCTAGAGCCGGACGACGGGTGGATCACCGCCTTCTTTGTGGATCCTACGCGCAGGCGTAACGGAATCTCTCATGAGATGTTTAAGGCCGCTGAGACGTTCTTCCGTGCGCGCTCCCGTCGTCGAGTCTACTTTTCGTCGTACGCACCTAACTATTTCATGCCTGGGGTCGACCCAGATCGATACGCGCACGGCAAGCAGTTTCTAGAGCGTCGTGGATTCCGTACTCTATACTCGCCCGTGGCGATGGATCGGCATCTGGTCGACTATCAGGTTCCGCAAGATGTGATCGACCTCGAAGAGACGCGTCGACAGGAAGGCTACGTGTTTGAACCTCTGTCGCCTCGCTATATCACGCAGGTGGTGGAATTCAACGACACCCAGTTCAATCCGGACTGGGCACGCGCTGTACGCGAAGCCATCAACAGAGGGGTACCGTTGCATCAGATCTTCATCGCGCGCCATGCAGATCAAGTCGTAGGCTTTTGCATGTACGGTGGGTATGACGGGGTACAGGAGCGCTTTGGGCCGTTCGGGGTCGATGATTCCAAACGGGGGACGGGACTAGGCAAGATACTCCTGTATAAATGTCTGACCCAGATGAAAGCGAGCGGCTTGCACACTGCGTGGTTTCTCTGGACAGGAGAGGAGAGCCCGGCTGGACATCTATATTTTCGTGCTGGTTTCCAGGTTACACGTCGGTTTGATGTCATGCAGTTGAACCTGTGACCTGAAGCGGTGACAGGGGAGCTTGAGTAGATCAGGTGAAAGAAGGATGAGAGAAGTGGCAGATCAGAAGCATATTTTGGCCATTGGTGGTCACGCCGGTGATATGGATCTCACTGCGGGCGCGGTGATTGCAAAGTACACGCAGGCAGGACACAAGGCAACGTTTTTGCACTTGACCCCAGGAGAAAAAGGACATCCCAGGTTATCGCCGGACGAATATGCCGCGCAGAAAATGAAAGAGGCTCGTGAGTTCGCTGACATCGTGGGCGCTGACGTCCGCTTTCTCGCGTACAAGGATGCGGAGCTACCGGTGAACGATGAAGTGAAGTACGAGGTATGCGACATCATCCGGGAGTTGAAGCCGAACATTATCATCACCCACTGGAAAAGTAGTATTCACAAGGATCACGAGAACACCCATTGGATTGTTCAAGATGCCCGTTTTTACGCGGGTTTGAAAACGATCGAACGCGCTCTTCCAGCGCACTGGGTAGATCAAGTATACTACGCCGACAACTGGGAGGATCCATACGACTTTCAGCCTGACGTCTTCATTGATATCCCACAGGAGGCCTACGAGACCTGGGTTAAGGCCATGAACGTGTATGCCTACGCCCGCGGTGAGACATCGGGATTTCCGTTTATCGAGTACTACAAGGCGCTGACGATCGTGCGCGGCGCACCGGCTGGATTTCACCGCGCTCAGGCATTTGTTGCCCCGCGTGGCGCGTTGAACAAGCGGCTGCAGTTCTTTTGAGGATGAACGGTTCTAGACAGGCAAAGGTGGCCTAGGTGTCCACAGGGTGTAGTAGGCAACTAGCGGGTAAATTCTCATTCATGCCTAAAAGGAGGTGGTTTACTTTCTGAAGTTAATCCGGACTGACCTCGTGGCGTTGTACGGCGGCCTCGTTTAGCTTAGTGGAAGCTAGGTCTTGCACAAGAGCTGTAACCGGTGAAACATTCTCAGAACGGAGAGGCCGGTTTTGTCATGATGATCATTCATGCATAGGGGGTAAAAATGATGAAAAAGATGGTTCGCGCTTTACTTGCACTCCCCGTAGCTGCCGCGCTGATGGTGCCCGGGTACGTCAATCAAGCCGATATGGCTCACGCCGCATCTACCACGCCACCCATGGTACTGTCGGTAGATCCGGGTTCACCGCTATACACGAATAACTGGAATCCATTTTCACCAAATGCGCGTTGGGGGCAAGCTTGGATGTACGAGACCCTCTATTACGTGGATCAGCAGACGGGGCATCAGACGCCTTGGCTGGCGACTGCGTATAAGTGGGAGTCTTCGACTAAGTTGACTTTTACCATCCGAAAAGGCGTCAAGTGGTCAAATGGGTCACCCTTTTCGGCAAATGATGTGGCATTTACGTTCAACATGATTCATAAGTATCCTGCTCTGGACACAAACGGAATATGGACGGTGCTGCATAGTGTTACCGCCTCCGGTGACGTGGTAACCTTTGAGTTCAAGCGGCCTGACGTTCCAGCCTTCACTTACATTGCGAACACGCCAATCGTCTCGGAAAAAATCTGGTCTAAGGTGAAAAATCCAGTGACGTTTACTAACACGCATCCGGTCGGTACTGGAGCCTACCTGTTACAGTCATACACACCTCAGCAGTACGTATTGGTTAAAAATCCAAAGTACTGGCAGGCCAGCAAGGTTAAGGTGCAAACGATTGACTTTCCGGTCGTATCTGAAAACGCTAACACCGTATGGATGAACTTGTCCAAGGGGGAGTATACGGCGGCAAATGCGTTTGCTCCTAATATTCAAAAGATTTATCTAAGCAAGGACACGACTTACCGCAACATCTGGTTTGCGCCAGGTGGAGCGAGCAACCTGTTGATGAACCTGGATAAATATCCATTTAACAACGTCAAATTCCGTCAGGCTATGGCCTATGCCATCAATCGTCCGGAGGTCAGTAGTAAGGGCGAATACGGCTATGAGCCCGTCGCCAGTATGACTGGCTTGATGTTGCCAGCGAACAGTAGCTACCTCGACCGCTCACTTGTTAAGCGGTACAACTACCAGTATGATCCTCAGAAGGCGGCTCAGCTACTTGCTAGCATGGGTCTCAAAAAGAATGCGGCTGGGCAGCTGGTCGGGAAGAATGGACCGATCACATTTACCATGATTGTGCCGACCGGGTTCAGCGACTGGATTGAGGACATGTCCATCATCCAGGGCAATCTGAAGGCGCTGGGTATCACTCTTAACACCAACACGCCATCTATCTCCACTTGGGTCAACGACATGCAGACCGGCAGCTTTGATATGACCCTGAACTTCGGACTGAACGACTACAACCCGTACTTCTACTACCAGTCCGACCTAGCTACGAGCAATAGCGCGCCTATCGGCAAAATGGCAACATCGAATTATGAGCGCTACAGCAACAAGCAGGTGGACGCTCTGCTGATGCAATACGCCTCATCGACGAGCACCACGCAACAGAAAAACATCATCAACCAATTGCAAAAAGTCATGTTACAACAGGTGCCAGTTATCCCTATGTTCTACGCGGCCAATTGGAACGAGTACGACACCCGTTATTACGTCGGTTGGCCGGATGCGTCGAACCCGTATGCGACTCCGACCTACAACGCTCCAGACGTGGAAATGGAGTTTACGCATCTGGCACCGCGTAATTGATGTCACCGTCAGGTAAGCTGCGCAACCCTCTGGCTGTTCCAGAGGGTTGCATCGGAGTACCACCCGAACAATGAGCTGGATTTTTCACCCTCCAGACTTGGCTTTGACAATAATCTTTAATAGGGCTGCCCTTGGAGGTGTTTTTGTGAGGTATCTATTGTGGCGCGCCGGTACACTAATCCTGACACTGTGGTCTGCCATTACGCTGAACTTTCTACTCCCGCGACTGATGCCAGGTAACCCGGCGCAAGTAATGCTGGCCAAGTTCAAGGGTAAAGGAAACATGGGACCGCAGGCCATTCACGCGATCCAGGTCATGCTTGGCATCTCCCATGTGAACCTATTTCAACAGTATCTGCAGTACTGGGTAGAGATCTTCCATTGGAATTTTGGCGTGTCCTACACCTACTTCCCGTATTCCGTGACTAGTCAGATCAACCAGGCACTGCCGTGGACGCTTATTTTAATTGGCGTAACCACGGTGCTTAGCTTTCTTATTGGAACAGGTCTTGGAATCTTGTCTGCTTGGAGGCGTGGATCGAGATTAGACATCGTGATCACGTCCATCTTCACATTTGCGTCATCCTTCCCATATTTTTGGTTTGCCATGATTGCGGTGTTTGTCCTTGCCTTTACGACCAACGTTTTCCCAGATAGCGGTGGGTACGCCAGTCAAATGGTCCCTTCATTTAGTTTCCCCTTCATCGCTAGTGCTGTGTATCACTCAATTTTGCCTGCACTTACGATTCTGGTGAGTTCGCTCGGCGGCTGGCAGTTGCAAATGAGGAATAACATGATCTCCGCGCTAAATGAAGATTATGTACTGCTGGCTCGCGCCAAAGGGCTGCCCGAACGGATGCTTGCCATCAGCTATGCAGCCCGAAATGCGATTTTGCCCAGCATGACTAGTTTCGCGATGTCGCTCGGTTTCGTAGTGAGTGGCGCTATTCTCGTCGAGTTAGTGTTCAGCTATCCCGGTATGGGAAATCTGCTGTACAGTGCCGTCTCGAATGAAGACTTTCCGTTGATGCAAGGGATTTTTCTCATGATCGTCGTCTGTGTGGTAGTCGCCAACTTCCTTGCGGACGTGCTTAGTGTGGTGCTCGATCCACGTATACGGAGAGGGGGTAGCGGGGCGTGACGTCCACATTCGCTATTCTTAAGCCTTTTTGGCGTAATAAGCTCTCTCGTGTAGGCCTTATCATCTTGGCTATCATGGTGCTAACGGCAATCTTCGCGCCGATGATCGCGCCGTACTCGCCGAACAATACTACCTTCCCATCAATGCTTGGACCTAGTTACGCTCACTGGCTGGGAACGACACAAGCTGGTCAGGATGTATTGTCCGAACTGATATACGGTAGCAGGCAATCCCTTGTGGTAGGGTTTGCGGCAGGCATCGCTGCGACACTGGTGGGCCTCGTGATTGGACTTATCAGCGGTTATCTGACGGGCCTAGTGGATGACATTTTATCCTACTTTATCAATGTGTTTCTGGTGATTCCGGGACTACCGTTAATGATCATCGTAGCAGCCTATGCCCCTGTACATGGCAGTCTCCTCATCATATTTGTAATCACTGTGACTGGTTGGGCCTGGGGGGCCCGGGTGTTGAGGGCACAGGTTACTACCTTGCGCTCGCGAGACTATGTGGCGGCAGCTCGCTTTGCTGGCGAGGGGATATTTAGGATCATATTCCGTGAGATCATGCCAAATATGATTTCGTTGGTCGCAGCAAGCTTTCTTGGTGCAGCCGTCTCGGCGATTCTCGGTGCAGCTGGACTTGAATTTCTCGGTCTTGGGGATCCGTCAATTAATAGTTGGGGGACCATGCTCTACTGGGCGGAAAACAGTGGAGCTCTCTTGGAGGGGCAGTGGGCGTGGCTGTTTGCGCCTGGATTCTTAATTGCCGTGCTTGGCACTGCCCTGGTCCTGATCAACTTCGCAGTGGACGAAATGGCAAATCCACGGCTACGCAGGAGGGGCTAAAAATGGCAGTTCTTGACGTCAAACATCTGACCGTCGGTTACGGAAAGGTCCAGGCCGTCCGCGACGTTAACCTTAGCCTTGAAAAGGGCGAAATCCTCGGTATCGTCGGTGAGTCCGGTAGCGGCAAATCCACGCTTGGGTCAGCCATCACCAAGTTACTGCGCCCACCCGGGAAAATCTTATCCGGTGAAATTAGGTTTGAAGGCGAAGATCTTGTGCCCCTTACGGAAAAGCAACTACGTCACAAGCGATGGACCGACATCAGTGTCGTGATGCAAAGTGGCATGAACGCACTTAATCCTGTGGCTACCATTCGTAGGCAGTTCGAGGATGTCATCTTAGTCCATCAACCGATGGGAAAAGCGAAGATGGCCGAACGTGTAGATGAGATGCTGCAACTGGTGAATATCGACCCTGTCTATGCAGACCACTACCCACACGAACTTTCTGGTGGTATGAAGCAACGCGTGTCCATCGCACTAGCCTTGGTGCTAGATCCGAAGCTTATTTTGTTTGACGAACCCACGACTGCCTTGGATGTTGTGGTGCAGCGATTCATCGTTCAGAACCTAAAGATGCTTCGCCGCCGCTATAACTTTTCGGCATTATTCATTAGCCACGATCTAGGGACAGTATTAGAAATTGCTGATCGTGTGGCCGTGATGTATGCCGGGCAGATCGTAGAGATGCAGACCACTCGGAACCTACTGCGGCACCCTAAACATCCGTACACCGAGGCACTGCTTAGATGCTTTCCCGATCCGCGGGCTGAGATCATTGAAGCGGTTGGTATTCCGGGTACGCCACCTGACCTTGCTGACATCACTCCAGGGTGTCCGTTTGCACCGCGCTGTACGCGATCCATTTCCACTTGCTTTTCGGAGACGCCCGCCTACGTTATGGAGAAAGATACTGGCCTAGCGTGCCACCTAGCGGGTAGAGAAGCGGAGGTGCAGGCGTAATGGCTGATGTTATCTTGAGTCTGTCGCAAGTAAACAAGACCTACGTGACCCGAAAGAACGGTCGCAATCGCAACGTGTGGGCCGTGCGTAACGTCTCTTTTGATCTGAAACGTCAGCATATTGTAGCGTTGGTGGGTGAATCGGGAAGTGGCAAATCGACCATCGCGAAGCTGATCACAGGGGTAGAGCGTTCCGATGCGAAGTCCGGATCTATTCTCTTCGAACAGAAGCCTCTGGCGGAATGGCGCCGCCACATGCGTGAGTATCGTCGGCATGTGCAGATGGTGTTTCAGGATCCGTATGCGGCGTTAAATCCATTGAATCCGGTCAACTACGCCGTAGGGAGGCCACTGACAAACTACAAGAAGCTAAGGGGCCAGGCAAGAGAACAAGAAATCGAGCAGATTTTGCAGCAGGTGCATCTGACACCAGTGCGCGAGTTCGCAAACAAACTCCCTTTTGAGCTCTCCGGTGGACAGTTACAGCGCGTCGTGATCGCCCGCGCCCTAGCATCAAGTCCCAAGCTCATTGTCGCCGATGAGCCCGTGTCCATGCTGGACGTCTCTATCCGGGCGGAGGTCATAGGTCTGATCGATGAATTGCGGACTCAAGCGGGAGTAAGTTTTCTTTACATCACGCACGATCTCATTTCAGCTAGACTGCTTGCAGACGAAATCGTGGTCCTATATCGAGGAACGGTCGTCGAGTCTGGCGATGCAAAGACCGTGGTTCGAGAGGCGTTGCACCCGTATACGCAGCTTCTGTTGCAGGCCATTCCGAATCCATGGGCGCCGGAGCAAGACGAAAATTTCGATATGAGTCTTTTGGAACGGACTGGCGATGATACGGGCTGCGTGTTTCGCTCCCGTTGCCCTCACGCCATGGAGGCGTGTGCTAAAACCGCGCCAACGCTTCAACCTCATGGTGAAAAACAGCAGGTTGCATGTCTCTTGTATTCCGCAGAGAGTCGAGAACCGGTCAATTCCTAGGCAAATAGAAGAAACAATGCATTGACGACGTTTACAAGGAGTGGAGCAGTATGACTACAATTCGGAACTTAGAGACGGAGCAATCCATTCCGTTATATGCAGACTTAGACGTCAGTTCGACAAGTGAAATTTTGCGATTGATGAATCAAGCAGACCAAAGTGTACCGATTGCAGTTGAAAGGGTGCTAGACACGGTAGCTAGGGGAGTCGAACTCATTGTAGACACACTTAGTCACGGGGGGCGTCTCATCTACATTGGTGCGGGGACTAGCGGACGATTGGGGGTACTCGACGCTGTAGAGTGTTTACCAACCTTCAATATACCCCCTGACCGGATACTTGGGATCATAGCCGGGGGGGAGCGCGCGATGTTTCGTGCTGTGGAGGAAGCTGAAGACCAGGCGATATCTGCTCATGAGGATCTAGCTTCAGTTGATTTACAAGCAGGAGACATCGTGGTGGGCGTCTCTGCAAGCGGGCGTACGAAGTATGTGGCCGGTGGACTAAGTTATGCCCATTCAGTAGGCGCTCGGACAATCTCTATCAGTTGTAATCGGGATGCCGAGATGAGCCGTCTCGCCGAGGTAGCGATCGAAATTGACACCGGTCCTGAAGTCCTAGCCGGGTCAACTAGACTAAAGGCAGGCACGGCAGAAAAGCTTGTGCTGAACATGCTCAGCACGGCGAGTATGATCCGAATGGGGAAGACGTATCGCAATATGATGGTGGACATGCGGGTGACAAACGAAAAACTGTTTGACCGAGCAGTCGGTATTGTCATGCGCATCGGCCAAGTAGAACAGCAAGTAGCCGAGCAAGCATTGCACGAAGCTAACGGGCAGGTGAAACACGCCGTACTCATGGTTCGTAAATCGGTGGGGTATGAAACAGCAGCGCACATGCTGGTAGCTGCCAATGGTGTTCTTCGCGCGGCTCTAGGATGACGATGGAAGGGCAAGACGCGTGCGGCGGCTTTCACGGCACTGAATCAGGCAGGACTACGTCCTCAGGACTTGGCATTCGTGCAGTATGGATTAGCAGGCGCGGATCGCGAACACGACTTTCAGATTATCCGACCAGCCCTTGCAACCTTGCCGGTTTCACACTGGGATGTTGTGTGTGACACACTGGAGAAGTTGCGTACTGGCTGCCCGTACAATGTAGGCGTCGTGCTTGTGTGCGGATCGGGCACGAATGGCACGAATGCGATGGGGCGCAATCGTGCCGGTCGCACTATCAAGGTCGGAGGTTTCGGATACATGTTCGGTGACTTCGCAGGTGGACACTTTCTCGCTACAGAGACGTTTCGAGCGGCGATACGCTCCATGGAGTTGCGTGATATACCCTTCTCACTACCGGAGCGAGTAGCGAAGGCGCTCGGTTTTTCAACTAGACGACATTATTGGTCAAAACAGAAAGTACCTCCCCCAATTCTCGTAGGAGAGATGGCACGAACCATCAGTACTTGGCTCGTGCCTTTTGACTTTAGAGGTCAGTGAATCGGTGGTATAGTGGGGGAGGATACAAAAGTCGGTTTCAGCCATGCTTGACTAGATGTTTGGGCGATCATGAAGCAGAGAAGAGGAAAATGATTGGCCGCACCTAACCGACTCAGTCGAGACCAGAAACACACTGACGCTTGTACTTCAGCTCAGCCGCGCCGTCGGTGGAGCCTGCGATCCGGCATGATCATTTTGTTGACCACTGTGTTGTCGGTGGTCACGATCGCTGCGTGCGCCCCTGCAAATAATCATCCAGCTACTCCCGTCGCAGCCTCTGGTAACAGTTCTGCTTCCAAAACGCCATTTCTCAGTGGGGTCATAGAAGGCTTCTATGGACCATCGTGGAGTGTGACGGACACCGAGCAGATGCTATCTTTTATCCACCAACATGGGATGAATGCTTTCTTGTATGCACCGAAGTACGATCCATATGAGCGCGCGCACTGGAACCTTCTCTATCCTGCCCGCGCGTTTGCATCTTTGCGTAAGATCATCACTGCTGCCAACGCGGATGACGTCACGTTTATCTACTCCATTAGTCCAGGATTGTCGATCACCTATAGCAGCCCGACGGATCGGCACTTGCTCTTAGCCAAGATCGCGCAGCTGCAGACAGCTTCTACCCAAGATTTCATGCTCAGCTTCGACGATATTGGAGAGGGGCTAAATGCCACCGACAACCGCGTATATCATGGCAATCTCGCAAGGGCGCAGGCTTCGTTGGCAAACTATGTATACCAGTATGAGCGGGCACGTGATCCAAACTTTCGACTGTTCATCGCGCAGACAGTTTACTATGGCACCACGGATAACGCGTACTGGAAGAGTATGAAACGCTATCTACTCCCGCAAATTACGCCGATTTGGACTGGCGCCTGGGTGCTCAATAACCAGATCACAGCTAAGCAGGTGCAGCAGGTAGAGAAAGATATGGGGCATCGCGTGCTCATCTGGGATAACTACCCTGTCAATGACTTTACATACGTCGTGGCCAAGCGGCCCGAACTGTTTCTCGGCCCGTTGGTTGGGCGATCGCCCCGAATACCGAGTGAAGTAGCCGGATATCTACTGAATCCGATGTATCAGGCGCGGGCATCTGAGATTCCCTTATGGACGGCCGCCGACTATCTGCGCGACCCAGCGCATTATCAACCGAACGTCGCGTGGACTCAGGCGCTTAAAGCTATTGGTGGTCCGGCTTGGCGTGCCTTAACGGCTTTCGCGCGAGCCAATACCTCTTATTATTATGATAATATCAAGCCACCGCAGCTTGAGTCTGCAATCACTACGTTCTGGCGGAGTCCCGGTCAGCCGGCATCTGTGAAAACTACGTCACTTTACCAGTTACTGCAACAGCTCAGCTCCGTTGACCAACAACTGCGCGCCGGCCTACCTGATCAGGCGCTATACAAAGAGATCTCACCATGGACGAGTGAACTGTCTGCGCAAGCGCAAGTAGCCGTACAAGCGCTAAGCGACTGGCAGACGGACGATGGACATGCATTGACAGATGGGCAGTGGAAAACTTTGCAAAACAAGATGACGACTCTGTCACAAGATACGCGGGTCGTCGCCAGCAATGGGATACTCTCTTTTTTACAGACCTTTTTGCATCGGTATGGCCGATAACGCTACGTGCGCGAGTCCGCTGAAAGCATCACCCGTGAGTGGGGGGATATGACATTTGGGGCGGATCCGATTCTAGTGGATACGATTTCAGACCTGCTCCTTCACTCTTTGAGAAGTTACGAAAGCTACACAGCTCCGCTCGGGGTAGGGTAGATGGTGAATCCGGGGCATCACTACGGACCCAATGTCGATGGGGACGAGTATTCCAAGTGGGGTACTGATCACTTTGCGGATGCCAAAGGTATCGGTGTAGATTGGACCCACGCCGGTGAAGTTTCTTTGCGACCCAAACCGTTAGAATCCTTGTAAGGCAAGGAAGCACATTAAGAGCTAGATGCATTTGCAAAGACGGTTTATAGTGTGAGTAGTACAGATTTTGCCTAAGGGGGATCTTCGTTGAAATTCAGTAACGGTAATTGGCTCGTGCGGGAGGGTTTCCAACTTCACTCCCCAACGATGGTTTACGACTCGCATTTTTCGAACGGTGTACTCACGCTATTTGCTCCTTGCAAAGAGATTTATGGGCGCGCCAGCACATTAGATGGCCCGCTGCTGACGATTCATCTCTCATCACCCCTAGAGGGTGCTATTCGTGTTCAAATCCAACATTTTGCGTCGCTTCATCCGGCGTTACCACAGTTTTTGTTGGCCTGCAAGACACCACCATCCGTAGAATGCACGGAATACGAGGACCATTTTGTGTATAAATCCGGAGATACGTGGGCGCACGTGACGAAGAAGCCGTTTGAAGTTACGTTTTATTACAAAGATCGCAAGCTGACGTCGAGTCAACCGCGAGCACAGGCTTACGTGAAAACAGCACAAGACGGGACGTTCATGCGTGAACAGCTTTCACTGGGTGTCGGGGAATTGGTTTATGGTTTGGGCGAACATTTTACCGCATTTGTGAAAAATGGCCAAACAGTAGACATTTGGAATGAGGACGGCGGCACAGGAACAGAACAGGCCTATAAGAGTATTCCATTTTACCTTACCAATCGAAAGTACGGGCTGTTGGTCAACCACCCGGAAAAAGTGTCCTTTGAGGTAGCCTCAGAACGGGTGTCCCGAGTCCAGTTTAGCGTGGCTGGAGAAGAACTGGATTACGTGATGATCGGAGGGGAGACTGAAAAGGAGATTCTGGAGCGTTACACAGACCTAACAGGCAAACCCGCACTTCCGCCTGCGTGGTCGTTTGGTCTCTGGTTGACGACTTCTTTTACGACCGACTACAACGAGGAAACCGTGAGTCACTTCGTCGATGGCATGCGTACCCGAAACATTCCCTTACATGTCTTCCACTTTGATTGCTTTTGGATGAAAGAGTACGAGTGGTGCAACTTTGACTGGGATCTGGATTCGTTTCCGGATCCAGTGGGCATGCTGCGCAGACTCAAGGAGAGGGGATTGCACATTTCTGTTTGGATCAATCCTTATATTGCACAGAAATCTCGGCTCTTCAATGAAGGAGCGCAGAAGGGATACCTGCTCAAACGCCCAGATGGACGAGTCTGGCAGTGGGACCTTTGGCAAGCGGGTATGGGCTTGGTGGACTTTACTAATCCCGATGCGTGTGCGTGGTACCAAACGGAGTTAAAACGTTTGCTTGACATGGGCGTCGACTGCTTTAAGACTGATTTTGGTGAGCGTGTTCCAACCGACGTTGCCTACCATGACGGATCTGATCCGAACAAAATGCACAACTTCTACGCCTTTTTATATAATAAGGTAGTGTTCGAACTACTGCGCGATGTTCGTGGAGGGAATGAAGCAGTGTTATTTGCAAGGTCTGCGACGACCGGTGGCCAGCAATTTCCTGTACACTGGGGCGGAGACAGCAGTTCCAACTACGAGTCCATGGCCGAGAGCTTGCGTGGAGGATTGTCGCTAGGTTTGTCTGGATTCGGTTTTTGGAGCCACGATATCGGGGGATTCGAAAACACATCGACACCGGATGTGTACAAACGTTGGATTGCTTTTGGTCTCCTATCGAGCCACAGTCGATTGCACGGAAGCTCCTCTTATCGAGTTCCGTGGCTTTTTGATGAAGAATCGGTCGATGTTTTGCGCACTTTTGTCAATCTCAAATGCAGCCTTATGCCGTACTTATATCGCACAGCTGTCACAGCCTCGCAATCAGGCATCCCTATGATGCGTCCCATGCTTCTGGAATTTCCCGAAGATCTGACCTGCGAGACGCTGGACCGGCAATATATGTTGGGTGACTCTCTGCTAGTGGCGCCTGTGTTGTCGGAGGACGGTGTGGTCTCTTACTATCTGCCGGCAGGTCGCTGGACGCATTTCGTTAGTGGGCAAGTCATCGACGGTGAGCGTTGGGTGACGGAATCATACGGTTATATGAACCTTCCAATTTTTGCACGACCCAATTCCGTTATAGCCGTCGGGTCCAGGCAGGATCGTCCGGATTACAACTACAGTGACAACGTGACGTTGCATGTATTCGAACTCGAACCCGATTCGTCGCACCATGTGGAGATCTGTAATCTGAGTGGGGATGTAGAAACTGTATTTCACATACGTCGAATGGGCGATACGATTGACTGCACGGCCTCGAAAGCAGACTTCCCGTATCGCATTTTTTTACGAAATGCCGCATCCATCCATGCTGTAAAGGGTGGATCATGTTTGGTAGAAGCCAATCATGTGTTGATCGAGGTCGTCAACCCAGGTCAGACTGTCACCATTTCACTGTAAACGGTGTATGCCATGCGTCTTACCCGTTACGAAGCTACGAGAAAGAAGTGCACAGCACTATTTCTCGTAGCTTCCACGCAAAATCGGAATGGCGATCAATACGCCAAAGACGGCTGCCACAATCCCCAAGGCGAATGGCGTGGGGAGGGCGGGACTGATTTGCCAGTTTGCCCACCTCGATGCCACCGGGAGCATTAATACCGCACCTACGACCCCTAAGATGAGCCCTAACAGTGTGAAGCGAAGTCGCCCCCCTCTTCCGCCAACTCGATCTCTGGAGCGACCGCCAAAATCACTGGCAACCAGTCTCGTGGCTTTGCGAATGTGCGCATAAACGTGGACGGCGACAAGTGGTATAAAGGCGGCAGTACTCGCGGCATGGGCCAAGAAAAAGATCCCGTGGCTCGTCGGTCCGGTGAGAGCCAATCCGAAGCCGCTGGCAAAGACAAGGATCGTATCAGCCGCTAGAAGAGGGCCAAGCAACCTCATCCATATGTTAGGTGGTCCTTTCCTTACAAATTCCGGGTGACCGGAATAGTAGCGAATGAACTTATAGCCTATGCTAAAGAGCTTTACAATCATCGGACCAGCTAACAGCATACCTAGTAGAATGTGTATGGGGATGAATGCGTGCAAGTTGGCTGTTATGACAAACTGTGCAAGGATGAGAATCAGCAGAATGACTCCGGCCAGGGCTGTCAGACGCTCATTGCGCAAAACCGTTGTGCCTTCTCTGGTTCGATGTGCTCGGTACGCCATGGTTCAAAATCCCTTTCTAAATACAAGACTAGTAAGATTACGACGCTGTAAGTCGTCCTTGCCTGACTATGAACAGAAAAACTGGAGATTACCTGAACAGCACAAGCGGTCTCTTTCTAAGATTGATGCTTAGACTCGTATTCGCGCAAAAACAGTTGAAGATTGCGCTGTCGCACCTGAATATCCTCATACCAATTGGACAGTTCTTCCCGTCCCGCTTCGGTGAGTGTATACACTTTCTTCGCTGGTCCTGGCTCATCCGTGTTCCAAGTAGAGGAGACAGACCCTCGTTCCTCT
>JAPNUP010000161.1 GCA_026627345.1 Bacillota bacterium | reverse complement strand
AATGGTCATGAAGCTGCTTCAATATGTCGAGGGGCAGGAGCAACGCCTGGGGATCGCGCTCGATCACGGGGTCCTGACGGTCGCCGAGGCTGCGCGCGCCTTGCCTGCCGAGTCTGACGTACCGGTGACGCTCGCGGAAGTGTTCAAGGCGCCGGCGCAGGGGCGCGCGGCACTTGCGAAACTCTGTGAACGCGCCTTGGCGGCAAAGTTGCCACACCTTTTTGTAGATGAAGAGAGTCTCGTATTTGCCCCTTGTGTTCCGGATTCCGCCAAAATCGTGTGTGTCGGAACCAACTACCGCAAGCATGCGCAGGAAGCGGGCTTGCCGGTACCTGAGACACCGCTGCTATTTGCCAAACTCGCCAACACACTGGCTGCCCACCGTGCTACGATCACGTTGCCTGCAAGTGCACAACAAGTGGATTATGAAGCGGAACTGGCCATTGTGATTGGCGAGCGAACGCAACGGATCAGTGAAAAAGAAGCGCTCTCCCACGTCTTCGGTTACTGTAATGCCAATGATTTGTCGGCACGCGATCTGCAGTTTCGCACCTCGCAGTGGTTTCTCGGGAAAAACGTAGATGGCTTCTGTCCGGTGGGGCCTTACCTCGTGACTGCCGATGAGATAGGCGATCCAGATGCGCTGACGGTGCGCTGTGAAGTGAACGGCGAAGTGCGCCAGCACTCAACGACTGCAGACATGATTTTCTCGTGCGCCCAGATCGTCAGCTACGTGTCACAGCACATGACCTTGGCGCCGGGCGACCTCATTCTCACTGGGACACCGAGTGGTGTCGTGCTGGGGTATCCTCCAGAACGTCAAGTGTGGCTCGCTGATGGCGACGAAGTCACGGTAGAAGTTGAAAAGCTAGGCCGATTGATGAATCTATTGCAGCGCTAGCTCGGTCATTGGCAGTCCTCGACTGGATTCGCTTACTATGTTAAAGCGGCCGCGTACCTTGACGCAGACGCTTTAACATAGTAAGCTATTTTTATATTAAGTCTAATTTTAAGAGCGAAAGAAGCGTGAGCCGATGAACGGGAAGGACGTCAACGCTACAGGACAGTGTCCGGTGATGCACGGCAGTTCTACGAGCCAGAAACGCAAGAGTGCGGGCACGAGTCAGTGGTGGCCGAATCAACTGAACGTGGACATCTTGCGTCAGCATGATCGCAAGTCAGATCCGATGGATCCAGACTTTGATTACTCAGTCGCTTTTCGTCAGCTTGACTATCACGCTCTGAAGCAGGATCTGCAGCATCTGATGACGGACAGTCAGGATTGGTGGCCTGCTGACTACGGTCATTATGGTCCTCTGTTTATTCGCATGGCTTGGCATTCGGCCGGTACATACCGGATCGGGGATGGCCGTGGTGGCGCTGGCAGTGGCTCGCAGCGCTTCGCTCCTTTGAACAGTTGGCCGGATAATGTCAATCTCGATAAGGCGCGTCGTCTTTTGTGGCCGATCAAGCAGAAGTATGGGAATAAGATCTCTTGGGCGGATTTGATCGTGCTCGCGGGAACCGTGGCGATCGAATCGATGGGTGGCAAGACGATTGGCTTTGCTGGTGGCCGACGCGATATCTGGCATCCGGAAGAAGACATATACTGGGGCGATGAAACGGAGTGGCTCGGAGATGCTCGGTACACCGGCGACCGTGTGCTTGAGAACCCCCTGGGGGCCGTTCAGATGGGCCTCATCTACGTCAATCCGGAGGGGCCGAATGGAACGCCCGATCCGCTAGCGAGTGCGCGCGATATTCGTGAGACATTTTTGCGTATGGCGATGGATGATGAAGAGACGGTGGCACTCATCGCAGGCGGCCACACCTTCGGCAAGGCGCATGGCGCTGGCGATGCAGCGCTGGTTGGTCGTGAACCAGAGGCTGGTGCGATCGAACACCTCGGACTGGGATGGCACAGCACGCATGGCAGTGGCAAGGGGCGCGATACCATTGGCAGCGGCCTCGAAGGGGCTTGGACGGCGAACCCGACTGCGTGGGACAACGGTTTCTTTGATCTTTTGTTCGGCTATGAGTGGGAACTTACCAAAAGTCCGGCTGGTGCGTACCAGTGGCGGGCTGTGAATCAGGGTGACAAGGATCTCGCGCCGGATGCGCAAGATGCGTCTGTGCGCGTGCCGACAATGATGATGACGTCAGATCTGGCGCTGCGCGTGGATCCGACCTACGAGAAGATCTCCCGGCATTTTCATCGCGATCCGGAGGCGTTTGCCGACGCCTTTGCCCGCGCTTGGTTCAAGTTGACCCATCGCGACATGGGGCCGCGCTCGCGGTATCTGGGACCAGAAGTGCCTGCGCAGGCGTTTATTTGGCAAGATCCCATTCCACCCGCCACTTATGAACTGACGGAGGAAGAAACGACTGCGCTCAAAGCCAAGATTCTCGCCTCAGGTCTTTCTGTCGGCGAGTTGGTAAGTACCGCTTGGGCATCGGCTAGCACGTTTCGCGCAAGCGATATGCGCGGTGGCGCCAACGGTGGGCGGATTCGCTTGAGCCCGCAGAAAGATTGGGAAGTCAACCAACCGGAGCAACTGCGCAAGGTGTTGCATGTGTTGGCGCGGATTCAAAGTGAACTCGAGCAGCCTGTTAGTCTGGCTGATCTGATTGTATTGGCCGGTAGCGCGGCGATCGAGCAAGCGGCACGCGATGCGGGCTTTGCCGTGACGGTCCCGTTTGCTGGAGGACGCGGCGATGCTACACAGGAGCAGACTGATCCTGAGAATTTCGCTGTGCTCGAACCCGTGTCTGACGGCTTTAGGAACTATCATAAGAAGACGGATAGCGGCAGTGCGGCGGAGTGGCTCATCGATAAGGCGCAGCAGTTAAATCTGACAGCTCCGGAGATGACGGTACTGGTCGGTGGGCTTCGCGTGTTGGGAGCCAACTATGAAAGTTCTGCTCGCGGGGTGTTTACGGAGCGAGTGGGTGTCTTGACCAATGATTTTTTCGTTCACTTGTTGGATATGCGGGTCGAATGGACACCTGCCGAGGGTGGCGTATACGAGGGGCGTGACCGGCAAACCAAACAATTGCGCTACACGGGAACCATCGTCGACTTGGTCTTCGGCTCTAACTCGATCCTGCGCGCACTGGCGGAAGTGTACGCACAGGATGATAATCAGGAGAAATTCGTGCGTGATTTTATTGCCGCATGGGTGAAAGTGATGAACGCCGATCGTTTCGATCTTTTGGTGTGAGGGTAGAACGCAGGCTGTCATCCTATAGAAAAAACAGGTGCTCATTCGCGTAAGCGAATGAGCATTGCTCGTACAAGCCGCTTGTCCGCATCAGAACGGCTCGTCACTGCGTACCTTGATGGAAAAGATGGCCTTATGGCGTGTGCGTGCCACGTTTCCGATTTGGGTAGTTCCAAAACTCGCTCTCGCCGGAGTGGACATTGTGCCGCAAGCGGGTGAGACACTCGCATAAGCCGAGCAATCGGTTCCAGAACCCGAAGGGCCAGAAAAGTGACCCCGGATAAATCGCGTCAATAGAGCCAGACGTGCACAGCCTATAAGGGCGCACGTCTGGCTCTATTTTCTTGACACATAGGGTGGGTGGGTATAGTATAGTGATGGAGAATGGGGGTCGACGCTGTTGCATCCTTATCAAGAAGATGTGGACAATTTACTGAGTCGCTTGCGTAAGATAGAAGGACAAGTGCGAGGCGTGCAAAAGATGATTCAAGACGATCGCTATTGTGTCGATATTCTTGCCCAATTTGCGTCGATTAAAGCTGCTTTGTCAAAAGTGGAATTGGCCCTTCTCGAAAGCCACGCGCGCGGGTGTGTGGCCGATGCGATTCGAGATGGACACGGCGACGAGAAATTGGACGAGTTGATGAAAGTCATACGCGCCAGCGTGAAGTAGGCGGCAAGGAGAGCGGAGGTGGGGTAGGTGAGTGAAGCGCGCGTAAAAGAGCAGGCGACGTACAGTGATGACAAGTCACTCGCCACGGTACAACTGAATATTACCGGCATGACGTGCGCTGCGTGTGCGGCACGCATCGAGAAGGTGATGAATCGCTCTACTAACGTATCGCGGGTGAATGTTAATCTCGCAAGTGAGCGTGCTGTGGTCGAGTTTAGAGCGGAGGATTTCACCATTGACGATGTGATTCGCATCGTGGAGAAGGCTGGGTACGGCGCCGCGGTGGTGGAGCCTGAAAAAGCCGGCGAAGAACGCGAAGATAGGCTTGCAGCCTACCGTAGCTTACGTACCGATTTCTACACAGGCGCTGTCTTGACATCGCCGTTGTTGCTGCAGATGCTCAGTGTCTTGGTACCAGGCCATGCTTTTATGTTGCCGATTTGGCTGCAGATCGCCTTGGCGACGCCAGTGCAATTTGTCGTAGGCTGGCGCTTCTATCGAGGCGCGTACCATGCGCTTCGAGGCCTCGCGCCGAACATGGACGTACTGGTTGCGCTCGGCACCTCGGCGGCGTATCTGTTCAGTCTAGCGGCTGTCGTGTGGCACATTGAAACAGCGCTCTACTTTGATTCGGCCGCACTGATCACGACCCTGATCTTAATGGGCAAACTGCTGGAGCATCGGGCCAAGTCACAGACCTCGCAGGCGATACGTACGCTTCTCGATTTGCAAGCCAAAACGGCTGTCGTCGTCCGTAGTGGGCGCGAGATGGTAGTGCCACTAGAAGAAGTAGTGGCGGGCGACGAGCTTCGCGTGCGCCCTGGCGAGCGGATTCCTGCAGATGGGACACTGATCGACGGCCAGACACTGGTGGATGAGTCGATGCTGACAGGTGAAAGTGCGCCTGTGGTAAAAAGGCCGGGAGACGCGGTGATTGGCGCCACATTGAACAAAGACGGTGCGATTCTCATGCGCGCCACCAGAGTCGGGCGCGATACGGCGCTTGCCCAAATTGTGCGGATGGTGGATCAGGCGCAAGGTTCTAAGGCGCCCGTTCAGCAGTTGGCTGATCGGGTTTCGGGCATTTTTGTGCCGATCGTTCTCGCAATAGCACTGGTCACTTTTGTGGCTTGGTATATGCACGCAGGTTTTATTGTCGCCTTGGTGCATGCAGTCGCAGTGCTCGTGATCGCTTGTCCGTGTTCACTCGGTCTGGCCACGCCGACTGCCATCATGGTAGGCGCAGGGCGAGGCGCGGAACACGGGATTTTGATCAAAGGCGCTGAAGTTCTGGAGCGTATGCACAAGCTGTCTGCTGTGGTGCTCGATAAGACGGGTACGATCACCATGGGACGTCCGGCTGTCGTGCAAGTGGTGGCTGCCAAAGGCCTGATCACCGGAGATATTCGCGCGCAGGGACGTGTGCATAGTGCCTATGCGGTGCGCACAGGCGATAATAGCGGTGAACGAGAGTTGATACGAGTTGCGGCCGCTGTGGAACGCGCGTCCTTGCATCCGCTTGGCGCAGCTATCGTAGACTATGCAAAAGAGCGCGGCATCCCCGTTGTAGAGGCGCGCGAGGCGCGCGCTGTGGCGGGCTTCGGTGCTGAGGCCATCGTTGCAGGGCAGCGTGTGCTTGTAGGCAGTGAGGCGTTTCTCGCACGTGCTGGCATTGTGTCGCGGGCGCTGGCCCAACGTGCATCTGAGATCGCGCAAGCCGGTCAGACGGTAGTATGGGTGGCGAAAGAAGGCCAGGTAGTCGGCCTTATCGGGATCACTGATCGCGTGCGTACAGGCGCGGGCCAGGCGATTGCAGATTTACAACGCATGGGACTTGACGTCTATATGCTAACAGGGGACAATCGACGCACAGCCATCGCTGTTGCCGCACAGATCGGTCTTCCTGCCGATCATGTGTTTGCCGAAGCGCTGCCTGATCAAAAGGTTACGCTGATCGAGCACTTGCAGGCGGACGGCCACGTGGTGGCCATGGTGGGAGACGGTATCAATGATGCGCCTGCGCTGGCGCGCGCAGACATCGGCTGTGCGATCGGGTCAGGAACCGATGTGGCTATCGAGACAGCTGACATTGTCCTCCTGCGCGGGGATCTGCAAGGTGTCGTGGCAGGTATTAAACTGGCGCGCGCGACGATGCGCAAGGTGCGGCAGAATCTCGCTTGGGCTTTCGGGTACAATGTGCTGGGTATCCCTTTGGCGGCATTTGGCGTCGTCAGCCCCGTAATCGCAGGGGCCGCCATGGCGCTCAGCTCGGTCAGTGTAGTGAGCAACTCATTGTTGCTTAAACGCGTAAGGTTGGATGAGACAACGAAGTAGGAGGCGGTCAGGATGACGAAAGCAGTGATTGGCGTAAAAGGTATGACCTGCGACGGGTGTGTCAACTCTGTGACGCGTGCGCTCAAGGCGGTGCCAGGGGTGCAGACGGTCAGCGTGAGCCTTGAGAAAGAGCAAGCGCAAGTCGATTTTGAAAGTGGCAAAGCGTCTATCGACGATTTGCGTCGGGTGGTCGAAGAAGCCGGTTTTGACGCTGTTTGAGCAGTGGCCGGCAGAGTCGCAACCGTTGGACTCTGCCGGCCATACTGATGAAGATCAGAGAAAAGGGGTAAGAAAGGCTTGACGACCAAGAATAGATGGTTGAGCGTACTGGTAGTAGCAGTGATCGTAGCTGCCGTTTCTTTGATATCGGCAGGGCGCGGACAGGCAGTCGCGTTTTCTCCGACACTAGGGCATCGGGCGCCTCTTTTTACGCTGAAGAGTCTGGCAGGTCAATCCGTGTCTCTATCGCAATTTGCAGGCAAGCTCGTGTTCGTGAATTTCTTTGCCTCTTGGTGTCCGCCTTGCCAAGCGGAAACGCCGGACCTCGTCAAGATGTACAAGCAATACGGAAGTCGGGTGCAGTTTATCGGTGTGGATCTCACATCGAGTGATACGGAAGCGGATGTCCGCAAATTCGTGGCGCGTTATGGTATCACCTATCCGGTTTTACTCGATCAAGAAGGCGCAGTGGCCCAAAGCTATCAGGTACTTGGCATTCCGACCAGCCTGTTCATCGATCGCAGTGGCGTGATCGTGGCGAAAGCAGAAGGCGGTATGAGCAGCGCACTCATGCAAAAGGACTTTTCTCAATTAGTGAATCGTCCCGTTGCATAGGAAAGGAGGAATCTGAATTGGCAGGCGCTCCATCACTTTGGTTGGCGTTTCTTGCGGGCTTGCTATCTTTTATTTCTCCATGTTGCTTACCGCTATATCCGTCGTATATCTCGTATATTTCCGGTGTCTCTGCGGCGCCTGTAGGCGATGTCTCTGTAACCCGCACAGCACATCCGCTGCGCAATCGGGCGCTGGCGCACGCTGTCTTTTTTGTGCTGGGTTTCTCTGTGATATTTGTGGCTTTAGGGGCCTCTGCCAGTCTCGTTGGCGCACTGTTTGCACAGTATCATACACTGGTCAGTGAGATCGGCGGCGTCATTATCATCCTCATGGGACTGGTGCTGGCAGGGGTGCTAAAACCGGCCTTCATGCTTCGCGATGTGAAGTGGACTATTCGTCACAAACCATCTGGTTATCTCGGCGCATTTGTCGTCGGGATCAGTTTTTCGGCAGGATGGACACCTTGCATTGGGCCGATTCTGGCTTCTGTGATCGCAGTCGCGGCCACGAGTGAAGTCAACGGCGCGATCTTGATGACCGTTTATGCGATTGGATTCGCGATCCCTTTTTTAATTCTGGCATATACGCTAGGTTCACTCCGAGGGCTACTGCGGTACAGTGAGCGAGTCAGTCAGATCGGCGGGTATGTCATGGTCATCATGGGGCTGCTACTGGCCACTGATCGTCTGACGCTTGTGATTCGTTGGCTGACTGGGTTATATGGGGGCTATACAGGCATGTAAGGGTGAAAAGGAGAGAGATCCGATGAGCAAGGCAGAAGAATCTGCGGCAGTGCACGCTCATGATCACAGTCACGGACATGACCATCACGATCTTTTTCACACGCATGCACCGGCAGATAAAATGAAGCGTGCATTTTGGCTGACGATCGTCATTCTCTTGGTGGAGTGCATCGGCGGCCTTTTGTCCCACAGTCTTGCACTGCTCTCGGATGCCGGCCACGTGTTGACCGATGTGATTGCGCTTGGACTCGCTTGGTATGCGTTGCGACAAGCAGAAAAACCGTCAGACGAGAGCATGACGTTCGGGTATGTGCGCTCTGGCATTTTGGCTGCGCTCTTCAATGGAATCTTGCTTATTGCCATCACACTTTGGATTTTGGTGGAAGCCTACGGACGTTTTAGGCAGCCAGAGATTGTGCATAGCACGTGGATGTTCATCAGTGCCGGGATAGGATTGGCGATCAATCTGTACCTCGGTCTTGGTATGCGAAATGATCATGATTTGAATGTGCGTAGCGCAGTCCTTCATATGCTAGGCGACGCGGCGGCATCAGCCGGAGTAATCGTCGCGGGTGTGGTGATTGTCATGACGCACTGGTACCCTATTGATCCTCTGCTTAGCGTCCTGATTGCGCTCCTGATTGCTTTTGGGGCTTGGCGTATCGTCCGACAAACAGCGCAAATCCTCATGGAAGGGACGCCGCGAGGCATCGGGTTTCAGTCCGTCATCACCACGATTCGCAGTGTGCAAGGGGTGCAAGACGTTCACGATGTGCATATGTGGTGCATCGCCAGTGGACGCAACGCGCTGTCTTGTCACCTCGTTCTCGACGGGGGCTTGACTATTCGCGACAG
>JAPNUP010000115.1 GCA_026627345.1 Bacillota bacterium | reverse complement strand
TTGGAAGAAAACTGAGGGCACCCTCTCCATACACAGTATATACACGCGCAGAAGGGAAATCTTTTACTGGCTCACGGTGCTAGCAGCCTTCGCTTTCGGCACGGCCATTGGCGATATGACCGCCACCACACTTAGTCTTGGCTACGCCACCTCACGAATTGTCTTCGCGGTGCTGATGTTCCTGCCTCTGATCGCGTATCGGATGTTTGGACTGAACGACATCGCAGCCTTCTGGTTTGCTTACATTATGACGCGTCCGGTCGGCGCTTCTTTCGCCGATTGGTTTGGTGTCGAGAAAGCGTATGGTGGACTTGGGTTTGGCCGCGGACCAGTCAGCCTGACGTTGACCGTCTGCATCATCTTATTAGTCGGGTATCTGATGGTCAGTGGGAAAGACCGCACCCTGAACACCCGGCGCCTGGCGTAATTCTACGTAGTTCGACTCGAGTGCGAAACCGCGCATTTTCATTGTGAAATGCGCGGTTTTTATTTCGCTGTTCGACGATCATTCGACAGTGTTTTTATGTCATACACTTTAGAATCTTCCATAACACACAGGTGATACGGAGGAATGGACATGTATGACAAAGGTGCAATGGGGCTGTTGCTGCAAAAGAGTCGAGTGTTTATCGAGAGAAAAGAGGAGCGCAGTCGCGAGCCGGAGTTGACGCTGCAAGAGGAGATTCGCCAAGCCAGCCTTGAAGTGGAGATGCGTCGCGTCGCTTGGGATTTGGCTGATCAGGTCTACGAAGAAGCGGCGTGGCACGCCTTTCGCTCGGCCACTGAACGACTAAACGCACTGCTCAAACAGGCGCGAGAGGTAGTCGGTGCCTAATGGACATGAAACAAAACGACGGACACGCAGGGATTCGCCTGAAAGCGAAAACTTCAGCCGACAAGAAAATTCCGATCAGTGTTCGTCTCGATGCAGATATCGCTTTGAAGATTGATGAGTTGACAGCATCGAGTGGCTACAAACGCTCAGAGATTATCAACACGCTCTTGAGAGAAACCGTCTTTACAGTCGACATCGTCGAATAACGAATAGACGCGCCCAACGTGCAGGGCTCTTGACAGTAGAATGGAGATGCTCATGCACCTGCGCACCCGCAAGAAGATGAACCGTGATGTCTCGATGGACGAGTCTATCGGCACGGACAAGGAAGGAAATGACCTGACACTTCGCGATGTGCTAGGCAGTGAACCAGACGAACTTGAAGAATACGTGGGAGAGCGGCTCGAACAACAGCGTCTGCGCTCGCTCTTACACGTACTTGACCCGCGTGAACAAAAGGTAGTTTGTCTACGTTATGGGCTCATCGATGGCGTTGAGTGGACCCAACATCAGATCGCGGAGAAGATGGGAATCTCCAGATCGTACGTATCGCGCATTGAAGCGCGCGCGCTCACCAAACTGCAACATGCCTTACATCCGCGACCGAAAGGCATTCCGCGCGGTGGAATACGTGCCGTGCGCCCGCCGCAGATTCACTAGTGCTCATATGCCATGGCCACATCCGTGGAGGATGTGGTTTTTTTCCGTCTGTAGGCGGAGACTGATGTACGACTCGAGACCCTGGTAGTGGCTTCCTGCCCTAAGGTATGATAGGGATCGAAGTCACGGCGCAGCTGCGCCGAGCCGCCGTCTCATTTCGAATGAAGGAGTCGCTCATGGAAGATCAAGCACCCTATCCGCGCCTCTGGAAAAACCGTAACTACATCACTTTATTTATCGGTCAAATGTTGTCCAGTCTAGGCTCCAACGTGTATTCTTTCGCGCTCTTGTGGGATATGAAAGTCATGACGAACAATACCTTCTTGATGTCGCTTGTCGGCATTGGCTGGATGCTGCCGCAAGTGATTCTTGGTCCGTTTGCAGGTGTCTTTGTGGACCGCTGGAATAAGCGTTGGACCATGTTTTGGTCCGATGCCATCCGCCTGATACTGACAGCTGTCGTTACCGCTCTCGCGTTTAGCCATGACCTGACGCCAGTCGTCATGATTCTCTCCGCGTTTTTGCTAAATGCGGTGGGCACGCTTTTCGGACCAGCCTCCGGTGCTTTGACGCCACTGCTCGTCGGCAAAGAGCAACTGGCCAGCGCCAATGGTTTGGAGCAAGCAGCAGGACCACTGTCGATGATGCTCGGCCCCGCGATTGCGGCGGGGCTGATCGCATGGCAAGGCGTACCGATGGCGTATGCGATCAACGCCCTCAGTTTTTTGATCTCGGTGGCCACGCTGTTTGTCATCCGCGTCGGAGAGCCGCCGCTGGTCCGCCAATCATTCGCGCCAGCCGTATTTTTCGGTGAAATGCGCGAGGGTCTGCAGACGGTCAGGCGTATCCGCTTGCTAATGGTGCTTTTTCCCGTGGCCTTTCTGCTCAACTTTCTGCTCGCGCCGTTTGACTTGTACATGGTGCAATTTGTTACCGTAGCCCTGCACCGCACTCAGGTGGCGCTGGGGGAATTGAACTCACTGTTTGCTGTGGGGATGATGACGGGAGCGCTGACAGTGGGGGTCGTATCCAGGTACGTACGCCCGGGCTACCTACTGGCAGGCGCAAGTCTTGGGTTCAGTCTCGCCTTTTTCGGCCTGGCGTGCTCGTCTTGGTTACCTGCGATTGTCGCACTTTCCTTTTGTATGGGCGTATGCAACTCATGGATCAATATTCCGATTGTCACGATGATTCAGCGCGTCGTGCCGCAAGCTTTTCTAGGTCGCGTCTTCTCCCTCATGGGCTCCCTGTTTGGCGCAGCCATGCCGCTCGGACTCTTGCTCGGCGGATTCTTGGCGCATGATATCGCAATCCGGGACGTTCTGGTCATCATCGCCGTCATCAGTAGTTTACTGTCTGTACTCCTGTTCTTGATTCCGACTGTGCGACGAGCGGATCTGAACGCTCCGCTTGCGGCAAGCGCGTGATCGAGCTTGCATTGCGTATGAAAGGGGCTTTCTGGTACGCTATAGGGAACGAATGACTCGCCGGGCGGCGCATTGTAGCGCGACACGGCGAGTTATCAACAACTTTCTGTGGATAATGCGGGGGTAAACTGTGGATAAGTCGACTTACTATATTACAACGCCGATTTTTTATCCGAACGATCGGCTGCACATCGGTCATGCCTACTCGGCAACTGTGACAGATACACTTGCGCGCTATAAACGCTTGCGCGGGTTTGATGTTCGCTTCTTGACGGGGACGGACGAGAATGCGCAGAAGGTGCAACGAAAAGCACAAGAGGCCGGCAAGGAGACGCTGCAGTTTGTCGATGAGATCGTGGCTTCGATCCAGAGCCTCTGGCGTCGTTTGGGCATTTCCTATGATGACTACATCCGGACGACGGAGCCGAGGCATCAGGAGATCGTCCAAAAGATCTTCACGAAACTGCAAGACCAAGGCGACATCTACCTTGGTGAATATGAAGGCTGGTATTGTACGCCGGACGAGTCCTATTGGACCGAGCGACAACTGGTCGATGGCAAGTGTCCGGATTGTGGTCGCGAAGTAGAACGAGTGCGCGAAAAGAGTTACTTTTTTCGCATGAGTCGCTATGCGGACCGACTGATTGCGCACTATCAGGAACATCCCGAATTTATCGTACCGGAATCACGCAAAAATGAGATGTTGCAAAATTTCTTATTGCCTGGACTTGAAGACCTTTGCGTGTCGCGCGCGGCCGCTGGATGGGGCATTGAAGTGCCTGGCGACCCGCAGCGCGTCATCTATGTGTGGCTCGATGCACTGACCAATTACATCACAGCACTAGGCTACTTGTCGGGTGATTCGGCGCGCGAGGCGCTGATGGCGCGTTATTGGCCAGCGGATGTACACATGATGGCTAAGGAGATCGTGCGATTTCACGCGATCTACTGGCCGATCATCTTGATGGCACTCGATTTGCCACTTCCAAAGCAAGTGGTAGGGCATGGCTGGCTGTTGATGAAAGACGGCAAAATGTCCAAATCCAAGGGCAATGTGGTCGATCCGAATCTACTCATCGATCGCTATAGCGCGGATGCCTTGCGGTATTTTCTGCTGCGCGATATCGCCTTCGGACAAGATGGCGTTTTCACACTGGAGTCGATGATGGAGCGGCTTAACTACGACTTGGCAAACGACTTAGGTAACCTGTTGCATCGCACCCTTTCTATGGTAGAACGCTTTTGTGGCGGGCAGGTGCCTGCGCCGGGACCGCACACAGATGTGGAGGAGCGGTTTTCCACACTGATCGTAGACGCCGTGACACAAGTCGAATTGGCGCTCGATCGCTATGATTTCTCAGGTGCGCTAGCGGCGATCTGGACCATCGTGCGACGGGGCAATCAGTACATCGATGAGATGGCGCCGTGGGCGCTGAATAAAGCGGGTCAGACGGAGCGGCTCGGCGCTGTACTTTACAATACGCTCGATGTGATGCGTATTGTCGGCATCCTGCTGGAGCCGTTTATGCCGCACACCCCAGCTCGTATTTTCGCGCAGCTCGGGCTCGATGTGTCAGTAGCGGATCGCCGCAGTGCAGAGCTGTCCTGGGCAGCAGCCCGCGAAATGGGCCGACTGCCTTCCGGTCAGGCCACCCAAAAGGTGGAACCGCTGTTTATGCGTCTGGACGTCGAAAAAGAGATTGCCGAGCTAGAGGCTCTATTGGCTGGCGAAGTTGGCAAAGGCGAAGTTGGCAAAGGCGAAGCGAAAAGCGCCCCTCCAGCGAAGTCACTAGAAGTCGCCGCTGCAGAGTCGCCAAAAGCTGAGCCCGAGGGTGTCACGACGCTGATCGGTATTGAAGACTTTGCCAAAGTTGAGTTGCGTGTAGCCCGAGTGATTGAGGCACAGAAAATCGAGAAGGCTGACAAGTTACTCAAACTGCAGCTCGATCTCGGATATGAGAGGCGCCAAGTGGTGTCTGGTATTGCCAAATTTTATACACCGGAAGAGCTGGCTGGACAGTTAGTGATTCTCGTGGCAAATCTCAAACCGGTCAAACTACGGGGTGAGGCGTCACATGGCATGATTCTGGCCGCGTCAGTCGGAGACCAGTTGCGTCTCGCTACCGTCGCCGGCGATATTGAGCTTGGGGCTGTGGTGAAATAGTGATGCTCTTCGATACGCACGCTCATTTGAACGATCAAGAGGCTTTCCCTGATGTGGAGCCCGCACTGGCGCGCGCAGGGGAGGCCGGTGTCAGACGGATCGTGGTGCCAGGCTACGATCGCGCCTCTTGTCTGCGTGCGCTTGCGCTCGCTGAGCAGCATCCGGCCATCTATGCGGCAGTCGGCTTTCACCCCAATGATGCTGCGTCCGTCACCGAGCAGGATCTGGCCGATCTAGAACAGTGGGTGACGCATGACAAGGTGGTGGCCGTCGGTGAGATCGGTCTTGACTATCATTACGATACGCCGCGAGATGTGCAGGAGCGAATCTTGCGCACGCAAGTAGCGCTCGCTCGACGCGTCCGCAAACCGGTGGTGATTCACGACCGCGAAGCGCACGAAGATATCGTACGAATGCTTGACGAAGAAGGGGTCGTCCATGTCGGCGGCATTATGCACTGTTTTTCCGGTAGCGTGGAGATGATGCATCAGTGTCTCGCTTTAGGGATGCATATCTCACTGGGCGGACCGGTAACGTTCAAGAATGCCAAGAAACCGGTTCAAGTAGCAGAGGCTGTGGCGGAGGACCGCCTCTTGATCGAGACCGATTCGCCGTGGCTGGCGCCTCATCCTCATCGCGGCAAACCGAATGAATCGGCCTATGTAAAACTTGTCGCGCAGCGAATCGCCGAGGTGCGAGGCGTTTCGCCGGACGAACTCGCGCAGATCACATGGCGCAACGCGTGTCAGGTGTTTTCCCTTCCTGAAGTCTTAGGCGACGGAGAGACACTGTGATGGAAATCGGAGAAGTGATTGTCGTAGAGGGAGAGAGCGACCGCGTACAGGTGCTCAGAGCCGTGCAGGCCGATATCGTCGTCACAGGCGGCTCACGTATTCGCAAAGATGTCTATGCGCGGCTTGGACGCGTCGCGCATAGCCGAGGGATCATCATCTTGACCGATCCTGATTATGCCGGTGAACAGATCAGGCGACAGATTGCAGCGCGTTTTCCGCAAGCCAAGCATGCTTTTGTTCCACGGGGGCAGGCGACGCAAAATGGAGATATCGGCATTGAAAATGCCGATCCGGCACTGATTGCGCAGGCGCTCGGGCAAGTGCGAGGTACGGCTTTACGACCTGAGCCGATGTTCACATGGGCGGATATGGTCACTCATGACCTCGCAGGCACACCGCGTGCAGCCAAACGACGTGAACGTCTGGGAGCAGTGCTACGCATCGGCTATGGCAATGCCAAGGCCTTCTTGAATCGCCTTAACGCGCTGGATGTGTCGCGGGCGGAATTTGTCGCAGCCGTAGAGCGGTTGAAGGAGGAGGGGCTTTGAGCGAACCTTTATATACGCCGAGCGTCGCACGCAAAGTGCTCGAACGGCACGGGTTTGTGATCAAGAAGAGCTTCGGGCAAAATTTTTTGATTGATCGCCACGTACTAGACGACATCGTGGAGGCGGCTATGGAAGGCGACGAACCGGGCCGCAGCCATAAAGTCGCGATCGAAATTGGGCCCGGCATAGGGACTTTGACGCAAGCGCTGGCAGAAAGCGAGTTTCAGCCCGTCATCGCGATCGAGAAAGACCGCCATCTGATTCCGCTGCTCGCTGATACGCTCGCGGATTATCCCCACGTACACGTGGTGTCAGGCGATGCGCTGGAAGTGGACTTCACGGAGCTTCTGTCGCCATTTATCGAAACGTCTGCACTTGCGCAGGCTTCTTTGCGTTTAGTCGCGAATTTGCCCTACTATATCACTACACCGCTCATTATGCGCGTACTAGAGGCGCGTTGGCCACTGCACAGCGCAGTTGTGATGGTACAAAAAGAAGTGGCGAAGCGGATGGTGGCATCACCTGGGACAAAAGACTATGGCGCTTTGACCGTCGCTGTGCGATACTACAGCCATCCCACACTTGTGCGCATCGTGTCGCCAGGGTGTTTTTTGCCGAATCCTGGTGTCGATTCTGCTGTGGTGCGCCTGCTGATTCGTGACGAACCGGTGGCTTCGGATGTACCACGGGAACTATTCTTTCGCGTGGTACGAGCGGCTTTCGGGCAACGCCGCAAGACACTGGCGAACGCCTTGCGATCAGAATTCACAGAATTGTCCCGCGATGATGTCGATACTTGGTTTGCCGATGCCGGTATCGACGGGGTACGGCGCGGTGAGACATTGTCGATGGAGGAGTTTGTTCAACTCGGACGGTCTTTTCTTACACGGTAGCACGACGCATCTCAGAATCTCATAGACCATCCGTGAGCCCATATTCACAGTAGGTGGTGAGTGCTATGTCATTTATGAGTCCCACACGTGGCGCGATGACGCTCGAAGAGGTGGCGGCTGATATTGAACGCTATAGACGCGAGGCGCCGAACGACCGCTTTCGGCTGATCGTGGGTTCCGACTCGCAGCCTCAATCTGCGCGCCATGCTACGCTATTTGTGACGGCAGTCGTCATTCATCGCGTAGGCAAAGGGGCGCGTTTTTATTTCCTCAAACGCCCTTACAAAAGATCGCTTCCTCTGCGTCAACGCATCTTTATGGAGGCGTCCTATTCCCTGGAGACTGTGCAAGCGTTAGAAGAGGCTTTGCGGCCGGCCGGATCAAGTCTTCCGATAGAGGTGCATCTCGATATCGGGGAGCATGGAGAGACAAAAGCATTGATCAAAGAGATCGTCGGCTGGGTAACCCAGAGCGGGTACGAAGCGAAGATCAAACCCGAGTCCTTCGGCGCATCGAAAGTAGCAGATCGTTTCACCAAATCCTAACGCGCACATACACTACCCTTGCTGGAGCCCAAAGGCTTTGGTAAAGGAGAGGTGCGCATGTGGAGAGTCGGCGATCTGGTTATGCGTCAATCGTATGACCGGGACATCTGCTTTATCATCGTGCGGCTGGACATGGAACGCGGGATCGCCGTATTGAAAGGGCTGGATGTCCGTCTACTGGCGGACGCTCCGCTTGCAGATCTGGCGCGCGTGAGTGAGACGGATTGGCGGACGTACCAGGTGCGCCAAGCGCAGATTCAGCAAGAAACGATGCGCCTCGTGCAGATGCGTAGGCAGGTGGACCACGATAAGCAGGAGTATCGATCAGAAAAGATGCGCTACCCGCGCGATTTTTTTGAACGTCCCGGCCGTGTCTTGCATCTCGATGGAGATGGCAGCTATCTGGAGAAATGCTTAGCCATCTACGATCGATTGGGCATCCGCGCAGCCGGGAAAAACATACCTGAACAGATGATGCCAGAGCGTATCGGAGACCTGCTTGCCGAGTATGAGCCAGACATCCTGATCATCACAGGGCACGACGGGGTGTTGCGCAAAGGTAAGCATGCGGAGGTTTTACAACTCGATAATTATCGCAATTCCGATTCCTTTGTCCGTGCTGTGCGCGCGGCGCGCAAATACGAACGCAGTCTTGATGAACTCGTCATCTTCGCTGGTGCTTGCCAATCGCACTACGAGGCTTTGCTTGACGCGGGCGCCAACTTTGCCAGTTCGCCAGAGCGAATTCTCATCCATGCCCTTGACCCCGTTTTTGTCGCCGAAAAGATTGCGTACACCCCCATCAACGAAACCATCGACATCTATCATATTGTTCGGTCGACCATCACGGGCACGGACGGTCTTGGCGGAATCGAATCGCGGGGAAAGTACAGGATTGGGCTGCCCCGGTCGCGCTTTTAGGTTGGCGCGACCGACGAAACATTCGAGAACGCATTGACAAGTGAAAAGATTGCTTGCTATAATATTCGACCTGTTTGACACGGGATGGCGAAGTATGGTATAGTTATACCCGTAGAAAGAGGTGGAGTGTGTGGCTGCAAAGAACGCTTTAAATGATATTAAGCGGAATTTGGAGGGGCTGGTCGGAGAGAAGATTCTCCTTCGAGCGAATGGCGGTCGCCGCAAGACGATCGAGCGCACGGGCATCCTAGAGGAAACCTATCCATCTGTTTTTGTGGTAAAGCTTGACGAGAAGACGAGTTCGTTCAAGCGCGTATCCTACAGCTATGCGGATATTCTGACGGACACCGTCGAGCTGATGGTCTGTCGCGACGATGAACAGATCAAAGTCGGAGCGCTCGTCGAATAACCTTTTATGTTGTTTCATACGTTTGAACGCTTCATACGCTTGTAACTAACTGATGTGGTATGTGAAGTGGGCCAGAGTGCGAATGCTCTGGCCTTTTTGCTGTCTCGTGATCAGGGGATCCAGTTGCGTACACAAAGTAGAAGGATCATGAGCACGGCGATCTGACCGAGGAGAACCCAATCTGCACGCTGCCAGTGAGACGAGAGGTCGTCAGCACCCGCAGTGTCTGTGTGATAGCCGCGCGCTTCGAGTGCGGTGGCGAAGTCTTCTGCTGATTGCAAGATTGCGAGCAGCAGAGGTATCGCAAAGGCCCTCAGATCGCGTAGACGCAGGACGTTTCGTCGCTGTGTGCGCTTGCCGCGCAAAAACACGATCTGGCGCATGCGCTCAGCCTCCTGCGCGATGACAGGCACGAAGCGGACGGTGAGCGCGCCGCCTAAGGCTACAGCTTCGACAGGCAAACCGAGTGGTGCACCAAAGTGCAAAAGCTGTCGGAGCGCACGTTTCATGCGCAGAAATGGCACTGCACCAGATAAAGCGAAGCCGCCGATGAGCAGCAGGAAAATACGGGCGAGCGTGTAGGTGCTTTGTAGACTTGTATGCGTATCGATACCGAGTGCGGATGCGAGATGTCCACCTTTGTGCAAGCCTGCCAGATGGATCTGCACACCTGCAACCAGACTGGCGAGAAGGAGAAAAACGATAAACCCGCGCGCACCGTAAAAGGAGCGCCAGACAGGCACGGAAAGACCCCGTAGCCACCAAATGATTGCGAGAAGTCCTACCAACAGCCCGACCCAACCTGTTTGCAACAAAATACTGGTCGACAGTAGCAGGTAGCTGAGCCACAAAGCGCGTGGATCGTAGGTGTGGGAGAGGGATTCGAGGTCTAAAGCCACGGCAATACCTTCACGCGCCACGTGCGTCTCCTGCATAGGGGATGAGGATATGTTCTCGGCTGCGCTTATGGAGGCGCCGTACAGCTTGGCCACAACTGCCTCGGCCAAGGCTTTCGGTGACGTATCTTGCGGTGCTACGTTGAAATCCTCATGCGCGAGCGCCTGTGTCACCTGGGCGCAGGACGTAAACTGCGACGCCGATAGATACCCGTTAGCCGGGATCGTCTTCTGCTCACGACTGTAATCTGCCATCACTTGTCCACCCGACAGCATGATGACACGATCTGCATGCGGCAGCCAAAGGTCGAGATCATGCGTCGCCACAAGCAGTCCTATACCATCGTCTCGTACCAGCCGGACGGTTGATGAAACCACCTGCTCTGCGGATGCAGAATCAAGAGCGGCCGTCGGTTCATCCATCATCAGCCACTGTGGTTTCGTCACCAATGCGGACGCGAGTGCGACTTTTCGCTTTTGTCCGCCGCTCAGATGCAAGGGAGCCATGGGCAAAAGGTCGGGTGACAAAGAGACCGCCATCAGCGCTTCAACGCAGCGGGCCATTCGGTCTTCGCGTGTGCTGTCTTTTTCTATTTGTAACGAATAAAAGAGCTCGGCTTGCACAGTCGGCGCAAAGAGTTGCTTCTCCGCATGCTGCATGGCAAGCGACACGTTGCGAAGTGCAGCGGTGTTGGGCTTGGCGCCTATATAGAGGGGGTGATCACTGATATAGACTTGGCCTTTCGCGGGAGCCCAAAGTCCAGCTACTGTTTCGAGCAGGCTGGTTTTGCCGGCGCCTGTATCGCCGACCAGAAGGGTGAGCTCACCTTTGCGAATGCGTAAGTCGATGCCTCGCAGTCGCAGAGGATCAGTGCCGAGCGACACCTGCTCGATCGAAAGCGTTGCGCTAGGTTTGGGGGCAGACATTAGACAGTCACTCCTAAACGCAACTGACCAATAGCCGACGCAAGTGTTTCGGGGCTCGTGGGGCGCGTCGCGAGAAAAATGCCGCGCTTCGCTAACTCGGCCACCACGCTTGGCACATATGGAAGGGAAAAACCCAGAGACACGCAGGGTGACGTCTCGGGCGTCATGCTGTCGCCACTGCCATAAAAGAAATCGCTCACGCCCCCTGTAAAGGCACATGTGCCGTCTACAAGGGCTAGCACAGTGTCTGCGTAGGCTAGCTCTTCTAGGCGATGGGTAATCCACAGCACAGCCACGCCATCATCGCATAGCGCGCGTATCGTCTGCAAAACGCGTTCGCGTGCCTGTGCGCTGAGCATGGACGTGGGTTCGTCGAGTATAAGTAACGTAGCGTTCACAGCGATACATCCGGCGATGGCGCCTAGCTGTTGTTGGCCGCCTGACAGCTGAGAAATGGGTCGATCCGCATATCCCGCTAGACCGACGCGAGCGAGTGCCTGAAGGAGCCGTGACTCGCGATCGGCCGCAGGGATCCCCGCATTGTCCATTCCGAAATAGAGATCTTCGCGCAACGTCTCTCCGATCAACTGCTGTCCAGGTTGTTGCATGACGAGGGCCTTTACACGATTCGGCGCATAGCGAATGGCGCCTGCAGATAACGGAAGCAAACCTGCAGCTACTTGCGCCAACGTACTTTTGCCACTGCCGTTGGCGCCGACAACACCGAGCCACTGTCCTGCAGCCACGTTCATGGAGAGACGTTGTAGGGCAGTCCGGTGACCGTCAAATGTCCGGTAAGCGACCGTCGCACGGTCTATAACGAGCTGATCTTCAAAGTCTGTCGCTATCATTGCAGATCCCTTTCATCTCCAGCTTGGCTTGTGCTACAATCACAAAGTCTTATTCATACTATCATGAAGATATTAGAAAGGAGACTCAGTAGACGTATGAAATTCCGGCCTACCTTGCGCGGTATCGTTTTTAGCGCTTTGTTTGCAGCCCTTCTTTCGGTACTGAGCCTGTTTAATATCAGCCTAGGGTTTTCTCCTGTTCCGATTTCACTCGAAAATTTTGTGGTGATGCTGGTTGGTGCCATGCTTGGTCCCGTGTATGGATTTTTTAGCATGTTTCTCGTCGTTCTCTTGACAGCGCTTGGCCTGCCGCTTCTCCAAGGGAGCGGCGGGATGGCGGTGCTCCTTGGGCCATCCGGCGGGTTTGTCTGGATGTATCCGATTGCCGCTTTGCTCATCGGATTGTTGGTGGGGCGTCTAAAACGTAGCGGTGTCACCGCCTTTATTCTGTATTTCCTGGCATTCGAGGTGTGCGGTTCTCTGCTTCTTTATGTCACCGGTGTGCCGTGGTTGGCGCATGTGGCGCATTTTACGTTTACCAAAGCGATGCTTCTCGGCTGCTATCCGTATCTGCCGGGAGATGCGATCAAGGCGATTGCGTCGGCTGCGATCATCCTTCCCGTTCGCCGTTTTTATCCGGTGTCGCGCCTTATCGGCCCCTCCACTAGTCGCGTTGTACGCATAGACCAGTAACGGCTTTCGCATTCGCATAGGGAAAGACGCGCACGGGTACGCTAGGTGAGGACGCTATTCTCAAAGGAGGTAGCTACATGGCGCGCAAACGTGGAGTGATGTCGGATCAGTTTAAGTATGAGCTGGCCAAGGAACTCGGATTTTATTCCACTCTTCAACGTGAAGGGTGGGGGGGTATCACGACCCGGGATGCTGGTAACATGGTGAAACGGGCAATCGAGATTGCCGAGGAATCGCTCGCACAGCGTGAACAGAGGTAGCATCACCGAAAGGGAAAGCGTAACAACAGAGAGGGTCTGCGATTTCTGCGCAGGCCCTCTCTTTTTTAGGTAAGACATGTGCAACGTATACAGGACTGCGAATCGGAAACGATAATGAAGTGTCCGACGGGTTAGGGTATTTCAATGACAGGCGGATGACTGTTTTGAAATGGGCCATGGGAGGCGAATGATGAGCAGCACCAAAGCGACGCTCGTAATCATAGGAGGCGCCGAAGATAAAAAAGGAGATATGGCCGTTCTTCGGCAGGTAGTTCGCTTGGCAGGCGGCACGCATGCCAAGGTCGTTGTGATGACGGTGGCTACCGAGTTGCCGATTGAAGTTGGGGCAGAGTATGTTGATGTATTTGAGACAATCGGTGTTTCTGATGTGCGCACGTTTGACGTGTCGTCACGCGAGGATGCCAATCGCGCGAGTGCCGTCAAAGCGATCGAGAATGCAAGTGCGGTATTTTTTACCGGCGGCGATCAACTGCGCATTACCACCTTACTCGGTGGAACGAAAATGGACGCCGCCATCGCTAACCGTCTCGAAGAAGGTCTCGTGGTGGCTGGCACCAGCGCTGGTGCCTCTATGATGAGTAGCACCATGATTGTCGAAGGGACCGCAGAAACAAATCCGCGCGTAGGGATGGTTCATATGGCACCGGGGATGGAGTTTATAGACGGTGTCGTGATCGACCAACACTTCGCGCAGCGCGGGCGATTGGGTCGGTTGTTGTCTGCCGTTGCACAGTATCCGCACCACTTGGGAATTGGGATTGATGAGGATACAGCCCTCGTTGTCAAAGGTTCAAAGTTCGAAGTGATTGGGCGCGGAGCGGTCTCAGTGGTCGACGCAGGTTCGCTTTCTTACAGCAACATTGGGTCGTTGCGGCACAATGATGCGCTGGCGTTGTGCGGCGTAAAGCTCCATATTTTACCGTCCGGCCATCAGTTTGATTTGCGTGAGCGAAAGCCTGTACTCGATCAGGAAAAGAGCCAGGCAACAGGGAGTGGAGCCTCTTGAAGGCATTGCAGTTGCGTGCAATTGATGGCCCTAATGTTTATCACTATGAACCGGTGCTCATCATGCGTGTGGATCTTGAAGAATTTACCGAGCGCGAGAGCTACGAATATCCGGGTCTCACAGAACGATTGCTGTTAGAGTTGCCAGGGCTGTACGACCACTACTGTGCCATGGGCCGTCCGGGCGGCTTTGTCGAACGCTTGTATGGGGGTACGTATTTCGGCCATATCATCGAGCACGTCAGCCTGGAGCTGTTGACCCAAGTCGGTTTCAAAGCCAACTTTGGCAAAACGCGCAGTGCGGGCTCCCCAGGCCTTTACGATATCGTGATGGAGTACGAATGTTTGGAAGCGACGCGTTACGTTTTACTGCTAGCGATGGAATACGTACAGGCTTGCGCCTTCGGCACTGTGTTTCCGCTTGCGGATCGTTTGCAAGAGGCAAGGCGAATACGCGAGCACACTGGGCTTGGACCCAGTACGGCGGCACTTGTACAGGCGGCAAAAGACCGGGATATCCCAGTGCGTCGCATAGGCTCGCGTAGTTTACTTCAACTCGGCACGGGAAAATACCGTCGATTCATACAAGCCACTATGACGCATGCTACGTCCGCGGTAGCAGTCGACATCGCCTGCGATAAGGCACTCACCAAGGAGCTGTTGGAACGAGCGGGGATTGCCGTGCCTTATGGGTCGGAGGTATCTTCCCTGGAAGAGATGCGCACGGTCTTTCAAAGCGCCAAGGCCCCACTCGTCGTCAAGCCGATCGATGGCAGTCAAGGGCGTGGCGTGACCATGGATATTCGTGATTGGGCTTCGGCCGAGCGGGCGTTTGCAGTAGCGAGAGAGATCTCGCAGCGTGTCATGGTGGAGGAGTTTATCGCAGGTCGTCAATACCGCTTGTTAGTTGTCGGAGGCAAGTTCGTCGCTGCGGCTGAGCGACTGCCTGCACACGTGACTGGCGACGGGATGCACAGCATCGCCCAACTGGTCAGTGCAACAAATGCCGAACCAGAGCGCGGCGAGGATCACGATAAGCCGCTCACGCGCATTCCGCTCGACGACATTGCACTTGACTGCTTGGCTCGTCAAGGCCGCTCCTTGTATGACGTGCCGGCGCTCGGAGAGACGGTCTATCTGCGCGATAGCGCTAATCTCAGCACTGGTGGCATCGCCATTGACCTGACTGACCACGTTCATTCAGGCTTTAAGTCGATCGCTGAGCGTTGCGCGCGTGCGATTGCACTGGATCTGTGCGGTGTGGATCTGATAGCGCCGGATATATCTAAGGTGCCGGTGGCCGGTTCCTATGCAGTGATTGAATTAAATGCGGCCCCTGGGATTCGGATGCACCACTATCCGAGCGTAGGCAAGCCACGGGATGTGGCAGGGGCCATTATCGACGCTGTCTTTCCGCGCGGCGCGCAGTCGCGGGTGCCGATCGTCAGTGTCACAGGGACTAACGGGAAGACCACGACTACGCGCATGATTCGCCACATTCTGGCTGACACTGGGCTGGTCGTGGGGATGACGTCCACGGACGGCGTGTACATCGGCGACGAATGCTGTTTAGAGGGAGATACGACAGGACCGCAAAGTGCGCAACTGGTTTTATGCGATCCGCGTGTAGAGGCGGCAGTGCTAGAGACGGCACGTGGCGGCATCATGCGCGGTGGACTTGCGTATCGTGCGGCGGATGTCGGTATCATCACCAATATCGCGCTAGATCATATCGGCCAAGATGGCATCACCAGTCTCGGTGATCTCGTGCGAGTGAAATCTCTCGTGGTAGAGTGTATTCGTCCGGGCGGAGTGACGGTGTTAAATGCGGATGACCCGGAATTGGTCAAATTAGCTGGCAAGCTCAAGTCACCTGTGGTTTATGTCAGCTTGCAAGAACAAAACCCCACTGTTTCGCGCCACTTGGCCCGGGGAGGCGCTGCCTTCTTTGTACGCAATGGCGTGATCATAGAGGCAGCAGGTGCGCTTGAGTGGAAAGTGGTCGGCGTCGCAGAGTTGCCGATTACCTTGGACGGTGCAGCGCAATTTCACGTTGCCAACGCACTGTGTGCCTTGGCCGCCGTTCGACATCTCGGCGTATCGAGGCAAAAATGCGTACAAGCTATGCGCAACTTTCGATCGGACACGCACAATCCTGGACGGATCAATGTATTTGCCCTGCCTAGTGGTAAGACCGTCATATCCGACTATGGACATAATCCGGATGGCGTTCGCGCAGTGGGTGAAATGGCGAGGCGCGTCTCGACAGAGACACTCCCTGCTATCATTGGTTTTCCCGGAGATCGTTCCGATGAAGTGATTCGCACCTGCGCGCTTACGGCGGCGGAGTACTTCTCCCCGATCTACGTGAAGGAAGACGGGGACACAAGAGGACGGCGCCGAGGTGAAGTGGCCAAGCTGATCACAGACACTATCCGTGAGGCTCGTCCGGAAATTCCGCTCACCGTTGAATATGATGAGTGCGAGGCTTTGCGCAAAGCGTTGGCGACTGAGAAAGCGGCGCCGATACTCTATATGTTTCATGAGCATTTAGAGCCTGTGCGCGCTGTGCTCGAAGCTGCAGGGGGACAAGAAACTGGTCACCTCGAAGGTGTGCATGAGAACACGGCCGTTGACGCGATGTAAATGCCAGAACAAACAAAGAGATCGCCCTGCACGGCGGGCGGTCTCTTTCTGGTATAGTGGGGGCGGAGGCGAGATGTGTGTTGTGGTTGGAAAAAGCGCGTGCGAAAATCAACCTTGCGCTCGATGTTCGAGGCAAGCGCGACGATGGCTATCACGAAGTAGAAATGATCATGCAAACGGTCGATTTTTGTGACTTTCTTACTTTTTCCGACCGCGAAGATGATCGCATTGAAGTGCGAACGAACGCGTTGTACGTGCCTACCGATGAGCGCAATCTAGCGTTTAAAGCGGCAGATCTGCTACGTAGATATGCAGGGTACAAAGGCGGCGTCACGATTGAAATCGATAAGCGAATCCCGGTCGCTGCTGGCTTGGCCGGGGGTTCTGCAGACGCAGCCGCAACTTTGCGCGGTTTGAATCAGAAGTGGAACCTGGGTTTTCATTTGAATGAATTGGCGGCCCTCGGCGCTACCATTGGCTCCGATGTACCGTTTTGTGTCTATGGTGGAACGGCTGTCGCTCACGGGCGCGGAGAGATTTTGGAGCCGCAACCGTTGTGCCCGTCTTTCTGGGTGGTCTTGGCCAAACCGCAGATTGCCGTGTCGACCGCCGATGTCTACGGCGCGCTGCGCCTGACAGACGACATTCGGCGCCCATCTATTCAAAGGGCGCTCGCAGCGGTCCGGCAAGGTGATTTGCAAGGGCTGTCCCGCGCCACTGCAAACGTTCTAGAATCGGTTACCTGCAAAGAGCATCCTGAACTGGTGCGGCTCAAAGATCAGATGGTCAAGCTCGGTGGTCAAGTGGTTTTAATGTCCGGAAGTGGTCCGACGATCTTCGCGCTGCTCGAGCGCGAACAGCGCGCGCGGCGTATGTATACGGCTTTGCGCACGATGTGGAAGGAAGTCTATCTGTGCCAAACCTGTTAGGTAAGTTTGTCCCTTTTTGTGGTATAGTCGATAACGACGGAAACGGCAAGGGGAGGTAGCGATGAGAAGAAGCGAGCGCATCGTGCGCTTGACCCGTACATTGCTGAACCATCCCGGTACTCCGCTATCTTTAACGGATATGGCACACGAATATGACGCAGCTAAGTCATCACTGAGCGAAGACTTGGCGATTATCCGCGAAGTGATGGAGGCCGACGGGGAAGGGACACTGCGTACACAGACTGGCGCCGGCGGCGGCGTCTTGTTTGCTGTAGATGTCACAGCAGCGCATGCTGAGCGGTTTACATCAGAGGTGTCAGCCCGTCTCGCGCAAGCGGAGCGCATCCTCCCTGGCGGCTATTTATATATGACAGACGTCTTGGGTGAACCGAATGTGTTGCGTATCGCAGGCAAGATGTTTGCTCGCGTTTTCGCACGCTACGCCCCAGACGTCGTATTGACCGTGGAGACTAAAGGCATTCCTTTGGCCGTGATGACAGCACAGTATCTGAACTGCCCATTTGTCGTCGCCAGACGCGATCACAAGTGGACGGAAGGATCTTCTGTAAGCACGAATTATGTGTCTGGGTCTGACAAGCGCGTACAGACCATGTCGCTGTCGCGGCGCTCGATGCCAGAAGGTGCGCGCGTGCTTTTGGTCGATGATTTTATGAAAGCAGGCGGAACGTTCAAAGGCATGACGGCACTGTGCGCAGAGTTTAAGGCGACGGTGGTTGGGTCTGCCGTGTTTATGGAGACGTCGGAGCCGGCAGAGAAATTGGTCACCAGTTACCGTTCCCTATTTGCCCTGACGGCAGTTGACGAATCGGCGCAGCGTGTTACGATCGAGAAGGGCAATTACTTTGACTCTGAACGACTACATACCCAGTTGGAGGCGGATTCCCATGAGTAACTTGCAGACGATTAGCACGAAAGAAGCACCGGCGGCTATAGGTCCGTATGCACAAGCGGTGAAAGCGGGACAATGGTTGTTTACCTCCGGACAGATTCCGCTTACGCCGGACGGTCAACTCGTCGAAGGCGATGCCCGAGTGCAGACTACGCAGGTTTTTGCCAATCTGAAGGCGGTCTTGGCAGAAGCCGGAGCAAGCCTGTCTGATGTGGTCAAAGCCACGGTCTTTGTTGCAGATCTGAATGATTTCACTGTGGTCAATGAAGTGTATGCGCAGGCCTTTGGCGATCATCGCCCGGCGCGATCCACGGTACAGGTGGCTCGCTTGCCGCGGGATGCCAAAGTTGAGATTGAGGTCATCGCGCTGGTCTAAAAGTTTGTTCAGTATACTTGCCCGAGCCAAACCACCGGCTCGGGTTTTTTCTTTTGTACTGCTTTCGCAATCATCAGAAATTTAATGTGAGAGAAAGCAGGAAACTGAAGCGCAGCGTGGAATAGAATAACAATAGACAATATCATGCAGGTATATGCACGGGTATGGGGCGGCCGTGGGGGTCATATACAGCTGCGAAGCGACACAAGTATGCGCCGGGATGGTGGTTAGGGTGCGGGTCACCGATGTACGGTTGCGCAGAGTAACAACAGAAGGTCGGATGAAGGCGATCGTCTCCATCACGCTGGACAACGAGTTTGTCATTCATGACATTCGCGTAATCGATGGCAACTCTGGTTTATTTGTAGCGATGCCAAGTAAACGTACGCCAGATGGCGAGTTTCGTGACATCGCTCACCCGATTACTTCGACGACACGGCAGATGATACAGAATGCCGTTTTGGACGAGTACGCTCAGTTTGAAGCGCTGAGCACGCCTGCGGTCGGCGAGTAACGACAGCCTGTCAGATTGCCGCCACTCCTGTGTTTACGGTATAGTGTAAACGCGAGGTTAAACAGGAGTGTGAAAGCGACAGTGAAGATGGGCGTCGTTTTAGCTGCAGGATTAGGGAAGCGCATGAAGTCGAAGCGTCATAAAGTGGTGCATGAAGTCTGTGGAAAGCCGATGATTGCACATATTGTGGACGAAATGAAGGCGGTCGGTTTTGACCGCCTGTTTGTTGTTGTCGGGAGCAAGGAAGAACAGGTGCGCGATGTTCTGGGTGACAGCGTCACGTTTGTTCGCCAAGAAGAACAGTTGGGGACCGGCCACGCACTGATGCAAGTCGCACCGCATCTAGGGCATGAGGGCGTGGTGGCGGTTGTCTATGGCGACGGACCGCTGATCCGGCGCGAAGAGATTACACGTTTGACTGAAGTGGTCGAGCAGCAAGGGGCAACGGCGCTGCTGACAGCGGTAGTGGATAATCCATTCGGGTTAGGGCGCATCATCCGTGGCGAACAAGGTGAGATCCTACGTGTCGTCGAGGAGAAAGACGCCTCTGACGTGCAACGGGAGATCAAAGAGATCAACAGCGGATTGTATGCGTTTGCCGTCGGCGATCTGCAAGTGGCCCTTAGCAAACTCACGTCTGATAATGCGCAGGGCGAGTACTTGTTGACAGACTGTATAGCTCATCTGCGCGACGCTGGGAAGTCAGTGGTGCCTGTGGTGGTGAAAGACGCGAACGATATCGCGAGTGTCAATGACCGGGGGCAGCTGGCGATTGTGCAGGAGATCATGCAACGCCGCATTTTGTACCGGCACATGATGAACGGGGTAACGGTGGTTGACCCTGGATCTACGTATGTGCAGGCGGATGTCGCTATCGGCGCGGATACCGTGCTGATGCCAGGTACGATTTTGGAAGGGAAGACGGTGATTGGGGAAGACTGTGTGATCGGGCCCCAAACGCGCCTGACAGATGTCCAAGTTGCCGATCGTGTGAAGATCGAATACGCAGTACTGGCGTCGAGCGCCGTCGCTTCTGATACTTCGGTCGGCCCTTTTGCCTATGTACGTCCTGGCAGCCAGATCGGATCGGATGTGAAGATCGGCGACTTTGTCGAGGTGAAAAATGCGACGATCGGCCGCTCCACGAAGATCAGTCATCTCGCTTATGTCGGGGATAGTGATGTCGGGGAACGCGTCAATATCGGCTGTGGTGTCGTCACTGTCAACTATGATGGGATTCAAAAACATCGCACGACGATCGCCGACGACAGTTTTGTCGGATCGAATGTGAATCTGATTGCCCCAGTCACGCTCGCGCGAGGCGCCTACGTGGCGACCGGTTCGACCATCACAGACGATCTCGGCGAAGAGGATTTTGCCATCGCCCGCGAACGACAGACGACCAAACCCGGGTATGCGCGTAAGCTGCGGGCGAAGCTCGGCGCCAAGTCTGTCGATTGACGGCACAAAGGCAAGCCCGATGCCTTACAGGGCGCGGGTGCGCCTTGTGTGGACAAGCAGTTGGCAAGAGGCGCTCATTTGACATTGAAAGGAGGTGCTGATTCTTTTGGCATACCGTGACCCGAAGCTGAAACTTTTCACAGGCAATGCCAACCCGGAATTGGCACAAGAGATCGCCAAAGATATCGGAATTGAGTTAGGGCGTTGCCAGATCACGCGTTTTCGCGACGGAGAGGTGCAGATCAAACTCGGCGAGAGCGTTCGCGGTTGCAATGTGTTTGTCGTGCAACCGACATCAGCGCCTGTCAACGAGAATTTGATGGAGTTGCTCATTTTGATGGATGCGCTCAAGCGCGCGTCGGCCAAGACGATCAATGTGGTCATTCCCTACTACGGCTATGCGCGCCAAGACCGCAAGGCGCGAGCCCGCGATCCGATCACGGCCAAACTAACGGCGGATCTCATTCAGACGGCAGGTGCGAGCCGAGTCATCTGTATGGATTTACACGCAGGACAGATCCAAGGGTTCTTTAACATCCCACTCGACCATCTGGTCGGTCTACCGATTCTCGCGCAGTACTTTCAGGACAAAGAACTACAAGATGTCGTGGTCGTATCACCTGATCTCGGCGGGGTGACGCGTGCACGCCAATTGGCGGAACGTTTAGGCGCATCGATCGCCATTATCGACAAACGGCGACCGGAGCCTAATGTAGCGGAAGTCATGGGGATTATCGGTGATATCGCGGGTAAAACTGCGATTTTGATTGACGATATGATCGATACGGCAGGGACGATCGCTCTTGCCGCGAAAGCGCTGCGCGAACACGGCGCCACCTGTGTCTACGCATGCTGCACGCACGCCGTTTTGTCAGATCCTGCACTCGAACGGCTAGAGCAGTCGCCGATCGAAGAAGTCGTCGTGACCAACACGATCGCGCTCACGGCAACGCGCAGGATTGATAAGCTCGTCGTGCTATCAGTAGCGGAAATCATCGCTGAAGCGATTTTGCGCGTACACGAGATGCGGTCGATCAGCGAACTGTTCGATTGACGTCAGGTTCAGTGGCAGATACTTGTGCGACGTCTAATTGATTCCTCCTTGGGACACACTAGGGGCATACATACCCAGGAGGGATCAGAGGATGGCAGCACCTGTTATTACCGCCAGCAAGAGAATGAGTCGCACGAAAGGCGATTTGAAGAGAATTCGCGCTACAGGGGATATCCCTGCAGTGATTTACGGCAAATCCAGGGTTCCACAATCGCTCGTGTTGCCAGGGGCAGATTTTCGCATGCGCGCCAAGGGCCACCGTATGATTGAAGTGCGTATAGATAACGAGCAGGTTCCAGTCGTCATACAAGATATTATGGTGCACCCGATCGATCGTCAGATTCTCCATATCGAGTTGCATGCAGTAGCCATGGATGAACAGACACAAGTGTTTGTGCCGATTATCCTAAACGGATTGGAACTCGTGGAAAAGCACGGCGGGATTGTTCAGCAGCAGGTGCGAGAGGCTGAAGTGATCGGACTGCCCCAGTCGATTCCCGACTTCCTGACGCTTGACATCAGTGCGATGCAAGTCGGCGATTCACTGCGCATGAAAGACATCCCACTTACCAGCGGGATCACCCTTTGCTCGCCAGGAGAAGAAGTCGTACTGTCGGTCATTGCGCCTAAGTTGCATGTTGTAGAGGAGCCTGTGGTTGCAACCGGACAGGAACAGCGCGTCTGAGCCCCTGTCCGGCCGTGCGCTGGGAGGGAACGTGAGTATGGCGAAGTTGATCGTAGGGCTCGGTAATCCAGGGAAGGAATATGCTAAAACCCGACATAACGTCGGGTTTTGGTGTGTAGAACGAGTCTGTGACAAATATGCGCTTCAAGGAGAAAAGAGCAAGTGGCACAGTCTTGTCACTGAAGGCCTCATCGGTAAGGAAAAGGTCTATCTGCTGCGTCCACAGACTTATATGAATCTCAGTGGCCAAGCTGTGCAGGCGGCTGTGCAGTTCCTGCAACTTGAAGCGCCGCGCGATGTGATCGTCGTCTACGATGATCTGGATCTGCCGGCTGGGAGTCTGAGGTTGCGCGAGAAAGGCAGTGCAGGCGGACACAATGGGATCAAATCTATCATCTCGCACCTTGGCACCGACGGATTTGCCCGAATACGCATCGGCATTGGGCGACCTCCATTTGATGTCACTGTGACGGATTATGTGTTATCCGGTTTCGCCAAGTCTGAGCGACCGCTCATCGATGAGGCAGTGAATCGCGCAGCAGACGCAGCAGGAGAAGCCTGCGAGAGCCCTTTTGTGCAAGTGATGAACAGGTTTAATACGCGCTCCTGAATCGCATACTACTCTGTAGAGTGAGGTGCAGAAGCGATGAATATCGTGTACTATTGTAAGCATTGCAAGTCGTCGTTGGGAGCATTGCATGACGCCCAAGCGTCGCCGGAGGCACTGGGGTTTACCTCCTTGTCTAGCGACGAGCGGGCGGACTTGATCGAGTATGTCGCGAGTGAGAATACCGCCTATGTCAAGACGGTATGTGAGTACTGTGAATCCGCCTTGTCCGAACATCCAGACTTGCTGCTTTCCCAAACACCTATCCAGTAGCATTACACTGGTGTCAGGGGTTTTGTTATGAGCTGGTTCAGCTTTCATCTCAGAATAACGGCGTCAGCCGTTTATTCGTCCCGTGTATTCGTTTTATCTTGGGCCTGTAATCTTATACAGGCCTCTTTTGCGTTAGGGGGTTAGCACTATGAAAGCGCTGATGAAGCGTATCGGAGCAGTCTCTGAAGTGCGCGAGCTTTGCGCCAATCTATTGCGTAGTGCTGCACATCAAGCGATCTCTGGACTGGCAGGCCCTGCCCGCCACTTATTTTACGGAGCGATCTCGGTGGAGCATCCCTTGCTGATCGCTGCACACTCAATGCAAGCGGCGGAGGCCATTCGGGCTGATGTCGCTGAACTGATCGGTGACCAAAATGTTCGTTTTTTTCCGGAAAGAGAGCTTTCACACAGCGATCTCGTCGCTTTTAGCCCAGAGCTTACAGCTTTGCGATTGGGGACGTTGGCAGCCTTGAAGGACGGTCAAGTCCGGGTGGTTGTGACGACTATTCGCGCCGTTCGACAAGAGATTCTCTCTCCTCAGACGTTCTCGGACTCTTTGTTGCATCTTTCCCTCGGGCAAACGCTCAACCTTGAAGACATCACCTTGCGTCTTGTGACATTAGGCTATGAACGCGTGGATCTCGTGGAGACGCGAGGACAGTTCAGCGTGCGCGGAGGCCTCATTGACGTGTATCCGATGGCCGGGCTACCGCTGCGTGTCGAATTGTTTGATGTGGAAGTCGACTCGCTTCGTTATTTCGATCCGGAAACACAGCGGTCGTTAGATAAAGTGAAAGAGGCCGTGATCTGGCCTGCGCGCGAATTTGTCGCGACTCCTGACCAAATGCGATACGGTGCGGAGCAGTTGGAGCAAGCACTTCTTTCGCACGTTCGAAAAGTGGGCAGTGATGAGTTGCGTGAGAAACTGCAAACACATGTCGGGCGCGACATTGATCGCATGCGAAGCGGTGTGCATTTTCCGGGTCTGCTGCGCTACAGTCGCTTGCTAGGACATAAGCCAGGCACATTGCTCGACTATGCCAGCGCGCAGACGATCGTCGTTTATGATGAACCTTCCCGGCTGCGCGAGACGATCGAGCGAGTGGCCCGTGAAGAGGGAGAATGGGTCACTGCGGCGCTTGAGCATGGTGAGATTATCCCTGGACTGATTCCTGATGTGGACGTAGAGCACACGTTCGTAGCGCCAGGGCGCAAGCAGTTGTTCGTCAGTCTGTTTGCCCGCACGATTCCGGGTGTGACCCTCACTCACACGGTTAGTCTGGCGATGCGCACCATGCAGCAGTTTCACGGCCAACTCCCTATGCTAAAGACCGAACTGACGCGGTTTCGCAAAGCGCGCCAACAGGTTGTTCTACTCGCTGGCAACGACGAGCGCGCCGAAAGATTGATGCGGGTCCTGGAGGACTTCGGCATGGAAGTACAGAAGTCGGATGATTTTGATCCCGACTGTCTCGATCCGCAGTTGCTCATTGGCAATTTGGATGGTGGGTTTGAACTCCCTAGTGCGCACTTGGTGGTCATTACAGAAAGTGAAGTCTTCGTCACCAAAAGGCGTGCGCGAAAGGTTCGCTCCGATGCGTCAGAAGCGGCCAAAATCAAGAGTTATCAGGATCTGCACATCGGCGACTTCGTGGTGCATATCAGCCACGGGATTGGGCGCTACATGGGCATTGAAACACTCGTTATCGACGGCAATCATCGTGATTATCTCCACCTCACCTATGCAGGCAATGACAAGCTGTACGTTCCGGTCGATCAGATCAATCAAGTGCAGAAATATCTCGGTAGTGAGGATAAGGCGCCGCGAGTCCATCACCTCGGCGGCTCAGACTTTGCGCGAGCCAAAGCCAAGGTACAAAAATCGGTGCAGGACATTGCCGAGGATTTGATCAAGCTGTACGCCAAGCGTGAAGCGACTCCTGGCCATTCGTTTCGCGCCGATACCGAGTGGCAGAAGGACTTCGAAGCGATGTTCGCGTATGAGGAAACGCCGGATCAACTACGCGCGATCATTGATATCAAGGCCGACATGGAGCGACCGCGGCCGATGGATCGTCTGCTGTGTGGAGATGTCGGTTACGGCAAAACGGAGGTGGCGATCCGTGCTGCAGCAAAGGCTGTCTTTGACGGCAAACAAGTCGCTGTCCTCGTTCCGACAACGATCCTTGCGCAACAGCACTATGAGACATTTCGGGAGCGTTTTGCGGGGTTCCCTGTAACGGTGGAAGTGATGAGTCGTTTTCGCTCCAAGACAGATACCGCACGTGTGATGCAGGGTCTTAAAGCAGGTACGGTGGAGATCGTTATTGGCACGCATCGACTATTGCAAAAAAATATCGAGTTTAAGGATCTCGGGTTGCTCATCGTGGACGAGGAGCAGCGCTTTGGCGTCACGCATAAAGAAAAATTGAAGTCACTGCGTGCGAATATCGACTGTCTGACGCTGACCGCTACACCGATTCCACGCACCTTGCACATGTCGATGGTGGGGGTGCGCGACTTGTCTGTGATCGAGACTCCCCCGGAGAACCGTTTTCCTGTTCAGACGTATGTGGTAGAATATAGCGATGGACTTCTGCGCGAAGCGATCGAACGGGAGATCGGACGTGGCGGGCAGGTGTATGTCCTGTACAACCAGGTGAAAGGCATTGAGTCTATCGCCGATCGCGTATCTCGCTTGGTTCCGGAGGCGCGCGTGGCCGTTGGACACGGGCAGATGGCTGAAGACGAACTTGAACGGGTCATGCTGAGTTTTCTCCAAGGGGAGACGGACGTACTGGTCTCGACGACGATTATCGAGACAGGTCTCGATATTCCGAACGTCAACACACTGATCTTGTTTCAAGCGGATCGCATGGGCCTGTCTCAGCTCTATCAGTTGCGTGGACGCGTTGGACGATCGAACCGCATCGCGTTTGCATATTTCACCTATTTGCCCGACAAAGTGCTCACTGAGGTTGCAGAGAAGCGCCTGCAAGCGATCAAGGAATTTACCGAGCTTGGCAGTGGGTTCAAGATTGCCATGCGCGATCTCGCTATTCGCGGGGCGGGCAATTTGCTGGGCGCAGAGCAGCACGGGTTTATCAGTGCGGTCGGTTTTGACATGTACACCGACATGCTGGCTGAGGCTGTCCGGGAACTGCGCGGAGAAACGGTTGAGTATAAGGCTGATCCCGTAGTGGAGATTACGGTAGACGGTTACTTGTCTGACGAGTATATACGGGATCCGATGCAAAAAATCGAGATGTACAAGAAGTTCGTAGCCGCTCGCACCATCGCGGATGTAGATGATCTGGCAGAGGAACTGGAAGATCGGTTCGGAGAGATTCCGCTTGAAGTGTATAACCTGTTGCGTGTGGCACGGATACGCGCTTATGCCCTTGCCGTGGATATCGGTTCGGTCACGCGGCAAGGATCGGCACTCCATATTGCCTTTCGCAAGGAACAGCAGAATCTCTTGTCTGGTCAGCGTCTCTTTGAATTGACGCATCTGTATCCGCGGCGGATGGGATTGAAATCCACGGCAGGAGTGTATACTCTGACCATTGAAGGTCGCGGACTGCCAGACGATCAACTGCTCGACATAGGGATTCGCGTGATGACCGAACTCCCATCTGTATTTTTGAATCAGGAGGCGTTACAAAATGTCAAGTAATAAGCGCCGTACGCGCGCATCCTTTGCCGGTTTGGCAGCAACTGCCGGCTTTGCTCTTTTGCTTGCCGGTTGTGGGACAAGCACACAGGCAGCGGGAAGTGGCCCCAGCACAAGCAATGCGATTGTCGCCACGTATGCTGGAGGGCATGTGACGCAATCACAGCTCAATACACAGATTCATCTTGATGAGCTGTTTAGTCCGACTCTGAAGGTTACGCCTACGATTAAAACGGAGATCCTGAAGCAGTACATACTCTCCGACCGTTTTCTCGCGCCGAAAGCCGCGCAAGCCGGGGTGAAAGTGACCGCAACGCAGGTGCAAAACGCGGTTTTGGGTATTAAACAGCAGTATGTGCAGTCCACTTACAGCGGCAGTACTTCGAAGTTTGCGCAAAAGATGCAGACCTTGGGTCTAACGGACGCGGATATCGCGGCCGCCGTAAAGGATCAGATGATGTTGCAAGACTATGCGCCGATGCTTGTGAAAAGTGTTCCGCTGTCGCAGCAACAATCGTATTACAAGGCGAATCTCGAGAAATTCACCATGGTCACGGAACGTGCGATTTTGGTGAAAAAACAGGCGTTGGCCACATCCCTGGCGCAGCAGCTTCGTACAGGCGGTAGCTGGAAAACGCTGGCTAAGAAATATTCGCAAGATCCTGGTTCGTCCGGCAACGGCGGCGAGTATCCACCGACGAGCCCGAGCCAGTGGGTGCCGGCGTTTGCTCAACATGCGATGACACAGCCGTTGAATGTCGTAGGAGACCCCTTTTACGCCTCTCCTTATGGCTACTTTGTGATGGAAGTTCTCAAACGCGACGTGCAGCCTTTCGCACAGGTGAAGACGCAGATCGTTCAGACTTTAGGTCAGGGTCAGGAACAGACTGCGGTCAATGCCCTGATCACCCGCGTAGAAAAAACAGCCAACATCAAAGTGTTGCTGAAATAGACGCTGACATGGTGCTCTCGCACCTTTGCATGGCCCGGCCTTCGACGCTGCTGTTTGTTGCAGCTCGGTGGTCGGGCCAGTCTTTTTTACCAATTTATAGTACCGGTTGTGTTGGGTATTGTTAGCGTACTTAGGACAACATAACTTCAAGTAAGCACAACAGCATGGCAAGGAAAGTGAGGCGCTTACATCATGAAGGCAACAGGAATTGTTAGACGCATAGACGATCTAGGAAGGGTGGTCATTCCGAAAGAAATTAGACGGACGCTGCGTATTCGCGAAGGAGACCCACTGGAAATCTTCGTGGACCGCGACGGTGAAGTCATTCTCAAAAAATACTCCCCGATTGGCGAACTCGGTGAATTTGCCAAAGAGTATGCGGAAAGCTTGAATGAAACACTGGGGCACATCACGCTGATCACCGATCGTGACACAGTCATCGCGACGGCCGGCATGTCGAAGAAAGAATTTCTCGAAAAACCCGTTGGGCCCGATGTGGAGAAAGTCATGGAGGATCGCAAACTCCAACTTTCCACGACGGCAGGAGACATCCAACTGGTGCGCGACAAGTGGGACAATGTCACCTCGCGCGTGATCGCACCGATCATCTATAATGGCGATCCCATTGGGAGTGTCGTACTGTTCTCACGCGATGAACAAGTGAAAATGGGTGAATTGGAAAGCAAATTGGCCGAGACGGCCGCAGGATTTTTGTCCAAGCAAATGGAACAGTAAGCCCATACCTCAGCACTTATATCATGGGGGCGGGTCACCCGTCCCCCAGCCTTTTTCGGACACGCTCTCATATACTGGCGACCTTGTCTCATACACTCTACGAGGACATCTCGCAGATTTATGACAGGGGCGTGTTGTTGTGTCAACCACAAGAGTCTTTTTACGCGGCGCAATCATCCTCGCGATAGCGACGATTGTTTCCAAGCTGTTCGGATCTGTCTATACGATCGTTTTGCAAAATATGATTGGCGATCGTGGAATGGGCTTATACAATATGGCTTATCCCGTGTATTCGACGCTGTTGATTATCTCCACGGCAGGTTTCCCCGTAGCTGTCTCCAAGTATGTCAGTGAGTACGTCGCCATCGGAGATTTGCGGTCGGCGACTCGTATCTATCGCGTTTCCTTGTGGATGCTTTCAGCCGTTGGGCTGATCGGCGCTATCATGTTGTACGCCTTTGCCCCGTTTTTTGCTCAATTGGCAGGGGATGAGCGAGCGGTATGGGCCATTCGTGCGATCGCGCCAGCACTGCTCATCGTCCCTGCCATGAGCAGTATGCGCGGGTATTTTCAGGGTTGGCAAATGATGGAGCCTACCGCAGCGTCACAAATTTTTGAGCAAATTGTTCGCGTGGTGACGATCCTCGTGGGCGCTTACTTCGCGCTTCGCCTCGGGTACGGCGATCCTTTCGCCGCCGCATCTGCCGCTTTCGGTGCGGTCACGGGCGGCTTAGCAGGCATGCTCGTTATGGGGTTTTTCTTCTGGCGGTATCGCCACCCGCAACAACTCGCGCAGCATACATCGCGTGGACTCGATCATTCGCGGGCCATTGCGCGGGTCTCGACCCGCGAGATTGTCAAGAAGCTGATCTATTATGCGATTCCCGTCAGTCTTGGCGCTCTAGTGATTCCGATCATCAGCAATGTCGACGCCTTGACGGTCACTAATTTGCTCAAAGGCAGCGGATTGTCTCAGGCAGTGGCCACCCGCGACTTTGGCATCCTCTCTGGTCGTGCCTTCAAGCTGATGATGCTCCCGGCAGCACTCGCCAGTTCTATCGGTGTGGCGTTGATGCCAGCCGTCTCTGAGGCGCATGCCATGCGCGACCAATCAGACACAGCGGCGCGCGCCTTAATGGGTTTGCGGATGACCTTATTATTTGCGCTCCCTGCATCCATTGGACTTTTCATTCTGGCCAAACCGATCGACATCGCGCTCTTTCGCAATGCAGCGGGCTTTCACAGTATTCAGATTCTCGGTTTTGCGACGCTGTTCAGTACCTTGCAAATCGCGCTGGCAGCGAGCCTGCAAGGGGTCGGAGCCGTGTATTTACCACTGCGCAGCCTGTTGATTGGGACAGTAGCCAAAGTGGTGCTGAACTATCTGCTGGTGCCGCGACTCGGTATCGACGGCGCCGCGTTGGCTACAGTCGGCAGTTATGCACTGGCTAGTATCTTGAATTTTATATCTTTGTACAAATTGCTGAATATGCGCATCAACTGGCGCGATCTGCTACTCAGACCGGCTGGCGCGACTTTTATCATGGGTGCCTTTACGTTTGCCGTCTATGCACAGTGGCAAAGGCTGCACGTGCCGCTCGATACGCGGATGAGTGCAGCGGCTGCCACCGTCATGGCGATCTTGGTGGCAGGCGTGATTTATCTGCTCTCGCTCATTCTTTCTGGCACCTTGCGTGAACAAGAAGTGGCCTCTCTGCCTAAGATCGGAACACCACTGGTTGGTGCTTTGCGCAGAATCGGGCTTTTTGCCAGCTAAATCAGCGGTAGAGCTACGAACACACGCGATTGTGGTATGGTAAAGGGGAAAGGGGTCAGCGCGTGTGTCGACAATTTACATAGCAGGCCTGGGGGCTGGCGCTACCGCCGCATTGCCCTACGGCACGCTCCAATTGTTACAAGCTGGATATCCAGTGCTACTGCGTACAGAGCGCCATCCTGTTGTGGATGAACTGCGAGCCAGCGGTTTGTCTTTCACCAGTCTGGACTTTTACTATGAGACGGCGCAAGACTTTTCAGAGGTGTACGAGCGCATTGCGCAGCATGTATTGCGTGTCGCGGATGGTGCAAAAGCTGTAGTCTATGCAGTCCCTGGGCACCCTGCAGTCGCAGAGAAATCTGTACGTTTGCTCGCCGATCTTGCAGCAGGGCGCGGTCATGTCATCGAGTGGGGGCCAGGACAAAGCTTTCTGGACGATCTCCTGTTGCGTCTTCACGTCGATCCAGTAGATGGGCTACTCATGGTGGATGCCGCTGATTTGCAAGTGCGCGATCTGAAGCCGCAGATGCATACGGTGATCGTGCAGATGTACAACAGAGACCGCGCAGCCGAGGTGAAGGCTGCGCTTGCCCAAGTATATGGAGACGAATACGAGGTTGTCGTCGCTCGTGCCATCGCCGTGCCCGGTGAGGAATCCGTGACGCGTGTACCTGTGTATGAGCTGGACCGAGATTTGACGATCGATCATTTGACAACCCTTTACGTCCCACCACTCACGTTGCGCGAGGAGCGCCTGGCTGAGTTTGATGAACTGGTCAGTATCGTCGCTGCGCTTCGCTCTCCGGATACGGGCTGTCCGTGGGATCTCGAGCAGACACATGAAAGTCTGCGCCGCTATGCGATTGAGGAAGCGTATGAAGTGGTGGATGCGATTGACGAGGGCGACTTTGACCATCTCGCTGAAGAATTGGGGGACCTCTTACTTCAGGTTCTGCTGCACAGTCAGATTGGGGAAGAAGAAGGCTATTTTCAAATTCGTGACGTGATCCGCGTGCTGGCGGAGAAGCTGATACGCAGGCACCCGCACGTGTTTGGCGATCAAGTCGTGACGGGCACCGCAGACGTGCTGGCCAACTGGCAGCGCATCAAGGACGAAGAAAAGGTCAACCGCCAAGAACCGGTACAGCAGCCTTCCCTTTTGGGAGAGGTCAAAGCTTCTTTGCCCCCTTTTTCAGAGAGTATACAGTTACAGACTAAGGCAGCCGAGATCGGATTTGACTTCGCCACGGTCTCAGAGGCACTTGTCAAGGTGCGCGAGGAGACGGAGGAAGTGGCTGAGGCGGCAAGCAAGGAGGAGCAGTTCGCTGAAATTGGTGATCTCCTCTTTAGTGCGGTGAATACGGCAAGGCATCTTGGCGTCGATCCTGAAGCGGCTTTGCGATCGGCAAACGCGCGCTTTCGACAGCGATTTACATCAGTGGAACGGCAACTTGACGAACGAGGAATCGATCCAAAAGAGGCCACACTTGATCTTCTCGAAGATTTTTGGCAAAATGCCAAGGAAAAGATGAACTCCTAGCAGGAGTTTCCTGATCGTAGCGCGAATAGACTAACGAAGATTTCGCCTTGGAAAGGGGCACACGAGATTTATGAACAAAGTTGATTTGATTAACCGAGTGGTGGAAAAGACCAGTTTGAAGAAGAAGGATGTCGAAACAGCAGTGAACGCCGTGCTTGACTCGATCTCAGAGGCTTTGGCTGAAGGCGAGAAAGTGCAACTGATTGGTTTCGGTACGTTTGAAACCCGTACGCGCAAGGAGCGCAGTGGACGCAATCCACAGACCGGTGAAGTCATCACGATTCCCGCTTCTTCTGTACCTGCTTTCAAACCTGGCAATAAACTGCGCGACGTCACGAAATAATGCGTCTGGACAAGTATTTGAAGGTCTCACGCCTGATTAAGCGCAGGACGCTCGCTAAGGAAATTTGTGATGGTGGGCGCGTGCAGGTCAACGGTCGCGTCGCCAAGGCTGGGACGGAAGTGCAGGTCGGCGACAGCCTTGAGATACGGTTTGGCGCTCGCCGACTCACCGTGCGCATTGAGAAGATCGCAGAGAATGTTCGCAAAGAGCAAGCCCAGGATTTATACACGGTAACGAGCGAAGAGCGCTCGGCCGGGGCCGTCGACGATAGCGATGACGGGGAAGATGAAGAGGATTAAGTCAAAGGCTCGTCCGTAATGGGACGAGCCTTTGCTGTACCTCAGATGAATTTGCCAAGGCGATTTTTCGTCGCCTGCGGATGTTCTCTTGATGTGTAGATGACGAGCCTGAGTTCATAGATCACGATGTCCACGCATAGGCTGTAGCAAGGGAAAAGCGTACAGGCTAGCTTGTGTAACAGCAGGTGACTGCTTGACCTGTTTCCTTAGGCTACTTCCGAAGGGATGACAGCGGATGAACGAAGAGCGAGGGCCAGGGCCACGGCGCGAAACGGAGCGCCATCAAGTACTGATGGTAAACAGGCAATATGCCGAGATTACCGGTGTAATCAATATCGAATCGTTTGACGCCCGTGAATTTATTTTGCAGACCTCAAGCGGCATGTTGTCTGTACGGGGGGATAACCTCCATATCAAGACACTGAGCCTTGAAAATGGCTTGGTGTCGATTGAAGGCTCTTTGTTTGATATTGCTTACATGGATGAAGGCTTTCATCCCGCCGAGAAAGCCAAAGGCATGATCTCCAAGCTGTTCCGCTAAGGGTCAGGTATGGAACTTCAAGTGCAGTATGCCACGGCACTGCTGATGTCTACAGCGGGTGTTGTGATGGGCGCAGTCTATGATATCTACCGAACCTCCTTGCGGGAATGGCGGTTCCTGCGACGATTCTCGGCTTTGTTTGATATCGCCTTCTGGATGTTCAGTCTGGTGTTTGTTTTCACCCTGTTACTTGGGGTCAATGACGGCGATGTTCGGATTGTCGTGTTTGTGCTTTTAGCTATCGGGTTTGTGATCTATTACTTTACTGCGCATCCGCTCGTCGTGGCGAGCACGCAGCTTTTGGTACGATGGATTTATCGAGCGGGCCTCTTCCTTGTTCATACTTTCATTCTCGTTTTCATTCGTCCGATCGTATGGCTATGGCAGACCGCGACGTCTTTTCTTCGCTTCTTGGACCATATGCTTATGCGCCTCGAGCCGGTGATCGTATGGCCTGTATGGCAGACAATCAAATTGCTCGGGAAAATTTTTCAACCTATCGTTCAAAAAGGGAAGGACATTCGAACCTATCTGTCGAAGAAGACTCGTACGATGGTAGCGGCATGGCTCGAGAAGCTTCGGACAGACGAGTCTGATGATTTGTCTGACGAAGAGACACAGGTGGATGACGAGTTCTCGGATCCAGTAGAGAAGGCGGACGTGAAACGCAACTTCAGGTTGCCATGGTTCGTCAGACGTAAGTCTAAGCGTTAGGCGCTCTCTCTACGACTGATCCGTGACGCTCTCGGTACACCAGATCCTGTGTGCGTGCGGCTACCCTACACGAGGATAGGTTCGGTGATCATAGAGATGGCAGAGGTCTCAGCAGCACACAAGGTCATTCGCTTAAGCGCCCAGAATCGACAGCGGCGTTTTCGTTTCCGGTATCTTTTCGTGTTCGCATTTTTGATTTGGGGCGCCTATGTATACATGTTTGTTCAACGGCCGATGCTAACTGAGCAGGCCCAACAAAAGGCACAACTGAATCAGCAGATCATGCAAGAAAATGCGAAGGCGGCAGAACTCAATCAGCAGATTCAAAATTTGCACTCGAATAAGTACATTGCTGCATTGGCCGAGCAGAGATACCACTTAATTTCACGTGGAGAGATCATTTTAGTGGCATCCTCATCGACTTCTGGCACTCATTAGTAAAACTTGTGCGCATTCTCCGCTTGACACACTTTTCTTGAGTTATGTATAATCTAGAGTGATGAATTAGGCTCTCGGAGGAGGATCTTTCTCTTTTATGGCAATTGAGCTGGGCAGCAAGTTGGAGGGTAAAGTAACTGGGATTACCCACTTTGGGGCTTTCGTTTTACTGCCCGGAGGAGAAACTGGACTCGTTCATATTTCGGAGATTGCTGATTCTTATGTTCGCGATATTAACGAACACTTGAAGGTCAACGATCCGGTGACGGTCAAGGTGATTAACCTCGATAACAACAAGATCGGTTTGTCGATTCGGCAAGCTGTGGATCGTCCGGCGTCCGAACGGCCAGAACGGCCTGCTTTTAACCGCGATCGTGGACCGCGCCCGCGCGGAGGTTCCGGTGGACCTGGATTCGGTCGGCAAACGTTCGAAGACAAGATGGGCAGATTTATGAAAGACAGTGAGGAACGGCTACAGGCTTTAAAGCGTAGCGAATCCAAGCGCGGCGGACGCGGTGGGCGAAGAGGCTAGTGATCCGTTGACAAAGGCGACCTTTATCAGGTCGCCTTTTCATTTCTGAAGATAGCTGTTACGAGGTCTGACTATCCGCTTGCTCCGTGCTTCTTCGGTATTTGTAATACACCCGATTTAACATAACGACAGATCGCTTATCCCGCTCTCGAAACGCTCGTAACAGTTGATTGCGTAACCAGCTAGGCACCGTGAGCATCTCCCTTCCTGTAACGGAATGGGCGACTTGCACCGCCCGGATACAACACTATACGCGTAACTGGCTCATTTGCCCCCAAACAAGCCGCGTCCATTAGGGGTGGCTGATCTCCACACCCGCTTGTGCAAATAATTCCAAAGCATAGGGATCTACGCGATACTCCTCGGCAAAGATCACTTTCACAATGCCCGCTTGAATAATCTGTTTAGAGCAGTGCAGACACGGGAAATGCGTGACGTACAGCGTCGCCCCCTCGGTGCTGACCCCGAAGCGCGCGCACTGCAAAATGGCGTTGCTCTCCGCATGAATGGTTCGAATGCAGTGCCCATCCACAACCTTGCATCCGACTTCCTCGCAGTGCACGTCTCCCGCGACACTGCCGTTATATCCAGAAGCGATTGTTCGCCGCTCCCGTACGATCACCGCACCGACCTGGCGACGCGTACACGTGGCTCGCGTCGCCACCATTCTTGCCATATCGATAAAATACTGATCCCATGGTTTGCGCACTGTTGTCTCACTCCACTGTCCATTTCCCCTTATTATCCTTGCAAATGAGGGTCCAGGGCAAGTGTGAAGTGGGTGGCGAAGGTTCGCTCAATTTGTCGTGAAATATGTGCCGAGAGCAAACACTCTTTGACAAAATCCGCTGAAACTCCTGATTACAATATAGCTATTCTATTCACGGGTGGTGCGCTTTATGACAAGCAAGAGCAAGCCGAAGAGACGGGCAGGGGCAACAGGCCGTCCACTCATCCGCCTGGTGAGCGATCAGGTGCATGAGGATGCACAAAAAGCCGCCGCAGCGCCAGTGCCGACTCGTAAAAAAGGAGGACTTGTGCGTCTCGCCTTTATGATGACCGTGCTGTTGGTAGGGGTGCTTCTAGGCAGAGCGGTCATCCTGGATATTCTCACTCCGTTTGGCATTGCAGCTTATGCCGTCTCGTTGCATATGCGAAAGGGTGCTAGCATTTGGATGGCGATCGGCCTCATCATCGGCTCATGCACGGCGATCGCGCATGGAGCGGACCCGCTATTGCTCGCGACCTCGCTCGTCGCGTACCGATTAGTGGTCGCGATCTGGTCGCGTGTGGATTCGGTTGATATCCATGTGGTTCCTTTTCTCGTTATGATACTGGACGCCGGGTTTCGGATTGGCTTCGCGTTTGCCTCTACAGGCGTCAGTCTCTATCAGGTGGGCATGGCAGCCGTAGATGGTGGGCTCGCATTTTTATTGACCGTCCTATTTTTGCAGATGTCTCCTCTATTCACGCGAGTGAGGCCGCAAAACCCACTGCGTGTAGACGAAGTCATTGCACTCATTATTTTACTGGCTTCTCTTCTCACTGGGCTTCATGGCGTCAGTATTCACGGAGTGACTCTAGAAGGGGTGCTGGCTCGCTATGTCGTCTTGCTCTTTGCGGGGATCGGCGGTGCCGGCGTAGGTGGCGCGGTCGGTGTCGTCACGGGAGTTGTGCTGGCCTTGGGGGCCGCCTCCTTGAGTCCCTTAATCGGGACGCTCGCGTTTGGCGGCGTGCTGGCCGGGCTCTTGAAAGAAGGCCGTCGTTACCTTGTAGGGCTTGGTTTTGTCATCGGCACCACGGTGCTGAGTCTTTATATGTCTAGTGCGGCGAGTGCCGAACACAGTTTTATCGAAACATTGGCTGCGCTTGCACTCTTTTGGCTTACGCCGCAATCGATGCTCGGCAGACTGTCCAGATTGGTGCCTGGTACACAACAGCACTGGCTGAGCCAGCAAGACCATGTTCGGCGCATCAAGCACTTGATGACGACCCGCATCCAGGATGTTTCCACCGTGTTTTCACAACTGGCTGTCTCCTTTCAAGAGTTAGCTGAACCTGTACACGCGCCTGACGCTTCCTTACATCAGACAGTAGATTTAACTGTCAACGAACTGTGTAGACATTGTCGCAAATACGACAAGTGCTGGACGACTGATTTGTACGATACGTATCAAGGTGTCCGCGAAACGCTGGATCTCATAGAAGAGCGGCCAGAAATGACCGTACAGGATATTCCTAAGTCCTTATACAGTCGCTGCATCAAACTAGATCAGATGCTGCCTTCACTCAAACGATCGTCAGCGCTCGTAGCGAGAGACGTGGCCATCGTCACACAGTTGCGTGAAAGTCGGCAAATGGTGGTTGCGCAACTGACGGGAGTGGCGCGGATTATGAGCGACCTGGCAGCAGAAATCAAGCGCGAAACAGGAGACAGTCAAGTGCAGGAAGAAAAAATTCTCGATGCGCTCAGCCGCCTGGGTCTCGAAGTGCAAGGTGTCGATATCATTTCACTGGAGGAAGGCAAAGTCGAAATCGAGGTTCTGCAAATGAACCCAAGCGGTCACGACGAGTGTAGCAAATTGGTCGCGCCACTGCTATCTGATGCCTTGGGGGAGACCATTACTGTGCAAAAGACTGACGTATCTGAAGATGGGTCCTATCAGTTGGTGACGCTCTCGTCTGCCAAACTGTACGATGTGCAGGCGGGGTTTGCGAGTGCCGCAAAAGACGGAACGCTTCAGAGCGGCGATTCGTTCAGTGTCTTAGACGTAGGCAATGGACGCTACGCGATTGCGCTGAGTGACGGGATGGGAAATGGTGAACGGGCCAATCAGGAGTCTGCGGCGGCGGTGCGACTTGTGCAACAGCTGCTCAAAGCCGGGTTTGATGAGCAAGTAGCGGTCAAGACGGTGAATTCCGCTCTCGTGTTACGCGCTACAGACGAGGTGTACGCTACGCTTGATCTGGCTGTTATTGATTTGTACTCCCTGCAAACAGAGTTTCTGAAGGTAGGCTCCGTCTGCTCCTTTGTCAAACAGGGTCGCCGTGTCGGCATGATCACAGGCGAGAGTGTACCGATCGGCATCATTAGTGACATTGACGTTCAAACGCAGCGACAAACTTTACACGAAGATGACATTCTCGTTTTTGTGTCAGACGGTATTCTAGAAGCGGTCAGTCACATGAGCGATCCGGAGGACTGGGTGCGCCGGCAACTGGAGCGCTATGACACAAAAGATCCCCAGGTGATCGCAGATTTGCTGCTCGAAGCGTCAGTGCGGGCCGCAGGCGGGCTGATTGCAGACGATATGACCGTGGTATGCGCGCGCATTGACCGTTATACGCCGCAGTGGGCGACGATTCGCATACCTGATGTGCCACACCTGCGCGACCGCAGTCGGCGACGCTCGTCTAAAGGAGGTGGGGGCGAGCGCTTGGCCCACGTTTAATCTCGCGCGACATTCACTCGGGTGGCATAGACAGTCTTGTAAGAGGGCACACTAACAGGTAACCCTTTTTGCAAGAGGAGAGAGACGCATGCCGAAGAACCCGATTTTACAGCAAATTTTACTGATTACAGACGGTTGCTCAAACGAAGGAACAGACCCAGTCTATATCGCGCAGGCGGCGCGAGATCGCGGTATTACAACGAGCGTGATCGGTATTCTGGACGAAGGATCGCTGGGTGACCAAGGTCGGCGCGAGGCGCAAAATATCGCAGAAGCCGGCGGTGGCATGTGCCGCATCGTGCGTGCTGCTGACTTGTCTAGTACGATGCAAATGGTTACACGCCAGAGTATGCAGCTGACGTTACATCAGGTGGTCAACGCAGAACTGCGAGAGTTGATGGGGCAGGATGCGAATGGCCTTCCTCCGGAAACGCGTGCGAAAGTAGCGCGGATGGTAGAGACCTTGGGCGAAGAAATGCCTGTACAGCTCGCGCTTGTCATCGATGTCTCGGCGAGTATGTCGACTAAAATGCCCTCTGTCAAAGAGGCCATTCGCGATCTAGAGTTTGGACTAGGAGCGCGAGTCGGGCGGTACGAGTTGACCGTGATCACCTATCCAGGGGCACGCGAGCATGCGGAGATTCAAAAGGCGTTGGCACCAGGAGAGAGCGTGGCCGATGCGATTGGCCTCATACGCCCAGCGGGCAATACACCAACGGGACCCGCACTCGACCTTGCTGTGAAGTCCATTTTGCGTGCGGCTGAAAGGTTAGATTTCACAGAGAGCCGGCCACAGTTAGACGATTCTGATGAGGAGTCTGGAAGCATGAGGCACTATGTCATCTGACTTTAGCATCTACGATAGGCATACTCAGGTTGGGTTGGCACCGCTTGCGCCGGGATGTACACTTCAAGGGAAGTGGAGGGGGCAAGTCTACCAAATCATGAATCGAATTGGACAAGGGGCCAATGGAACTGTCTATCTGGCACTTCGCGGCGACGAGTTGGTTGCACTTAAAGTGGCGGAGGACGCGTCAGCGCTATCTTTGGAACACGAAAACCTGGCACGTCTCGGGACGGATGCAGCGGGCAGACGAATCGGTCCACGGGCGCTTGAGATTGACGATCTGACACTGGGCAACCGAACGATTCCGGCGCTTTCGATGGAGTATGTGGATGGTATGAGCATCCTTGACTTTGTGCGCGAGCGAGGGGTGGACTGGTTGCCTGTCTTATTGTTGCGCATCTCCAAATTACTCAGTAGTCTGCACGAACGAGGCTACGTGTTTGGCGATCTAAAACCGGCGAATATCCTGTTTGTACGCGCGAGTGCGGAGGCGCGACTGATCGACTTCGGCGGAGTCACGGTGCAGGGGCAGGCTGTCAAGGAATTTACTGAAATGTTCGACCGTGCGTGGTGGGGCTTCGGTTCACGCAAGGCCGATTCCGGCTATGACGTGTGCGCATGTGCGCTACTCGGAATCCATGTGCTGGGCCTCGTGCAAAAGGCAGATGTGGAACGTCTGGCGCAACGAGCGCCGGCAGAGCGTCGACTCTGGTTGCTGGCGCGGCTGCAAGACAAACAGTTTAGAACGCCGTTTCTCGAGATCTTACAGCAAGCAGTCATCGGCAATTATCGCGATACTCGATCGTTTATTCAGGAGGTAGGAAAAGTCTTGGAGGATAATCCGATTGTCGCATCGGCGGTTCAAGCGAGTGCAGTGACGGCAGTTCGTAAACCTGCTAGAAAACGATCTCAGCCTTGGGATGTCACTGATTGGGGACTCCTCATTGCGATCATCGTTTTCGCGATCACCCTCGTCTTGCTCATCTGGCTGTAGAACAAAGTGGTATACTACAGCTTGATAGATTCAGATGGCGTCGTGTGCGAGGAGGAAAGCAGCGATGACAGACGCGACCTCCTATCCATTCGGGGATTCCTCTGATGTCACCAATCGATCGCAATATGAGCAGTTCTTGCTCTTGTGTACACAGGCGGGCACGCTGCTCTTGCAGTTCGGCGGTGAGACATCGCGTGTGGAAGAAACGATCGCGCATCTCGCGCTCAGTGCGGGGTTTTCCGCACACGAAGTGCAAAGTTTTGTCACACCTACCGGTATCTTTGTGTCAATGAACACCCCTTCTGGCACGCAAACCAAGCTGACGCGCGTACGCGGACCTTTCCAACTCAATCTCGCCAAAGTCACTGAAATCAACGAGCTGTCGCGCCGCTTTTCGCGGGGCGAGTGCACGATCTCAGAAGCGCAGTCGGCCCTTGTGCGCATCGAGACTGCTCGGCCGATTTATCCACTGGCTTTACGGCGTGCCTGCGCAGGGATCTCTAGCGGCAGTTTTACCGTCGTGTTAGGTGGCAGTGCCGTTGGCTTCTTGATCGCAGCTCTATCGGGATTGCTGGCGCAACTGGTGACGGAGTGGTTAGCCGCCTACGTACCGCGTTTTTTCGGCGTATTGCTAGCCGGACTGTGTAGTGCGTTTCTCGCGTCATCGTTGGCGGACTTTGTACATGCGCCGCAGACTGGCGCTATCATCGTCGGTGCCGTACTACCGTTGCTTCCCGGACTGGCTGTGACCAATGCGATTCGCGACTTATTGGCTGGTGATTTGTTATCAGGCGTTGCACGTGGCGCTGAGGCTTTGTTTACTGCTGTAGCCATTTCTGTGGCTGTGACTGTTGCCATCAGCCTACATGCGCATGCGGGGTGACAGTGTGAGTAGTTTTGTGCTTAGCATGATCGCGACGATGGCTTTCGCTGTGCTCTATCAAATTCCTCGCAAAGCCATCATTCCAGTGGGCCTGCTCGGTGGTGTGGCTTACCTTTTCCAGACTGCGGCGATGCGCTATGGAATGACCGAGGTCGTTGCGAGTTTCGTGGCCAGTCTCAGCGTCTGCCTTTTGAGTGAAGGATTGGCGCGTCGCTTGCGGATGCCTGTCACGGTGTTTGCTGTACCGGGCATTGTGATACTCGTGCCGGGGATCGACGCCTACATGGCGATGAAGGCATTTGTGCAAAACCACGAACTGCAAGGTGTGTCACTTTTGTCCCAGACTGCTCTCGTCGCGGGCGCGATTGCTTCGGGGTTGGTCATTTCCGGTGTCCTATTTCGTTCTGTTTGGAGGGTACGCCATTATGCCGGGCGACGGTCTGGTGATTGAGGAAGTGCGCCAGGTTTTGCAACGACATCTCAGTCCCTCTGCGAAGATGGTGTTAGCCGTTAGCGGCGGTCTCGACTCGATAGTACTGATGCACGCGTTGCGCTTGCTTAGGGAGGAAAGCGGGTGGTCGCTCACTGTCTGCCATGTTCATCATGGTATCCGGGGCGAGGAAGCTGATCGCGACGCTGCGTTCGTAGAGCAAGAGGCACATAACATACATATGCCGTTCATCGGCAAGCGCGTCGATGTTCCAAGGCAACTGCAACAAGGAGAGTCGCAGGAGACGGGGGCGCGCAGACTGCGTTATCAGGCGCTCGTGGAAGTAGCGGGGACAGTCGGCGCACAGGTGATTCTCACTGCGCATCATCGGCAGGATCAAGCTGAGACGGTGCTTATGCGCGTGCTGCGTGGCACAGGGGTAACAGGCCTTGCAGGCATTCAAGAGGTGCGCCAGCTGGGGGCGCAGCGGCTCATTCGTCCACTGCTGTACACATCTAGGGACGACATCGCCGCCTGGGCACTCAGTGAAGGTCTGTCTTATGTAGAAGATAGCAGCAATTCGTGCAAGGATTACACGCGCAATCGCGTGCGTCTTGAACTCATGCCGCAGCTTGCTCGGCAGTACAATCCGAAAATTGTTCACCACCTTGCGCAGCTTGCCGATCTCGCGGCACAAGACGATCGTTACCTGCAAGAAATGGCGCGTGAGGCCTACGCCAAAGTCGTGACGTGGTACGAGTTGGACAGGCGCTTTGCGGAACTTGACACGCTTGGCCTGCGAGCACTCCCGCTCGCTTTACAACGACGAGTCATTACTTTAGTATTGGAATATGCTGAACCAGGCGTATTATGGCCCTTTTACCGAGTTGAGGCAGTGCGTAGCGCTTGCGTTAACGAAGATTCAGGGATCAGCGCGCGTTCAGTGGGTCATGGCTGGTCTGTCGTGTCCCGACTGGGAAAACTGCAGTTGCTGAAAACGGCGGATCTGTACGGACGGAGGGATCCTGTATGGAACCCTGTCCCCATCGTCACAGACAGCGGGCCGATAGTGATTGCTGGCGCTGGTTATGCGGTACATGTGGAAGAAAGTCCGCATCCTTCCGTATTTCCTGCTGCAAAGTGGGAAACGTATGTGTCGTGCGATGCAGAACCTATGACTCTACGCCCTTGGCGACAAGGGGATCGCATAGAGCCGCTTGGCATGAATGGACACAGTCGGTTGATATCGGATATCCTCGTCGATGGCAAGGTGCCACGCGACAAGCGAACGGGTTATCCAGTACTGACTAGCGATGAAATTGTGGTATGGGTGCCTGGCCTCAGCCGTAGCCGCCACTACGTCGTAGAACCTGACGATCGGCGCTGCTGGCACCTTGAAGTGCGTAAGCCATTGTAAGAAGTGCGTTAGGAGGAAGTTGTTTTGTTGGATGATTTGGAATCAGTGCTCTACACGTCCGAGCAGTTGCAATCACGAATTGGCGAGGTGGGAGCGCAGATATCGCGCGACTACGCCCAGACGCATCCGCTCGTGATAGGGGTGCTAAAGGGCGCCTTTGTGTTCTTGTCAGACTTGGTTCGGCATATAGACATACCTATTGAGATTGATTTTATCGCAACCTCGAGTTACGGGTCCTCCACGCAGTCTAGTGGTGCGGTCAGGATGCTGAAAGATCTCGATCAGCCCGCTGAAGGACGCGATATTTTGTTGGTGGAAGATATCGTAGACACAGGGACCACGCTGAACTACTTGCGCGATACCTTGATTCGCCGGGGCGCGCGTTCGGTCAAGATCGCGTCTGCCTTCGACAAACCGAGTCGTCGACGGATTCCGATTGTGCCGGATTATTGTTGCTTTACCGTCCCTAATGCTTTCTTGGTGGGATATGGTTTGGATTACGCTGAACGCTATCGACACTTGTCGTGCGTAGGCATTTTGCGTCCTGAGATTTATACGGACGAACACTGAAAGTTGTGCGCGTGTCTTTTACAAGGCGATTGTGATACAATATTTGCGCCTTGATCGAGAGGAGGTAAAGGATGAGACGTTTCTATCAGAGCGCGATCTTCTATGTGCTCATCCTGCTCGTAATCATAGGGGTCCTGCAGTTCATCATGTCGGACAGCCAGCAAAAGCAGGTACTGACATGGAGCCAGTTTTACACACAGATGCAGAACCACGAGGTGAAGCAACTCTATATCACGCCTGATGGCACGACGCTACAGTTAGACGGCACGCTTGCGGATAACTCGCAGTTTACCTCTCGGGCTCTTTATAGTGATGCGCTCATCAATCAACTTGATAAACAAGCCAACGTCACGGTGGTTCAGCCGCAAGGCAGCTCATCATGGGTCAGTTTTCTGACGACGATTGTGCCCTTCCTGCTCGTCTTTGGGATTCTGTTCTTCTTATTTAACCAAGGGCAAAACGGCGGCAATCGCGTGATGAATTTCGGCAAGAGTCGCGCGCGGTTGTACACCGAGGACAAGAAACGCGTTACGTTTGAGGATGTGGCAGGCGCTGATGAAGAGAAAGCCGAGCTCGTGGAGATCGTCGACTTTCTGAAAGATCCGCGCAAGTTTACCGCAGTTGGCGCACGCATTCCGAAAGGTGTACTGCTGGTCGGTCCACCAGGTACTGGGAAAACGCTGCTTGCGCGAGCGGTTGCGGGTGAGGCGGGGGTTCCCTTCTTTAGCATTAGCGGTTCGGACTTTGTGGAGATGTTCGTCGGTGTCGGCGCATCGCGGGTGCGGGACTTGTTCGAAAATGCGAAGAAGAACGCGCCTTGTATCATCTTCATTGACGAGATTGACGCGGTAGGTCGTATGCGCGGCGCTGGTCTTGGCGGTGGCCACGATGAGCGTGAGCAGACGCTGAACCAGTTGCTCGTGGAGATGGACGGTTTTGGTGTCAATGAGAGTATCATCATCATCGCAGCGACTAACCGTGCAGACATTTTGGATGCTGCGCTACTGCGGCCAGGTCGATTTGACCGGCAGATCATCGTCGATCGCCCCGATGTGCGCGGTCGCGAGCAGATACTGCGCGTGCACTCTCGCAACAAGCCGATTTCCAAGGATATTCAGCTTGACGTTTTGGCCAAGCGGACACCTGGTTTTACGGGCGCCGATCTGGAAAACGTGTTGAATGAGGCGGCGCTGTTGACTGCCCGACGCAACAAGTCGGTCATTGAAATGGTCGAACTCGATGACGCGATTGATCGCGTGATCGCTGGGCCTGAGAAACGCAGCAAGGTGATCAGCGACAAGGAGAAACGCTTGGTGGCCTTTCACGAAGGTGGTCATGCGATTGCAGGCTACTATCTGAAAAACGGCACCATGGTTCACAAGGTCACGATTATCCCACGCGGTATGGCGGGGGGGTATACGGTCAGCCTTCCGAAAGAAGACCGATCCTTTATGACGCGAGAAGATATTCTCGATCGCGTGGTAGAACTTCTTGGTGGCCGCGTCGCTGAAGAGATTGTGCTCAAAGAAATTAGCACGGGCGCTTCGAACGATCTTGAACGCGTGACTGAGATGGTGCGGCGTATGATCACCGAGTTCGGGATGAGCGAGCGCCTTGGTCCGATGCAGTTCGGACACCGGCAAGGACAAGTATTTCTCGGACGAGATATTGCTTCTGAACCGAATTACAGTGACGCGATCGCCTATGAGATCGACAAGGAAATGCGCTCCGTGGTGGATGAGTGCTATGAGCGCACGCGTCAGTTGTTGACCGAGCATCGCGAGAAGTTAGACTTGCTGGCGCAGACGCTCTTGGAGTATGAGACGCTCGACGGCGAACAGATTCGCCAGTTGATGGAGTACGGTCGGTTGGTTGAAGGTGGCGATGATGGTCCGAAGCTGACCATTAATGGTCGTGGCAACTTCGGTGACGCACCGACGCCGACGCTTTCGTGATCTTGACGATTGACGCAAACACAATAGGACAGACACACTGGGTGCCGGAAGGCGCCCAGTGTGTGTCCATGGAGGTGTTCATGTGCCAGAAGACGGTATCTGGGTTGCCACCGCATTGGGTGGACATGCCCTCGTCTACGCCGCCCATACGGCTACACTCGTTGGTGAACTGCAAACGCGTCACGACACGTGGCCAGTGGTGACGGCAGCCCTTGGACGAGTGGCAACGGTCAGCGCCATGATGGCGGCTGGTCTGAAGCATGCGGATCATCAGATTACAGTCCAGGTGTCGGGCGACGGCCCGATCGGCAAAATACTTGTCGTCGCTAACGGACAAGGGCATGTGCGAGGGTACGCCGTCGAACCTCACGTTGAGTTACCTCTCAATGCGAGGCAAAAACTGGATGTCGGCGGAGCCGTCGGCACCAACGGCTATCTGGGCGTGCTGAAGGACCTCGGGTTAAAGGAACCTTACCAAGGCAGTGTCCCGCTTGTGTCCGGTGAAATCGGCGAAGATTTCACGTATTATTTTGCCGTCTCTGAACAGCAACCTACGGCCGTTGCAGTAGGCGTACTGGTGAATCGCGATTATAGCGTATGGACGGCTGGTGGCGTCATCATTCAGATGCTGCCTGGCGCGAGCGAAGAAGAAGTTGTTCATGTGGAGAAAGCCATTGCGGAGTTGCCTAACGTCACTACACTGTTGCGTGACGGGGAGACGCCTCAAGATATTGTCCGCAGAGTTTTTGGAGACGATGTGCATTGGCTGGATCACAAGACAGTCCGGTTTCAGTGCTCCTGCAACCGCGATCGTCTGGAACGTGTTTTACTGTCTCTAGGTCGGGAGGAACTCGACTCCATTTTGGAGGAGCAAGGCGAGGCTGAGCTGGTCTGCCATTTTTGCGGGGACAAGTACCACTTCGATGCGCAAGAAATCGTGGCTCTGCGAGACGCGGCTACCCATTGACCCGTTGTGCATGAATCGCTACGCTAATAGCTAGTGAAGAGATGGACTCGCTATGGAGGGATTGCAGTGAAAGTCACCCAAAGTGTGATTGAACTGATCGGGAAGACACCGATCGTGCGACTGCGTAAGGTGGTGCCGGAAGGTGCGGCGGACGTCTACGTGAAGCTTGAATGGATGAATCCCGGGGGTAGTATCAAAGATCGAATCGCATTGGCCATGGTGGAAGATGCGGAACGTTCAGGGTTGCTAAAGCCCGGCGGCGTCATCGTGGAGCCGACTAGTGGGAATACAGGGATTGGCTTGGCTATGGTGGCGGCAGCCAAAGGGTATCACGCTGTGCTTGTGATGCCTGATACGATGAGTATGGAGCGACGCAGCCTTTTGCGCGCTTACGGGGCGGACCTCGTGCTGACACCCGGTATTGAAGGCATGCGCGGCGCCATCGCTAAAGCAGAAGAGATTGCAGCGTCTGATCCGAAGTATTACCTGCCTGCGCAATTTGACAATCCGAGTAACGTACGCGCTCATCGCGATACAACAGGCCCGGAGATTGTGCGTCAGATGGAGGGGCGCCTCGATGCGTTTGTGGCCTCCGTCGGGACTGGCGGTACGATCACGGGGGTCGGTCAGATTCTGCACAAGGAAATTCCCGAGTGCAAGATCGTCGCAGTCGAGCCTAAAGAGTCACCGGTCCTCTCCGGAGGCGCGCCTGGGCCGCACAAGATTCAAGGCATTGGCGCAGGTTTTGTTCCCTCGATTCTCGATACCGGGCTATTGGATCAGATCGTCACGGTCGAGAGTGAACAAGCGTTCGTCATGGCGCGTCAAGTGGCGCGGGAGGAAGGTCTCTTGGTAGGGATCAGTTCCGGTGCAGCCATTCACGCGGCTATCGAGGTGGCGAAGCTGCTCGGTACGGGGCGGCGGGTGCTAACGATCTCAGCTTCAAACGGCGAGCGCTATCTCAGCACCGCCTTGTACCAACTGGACTAAGTACATGTACTAAGGTGCAAAGAGGTATCATTACGGAAGTAATACCTGCAAAAGGGGCCGCGGTCTGCCGTGACAAAACTAGAGATGGACTCCGTCGTGTCCAGCGCGCGAAGGCTCGACGATGTGGGAAAGCGGACGCTCATCATGGGCATCGTCAATATCACTCCCGATTCGTTTTCTGATGGGGGACGGTACCTCAGTGTCTCTGACGCTGTGGGCCACGCCAGTGAACTCGCTAAGGCAGGGGCTGACATCATCGATATCGGCGCCGAGTCTACACGACCCGGTGCAGTACCTCTCGGTGTAGAGGAAGAGTGGGAGCGTCTTGCACCGATTCTTCTGCACATTCGCGAAGCGGTAGACATCCCGCTATCCATCGACACTTACAAGGCTGAGATCGCCAGTCGTGCACTGGCCTGCGGCGTGGATATCGTGAATGACGTGTGGGGTGGACTCAGCGATGACCGAATGTACGAGATTGTAGCGAGCTATGCTGCTTACTACGTCCTGATGCATAACGGCGTTGGTTCCGCTCCTATCGAGACGGACATCGTTTCGTACGTTGGTGAGTGGCTGCAGAGGCAAAGCCAAGCAGCCATGGCTGCAGGAATTGCGCGAGATCGGATCATTCTCGATCCGGGCGTGGGATTTGGCAAAACGCAAGCGCAGAATCTAGCCTTGTTGAGCCGCCTAGACGAGATAAAGGCAGTCGGTTTTCCTGTGTTGGTAGGAACGTCGCGCAAGTCTTTTATCGGTCGCGTTTTGGATCTGCCTGTAGAGCAAAGACTGGAAGGAACAGCAGCGACCGTCGCTGTCGCTGTGACTCGAGGCGTCGATATTGTGCGTGTTCATGATGTGGAACCGATGGCTCGTATTGTGCGGATGACGGACGCTATGGTGCGCTGATATGAATGATGTGTTATACCCCTATCTACTGTCACTCGGCGCGAATCTAGGTGATCGCCAAAGACAACTGCGAGACGCTGTCGCCGCCCTTGGACACTTGCCGACGACAGAAGTTTTGGCTGTCTCGGATATCTATGAAACCGATCCCGTCGAGCTGCTTGCGCAACCACCGTTTCTCAATCTGGCCGTACACCTTGTCAGCGGATACGATCCGCACGCCATGCTCGGAGAGATTCTGCGCATCGAAGCCGACTTGGGCCGCCAGAGAGCGGTGCGCTACGGGCCGCGAACGATCGACATCGATATACTCCTGTCGGACGATCGGGTCATCGTTGATGACCCGCAGTTGATCATTCCGCATCCGCGAATGCATCAGCGCGCTTTTGTGCTGGTGCCACTGGTTCAGATCGCATCTACTGCGTTACATCCGACATGGAGACGATCGATCGCTGAATTGCAAGAGCTCGTGGATGGAAAGGAGGGTGTGCGTTGGTACTCGACGTTTTTGCGAAACGCCTGCGGGCCTACCGAAAGCTAAAATCACTCACGCAAGAGGAGTTTGCGCAGGCGATGGGCGTCTCCGTGGCGGTGGCGGGAGGATGGGAGCGAGGGACGCGTACGCCAACGGATCAGCAGGTGCGCAGTATGGAAGAGCTCTTTCAGGTGAATCGTAAAGAGCTGGGTTTAGATTTGTTATATGGAGGTGAGATGACGTGAGTGAAACAGGCGCTGTAGTGACTACGCCCCTTCAGATTGGCGGCGTTGCTTTGGATAACCCGGTCATTTTGGCGCCGATGGCTGGTGTCTGCAATCCTCCGTTTAGAAAGCTCGCCAAGCGTCTCGGAGCCGGAATGGTTTGTGCAGAAATGGTGAGCGACAAGGCACTGGTGCATCATAATGAGCGCACACAGCGGATGCTGCAGATCATTCCGGATGAGCATCCGGTCAGTCTGCAGTTAGTCGGCTACGATATCGAGACGATGGTGCGAGCGGCGGAGATGGTTGCAGAGGGGACCAATGCTGATATTATCGATATCAATATGGGATGCCCCGTGCTGAAGATCTACAAAAATGGATCAGGTGCAGCGCTCGCGCGCGATCCGAAATATGCGGCGTCGATCGTTGAGGCGGTTGTTCGGCGTGTGAATCGTCCGGTTACGGTCAAGTTTCGAAAAGGCTGGGATGACGACAATATCAATGCCGTGGAGGTAGCCAAAGCCGTAGAAGCGGCCGGCGCTTGTGCAGTCACCGTGCACGGCAGGACGGCCAAGCAGCTTTACGCCGGCCAAGCCGACTGGTCTATCATCCGGCGTGTGAAAGAGGCAGTCAGCATTCCTGTGATCGGCAATGGCGATGTCGCTGCTCCGGAAGATGCGGTGCGGTTGCTGACAGAGACTGGCTGTGACGGCGTGATGATCGGGCGCGCCGCGCTCGGCTACCCGTGGATTTTTCGCGAGGTGGCACACTATCTGGAGACTGGCGAACGGTTGGCGCCGCCTACTGAACAGGAACGCATCGAAGTGGCGATCGAGCACCTTCACCTTTTGGTGGAAGACAAAGGGGAAAATACCGGGGTCCGCGAAATGCGTAAACACGCAGGTTGGTATATCAAAGGGTTGCGTGGGGCAGCCCAAGCGAGAGACCTCATCAATGAACAGACCTCGGAAGCCGGCATGATCGAGATGCTACTCACGTTACTCAATGAGATAAAGGAAGAGTCGGCATAAGGTCTGTGAAGCACTGAGTACATGGCATCATCTGGTCACATGCGCAGTACAATGCTTATACGAGCAACAGAGCAATCTAGTGGAGAACCGATCTTGCAGGAATCGTTTGACAGTAGTTTTCAGATGCCCTATACTTTAGCGCAGACTTTTGTATCTAAGACAAGGGATGTTGGACCTACAGCATCTCATCCTTGGCACTACGGCTGTTCATAAGGGAGCCGAATATTTTATCGTTTTGGTCCGTGTGGAAAGGGAGCGAACAAGCGTGTCTGAGAAAGAAGTGTTACTGACTCCAGCTGGATTGCAAAAGTTAGAGGAAGAACTCGAACAATTGAAAACGGTTAAGCGCCGGGAAGTGGCGGAGCGAATCAAGGTCGCCATCAGCTACGGTGATATCAGCGAGAACTCAGAGTATGAAGACGCGAAGAATGAACAGGCATTTGTTGAAGGGCGCATTATTACGCTTGAGAAGATGCTGCGCAATGCGCGCATCATTCATGAAGATGACGTAGATACAGGCGTTGTGAGCATCGGCTCGACGGTTAAGCTACGCGACATCGAATTTAAAGAGGATGTGGAGTTTCACATCGTTGGGTCTGCAGAGTCTGATCCTGCCGATAACAAGATCTCCAACGAGTCGCCGGTCGGTAAAGCCCTACTGGGCAAATCAGTGGGATCGATGGTGGAAGTTTCTGTACCAGCGGGAATGATTCAGTACGAAGTGCTCGAGATCCGGAAGTAAAGGGCGCAGGGTAGAGACAGAATCGCCGACTGTGGTCGGCGATTCGCCACATACAATGCATTAGTGGGAGTGAATGGGCTATGGCAGATCAAGATCCACGGTTGATTCATCCGGATGGACAAGCTGCCGAAGAAGGATCCGGCAGCGGCGACGCTGTCGATCAGAGTAGTGAGGCGGCCGTGCGGAGAGCGAAGTTGACAGCCTGGCGCGCGCGGGGTGTCGATCCCTTCGGCGGCAAATTTCACGTCGATCACCGCTCAGCCGATGTGATGTTAGCAGCAGAGTCGCGCACGCGTGAACAGCTTGAAGAACATCCGTTGCATGTCCGCATGGCGGGGCGCCTCATGGCGCGCAGGGGTCATGGAAAAGCGGGGTTTGCGCACATTCTCGATCAAGATGGGCCGATTCAGCTCTATGCGAAAGTCGACACACTCGGGGACGAGGCGTACCAACAGTTCGAACTGCTCGATGTGGGGGATTGGATTGGCATAGAAGGATATGTGTTTAAAACGAACCGTGGCGAGGTTACCGTTCATATCGAGAAACTCACCCTGTTGAGCAAAGCACTGCGCCCACTGCCTGAGAAGTGGCATGGACTGAAGGATGTGGAGCTGCGCTATCGGCGACGTTATGTGGACTTGATCGTCAATACGGATGTGCGCCAAGCGTTCATCATGCGTAGCCGCATCATTCAGTCTATGCGTCGTCATTTGGATGCACAAGGCTTTCTCGAAGTGGAGACGCCGACACTACATACGGTGGCAGCCGGAGCGGCAGCCAAGCCTTTCAAGACGCATCACAATGCACTAGATATGCCACTGAATCTGCGTATCGCACTCGAACTTCACTTGAAGCGTCTCGTAGTCGGTGGGATCGAGCGGGTCTACGAGATTGGGCGGGTCTATCGCAACGAAGGGGTCTCGACAAGACACAATCCAGAGTTCACGATGATGGAACTTTACGCGGCTTACATGGACTTTGAAGACATTATGCAGTTGACGGAGACGCTGATCGAGCAGATCGCGCTCGATGTGCGCGGGACGACCGAGTTGCCTTACGGAGATGACGTCGTACACCTGAAGACGCCGTGGCGGCGCGCGCATATGGTAGAACTCATACGCGAGCAGACGGGTGTCGATTTCTTTTCCTTACACACGCTCGAAGAGGCGCGCAGTGCAGCGCGTGCTCATGGTGTGCCCATCCTCGATATGCACGAATTCGGGCATATCGTCAACGCTTTTTTTGAGGAGAAAGTTGAGCCTACGCTCTATCAGCCCACTTTTGTTTTCGGACATCCAGTGGAGATTTCTCCGCTGGCCAAGAAGAATGCGCAAGACCCACGGTTCACAGACCGCTTCGAGTTGTTTATCGTAGGTCGAGAGCATGGCAATGCGTTTAGCGAATTGAACGATCCGATTGATCAGCGCGAGCGCTTTGAAGCACAACTCCGAGAGCGCGAACTTGGAAACGACGAAGCGCATGAGATGGATGAGGATTTTTTACTTGCTTTAGAATACGGGATGCCTCCGACAGGAGGGCTCGGTATCGGTGTGGACAGGCTCGTCATGCTGCTTACTGGCCAACCGTCCATTCGTGATGTTCTCTTGTTCCCGTTGATGCGGTTGCAGGAGTAGTCTTCGGGTACGCACAAGTTTGGTTGGTTAGTGAGAAGGGAGAAAGCCTGATGGCGCTGTCGTCTTTGGCACACGAGCGGTATTTTCAGCATGCCCGTAAGAAACAGTTGCCGCCACTTACTCCTTACTTTAAGCGGTTGGATGGAGAGACGCGTTGGCAGCACATGACGCCGTTGCTGTACCCGACGAAAGGGTTGCTCGATCTACGCGAAGTGCCGGTGAGTGCAGAGGCGTTCAAGTATTGGCTGACGGCGTTTGTCCAGCGACTCAGTGGGCAGGTGACGGAACGTGACCTGCGCTTCATGGAGGAGCGATCCGCATACTATCCATGTGATGATGATGGCCTAGTCAACTTCGCTTTGCCTTTGTCCATAGGCGACCCGGCTCTGTTGGCCAAGCAGATTTCGCGGTTTAGACGGATTTATGAGCAAGAAGGCCTGCATGGGCTTCGGCAGTTGACCTACGCGCTCAAAGAGAGTCTGACAGGCCCGGCAGAGCAAGTGGCGAGTACGCGGGCGGCAGCACATCTTGGCATGTTGTTTCGCGGCGCAGATGGGACTGCAGACGCCGCTGGCCAGCCACTCGATCAGACTCCGCAATGGGTGAATGCCTACGTCGCGCTGGAGATGACTGACGCATTACGCAGACGATATCGGTTCGTCCACGGGCAGCGAGTCGATATCGTTGAGGACTGTGCGCGCTTGGCGGCGTTTGTCTCGTACTTCGAGGCCAAGCCTGAGATGCAGGTCAACCCGGTCGGGGATTTCTTTATGCGCATGGGGCATGACGTGAGAAGCATGGCGACAGGGGCGCGAGCGCTCGATTGGAGCTGGCTGCGTAGTGTCAGAGCCTACGCGCAGTTACCGATCGCTCAGGCATTTGGTGTCAAACAGGCAACGGTTGACTTGGTGCTCAATGATTCTCTCGTTGAGATTAAGCCGGTGCGCAATGTGATGGTTCCCGGGTCCGCCGACCAATTGCTGGCGTCGTACCTGCTTTACAGCTTTCACTATCCGGAGCATGAGATCGCCGATCTGCGGTGGTATCTGGGCCGTCATGCGACCTGGGTTTCAGCCTCTATAACGGAGATTCGCGCGGCATTTCCAGTGCGCGCGTTTGCAGAGTTGCTGTGGAACACGACCGAAAGTTTTCTGATGCGCGCGCAAAAGGTGGATTTTGAGAACTTCTGTTATCACCGCAGGCACGTGGCGGGTACAGACGCTTGGCGAATGGAAGACCAGCTACACTCGCTGCAGAGGCGTTATGAGCGGGGTGGTCGTATCGGTGCGACGCGTATTGCTCCGCAGCGGCAAGTGCCACACGTCGTCACGTCGGTGGTCGCTGATCCGGAGAATGCGGGGTTTTCACCAGCCGTGCAGCGTCAGGCCGAGGCGCGCGCGATCGAGCAGATCTGGGCGCAGCAGTACGAAGAGTGGCAGACCGCCTTGCACCACCAGTATGCCTCGCTGTGTGCGTGGAAAGACGAGTGGCGAGCATTTGTGGAGCGGCTATGATCACGGTGCGCAGCGTGGCCGTCGGCATCAAACGAAAGGATGAATATTCCTATGGATCTGACGGTCCCTTCGCTTGCATATCGCAGACAATGACGCTATAATAAGAAACGTTCTGCGGAAGTGGCTCAGGGGTAGAGCATCGCCTTGCCAAGGCGAGGGTCGCGGGTTCGAATCCCGTCTTCCGCTCCATTTTTATCTTTGGGCCTATAGCTCAGTTGGTTAGAGCGGCCGGCTCATAACCGGTTGGTCC